>NZ_JAHLQH010000020.1 GCF_018918325.1 Clostridium sp. MSJ-8 | reverse complement strand
ATCACTCCTTTTGTTGTGGATTGTTGTTATTTATTTTATTCAACATTTGGGGTGATCTTCCTTTTTATTTAAAATAAAAACTAGATATTTAGCCGATGAGCAAATATGAAATTTGCTCAATTAAGAAATCCATACACAATCCAATAGCTTTTTTTCATAATCCCCCTCCTTAATATCTGCATATAATCATTCTTTCTGTTTTTATATATTATAATAATTCAAAAGATTTAATACTTTCTTTATATCAGTATTAGAAATTAATATCATTAAACATAATACCTTTTTTAGTTTATTAAACATATATTTATCTTCCATATTTACTTATTATTATATAAAAATTTGTTTATATTCAAATTTTATACAACCTTTTTGTACATTCTTTCATATAATATATGTTTTTGTAATTTATGTCAAATTATATAGCTTTTATTTAGCGGCAAAGATTAAGTTTATTTATAAATAATTAATTTAAGACATAAAAAAAGGGTTTGTCGCTAGCAGTTTTTAACTACTAATGCGACAAGCCCTTTTCTTTTATCTAATTATTTTTTTGTTATTATAAGTTCACCATTATCATCTACGTCACAATAAGCTGTATCACCATATCCTACTGTACCTTTTATTATCATTCTTGCAAGAGTATTTTCTATGCTATTTTGAATATATCTCTTCAAAGGTCTTGCACCATATACAGGATCATATCCTTCTCTTGCCATCATAGTTTTTGCCTTATCTGATACTTCTAAGTCTATATTCTTATCTGTTAATCTAGATTTAACATCTTGTAAGAATATATCTATAATCTTCTTTATACCATCTTCACCTAATGAATTGAACATTATTATATCATCTACTCTGTTCAAGAATTCAGGTTTAAATTTACTTCTTAAAGCTTGCATTACCATATCCTTACTATTATCATTGTTCTCAAGAATATATTGAGATCCAATATTAGAAGTCATAATAATTATAGTATTCTTAAAATCAACTGTTTTACCTTTATTGTCTGTCAATCTACCATCATCTAATATCTGTAAGAACATATTAAATACATCTTCATGAGCTTTTTCAATTTCATCAAATAAAATTACACTATATGGTTTTCTTCTAACTGCTTCTGTTAACTGACCACCTTGTTCATATCCTACATATCCTGGAGGAGCTCCAACTAATCTAGACACTGCATGTTTCTCCATATATTCAGACATATCAATTCTTATCATAGCATCTTCACTATCAAATAAAGTTCTAGCCAATGTCTTTGCAAGTTCTGTCTTACCAACTCCAGTAGGTCCTAAGAAAATAAATGATCCTATAGGTTTGTTTTCATCTTTAAGACCTGCTCTAGCTCTAAGAATAGCACTACTTACAGCTTCTACCGCTGATTCCTGACCTATTACTCTATGCTTAAGTTCTTCATCAAGTCTTAATAATTTTTCTCTTTCACCTTCCATTAATCTTGAAACAGGTATTCCAGTCCATTTAGATAATACTTCAGATATTTCTTCTTCAGTTACCTCTTCTTTTAATAATGCACCTTCATAATTGTCTTTTACTTCAGCTTCCTTTGCTTCTATTTCTTGTTCTATGCTAGGAATCAAAGAATAACGAATTTCTGCAACTTTGTTATAATCATAAGCTCTTTCGTATTTTTCTAATTCTCCTCTAGCTTCATCTAACCTTTTCTTTAATGTTCTTATATCAGTAATATGCTCTTTTTCTTTTTCATATTTAGCAGTCATTTCATCATTTTTTTCTTTTAATTCTGCTAATTCTTTTGATAAATCCTCTAACCTTTTCTTAGATGCATCATCATTTTCTTTCTCTAGTGCTTCTTTTTCTGTTTCTAACATAAATACTTTTCTACGAACAGCATCTAATTCTGTAGGTAATGAATCTATCTCTGATCTAATCATAGCACCTGCTTCATCAATTAAATCAATAGCTTTATCTGGTAAATATCTATCTTGAATATATCTATCTGATAACTTAGCTGCAGACACAATTGCAGAATCGTGAATTCTTATTCCATGATGTATTTCAAATTTTTCTTTTAATCCTCTCAAAATAGAAATTGTATCTTCAACTGTTGGTTCATCAACTACTACAGTTTGAAATCTTCTTTCTAGAGCTTTATCCTTCTCAATGTATTGTCTATACTCATCAAATGTAGTTGCACCTATACAATGTAATTCACCTCTTGCAAGCAAAGGTTTTATTAAGTTACCTGCATCCATTGCACCTTCAGTTTTACCTGCTCCTACAATAGTGTGAATTTCATCTATAAATAATATAATCTTACCTTCACTATTTTGTACTTCCTTTAATACAGCTTTTAATCTTTCTTCAAATTCACCTCGATATTTAGCACCTGCTATAAGTGATCCCATATCTAAAGAGAATATTATTTTGTCTTTTAGACCTTCAGGAACATCTCCTCTTACTATTCTCTCTGCCAATCCTTCAACAATTGCAGTTTTACCTACACCAGGTTCACCTATAAGTACTGGATTATTCTTAGTTCTCCTTGATAAAATTCTAACTGTTCTTCTTATCTCTTCATCTCTGCCTATAACTGGATCTAACTTATGTTTTTTAGCAAGTTCAACTAAGTTAGTTCCGTATTTAGCTAATGCTTCATAAGTTCCTTCTGGATCATTAGTTTCTACTTTTTGACTCCCTCTTACTGCTTTAAGAACTTCCATAAAATTCTTTTCAGTAATATTATATTGTTTTAATATTTCCTTAACGTCTGAACTATTAGCTTTTTTCATTATTGCTAACATCAAGTGTTCTACTGATACATATGAATCTTCAAACTTGTCTGCTATTTCTTCTGCTTTTACTAATACTTCATCTACATTTCTAGTAATATACATACTAGAACTTCCTGCTGCATCTCCTAATACTTTAGGCATTGCTTGTAATTTATTATTAATGGTATTTTTTAACCCTTTAATATCTACTCCCATTTTACTAAATATATTCGGAATCAAACCATCTTCTTGTTCTACTAAAGCTGAAAATAAATGTATTACGTCTATTTGTTGATGATTATTTCTAACAGCAGTTAAATTAGCTTCATTTAAAGCTTGCTGTACTCTAAGTGTCATTTTTTCAACATTCATTATTCATTCCTCCTTAGCTATTACATATCATTTATATGCAATAGATTTATCTTATGATTTTATTATAAACTATAAGTCAAAGAAAGTCAAAGTTTATTTTTAATTTTTTTATATTTTTTTATCCAGCTTGCTACTTGTCCTATTTCTCTCAATAGTTATTGTGCCATTACAGTAGTACATTACTATAATTTCTTCTAAAAAAGGGACAGAAAATAATTTTTCCATCCCTTAACTTTTATTTCACTTAATTTAAGTTACCTACATTTCTTTTTCTATATCCATTGCAAAATTAAAGTATTTAATCGCATCTTTAAGTTCTCCAACTTCATAATATAAATATCCCAAATCCAAATATCTATCATGTCTTTCTTTTTTAGTACCAAATTTATATAGCGAATCTAATGATAAGTTTAAATACATCTCTGCTTCATTTAATCTATTTAAATCTTTTAACGCCATACCTTTTAAATAATATGATCTTTCGATAAGTTTTATATCATCAGTTGATATAGCATTATTTAAATTACCTTCTATTAATGAATATGCTTTTTCAGATTCTCCGTTATCTAATAAAATACCTATACATTCATTAATAAAGTTTACACGTTCTTCTAAGTTATCTTTAGAAAAATTCTCTAATGCCTCTTCTAGAGTCTTTTCTGCATTTGCAAAATCCTTTGTTCTAAAATACGCATTTGCAAATTCAAGCTGAGCCATGGCCTTCTTGTTTTTGTCTTCACCAACCAATTTACAGAATATATCTATATTTTTATCAATTTCTTTAAATCCAAGCATTATACATGTTGCTGCATAATATTCATACGCTTCTGGAACTTCACATTCTTGATCTTCTATCTTGATTATCTTTTTGAGTAATTCATAAGCATTGTTATAATCTTTAAGCATATAGTAACAGATAGCTTCTCTACAAACAACTTTTGAATATTCTTTAAAGGATTTTTCTATATCAACTATATTAGCTTCTCTTAACCTACTATAATATACTATTGCTTCATAGTATTCTTCTTTATCTACTAAATATTCTGCAAGATCTGTATAATAAACCAAAGTTGCCTCGTCAGAATTATAATTTTCGTATATTGCATAATATTTTGATATTAGCCCTTCACATTTGTCATATTTTTTGTTATCTAAATAATATTTAAATAATATATGCACTAATTCTAATGCTAAATTGTTATAATCATATTCAATAGCATAGCTTAAATTTATTCCAATGTTATCTTCTAATTCTTTTTCTGTATATTTATCTTTTTTTATAGATTCCAAATTACTTACTATTTGCTCATATATATCTTGCATTAGGTAATCAAAATCTACTCCTATTATTTCAGAAATATATTTTATAGTTTCGCTATCAGCTTTAACTTTTCCATTTTCTATACAACTCATTTTAGAAATAGATATTTTATCTTTACATAATTCCTTTAGTGTAATTCCTTTATATATTCTTGCTCTTTTTATTTTTTGTCCTGTTGATAATATTTCCATCATCTATCACCTCTTTTCTATTACTCCTAAATTCTTTAATATTCTTACACCTTCATCTAAGAACTTAGTTGCTAAATCTTGATCTTTATTGTCCATATAGAACTTACTTATTTTTATACTTAAATCCGCTGCTTTTTTCAATTTATCATTTTCTTTTGCTATATTATATGATTTTATAAGTATTCTTTCTGCAGAATCATTTTCTTCATTAATCATATGAATTGTATATTTCAACTCATTTAAACTAATTATTCTATCTATATCTTTATTATCTACAATTTGATATAGATAATCTAATATCTCAGAACTTTCGCTCATATTTTTTAACTTTATGTGGTTTTTGCAAATATTTATTAATGTATCAATAAGCTTGTCCTTCTTTTTGTCACTTCTAAGTCTTCTAGCAAGCTCTAAATGTTTGCTTGATTCTGTAATATCTCCAAAATTGTAGAACAATTCTCCCAAACTATTTTCTATTGTCGATACATCATTTTGTTTATTAGCTGCATAAAATAATTCTAATGTTTTTGAAGAATATTTAATTGCATTTGTTACATCACCATTTTTTATATACTCTTCTGATAATTTCATAAGTGATTTTGCATATGCTTCTTTATTATTTATCTGTTCAAATTTTTCTTTTGATAAATATGCATATTTCTTTGATTCTTCAAACTTCTCAATTAAATAATATACATTAGATAAATTATAATATATCTCACCAAGAGTGTAATCATCACCAATACTATTTTCTGAATACACTGATTCTGCTTGCTTTAAATAGCTAATTGCAGAATAATATGATTTCAACTCAACACTTATTTTACCTAACTTTAAGAATATCTTCACAACTTCAGTATATTTCTTCTTCTTAACAAAAATAATATTTGCTGATAAATAGCATGTTTGAGCTTCTTCCAATTTATTTTTCAGTCTATTTATTTCTCCTTGTAAATATAATATTCTACCTTTTCTATACTCTAGATTGTATTTATCAACATATACCAGTGCTTCATCTATATACCTTTCACTAGCTAAATAGTTATCACTAAATATATATGCCTCAGCAATCTGCTCATAATACATACATATCTTTTCAGCTTGAGTTTCTTCTGATTCCATTAAATACTCTATTGTAGTATTTAAATTTTCTGAAAGGTATTCTAATAAGTCCATAGACGGATTAGATCTTCCTGATTCAATAAGACTAATTTGTCCTGGAGTTATTCTATCCTTCGCTAAATCTTTTAATGTCATGTTTAATTCTTTTCTTTTTCTCTTAATCTTCTCCCCTAACGATAGAATTTCCATTTGCACACATCCTTTTTTATCTAATTGTTGCTTACAATAAACCCATAAATTTAATCAATACAGAAATTATACCATAAATTTGTAATATAAAGCAATTAAATGTAATATTTTTTGTATTTTTGATTTTTTTATTATTCATTTTATATTTGTAATAAATTGTCTAACTAGTATTGATTTTTTTCTACAAAAAAAAGCAAGAGATGCACATTCTCTTGCTTATGTTTGATTATTTCATTCTTCCACACATCATTACATTATGACATGAATCTGTAGCCATATCAATTACCTTGTTTCCTGCATTTTTCATCTTCCTCTGAGTTTTTCTATCAAGCTGAGGAAAAACCATCATTCCAATACTAGCTCCAACAATCATTCCTGTTGCCATTCCACATAAGTATTTGTTCATAGACATCCACCTCTACTTCTTATTATTTAAACGTCTATTTTTATTTTTCCACCTTTTAATAATTTTATTCAGAAGATTTACATTGTACTCTTAAGTTTTTTTACATATTCTAAACATTTTTCTTGTTTATCATAATGCATGTCTTTAAGTATCTTGACAATTTCATTTATTATATTATCTGTTTTTTTACTTTCGTTTTTTTGTAGATTCTCACTATCTGCTTTTATAACTATTTTATCTTTTTTATCTATAGCTAAGCTTGATATTTGTTTTTGAACTTCTTCATTTGCAACATATATTGTATTGCTAGATAAGTATTTATCAACTACTTTATCAGATTTTATTTCTACCTTTTCTTTACACTTTTCATCTGCTAATTCATTAAATATATCACCTGTATGACTATCTACCTTAACAAATATAACTTTTATACTCTTCTTTAGATTATTCATAGTTTCATAATATCTAACAGATGATGAATCTTTTCTATCCCATGTTCCATTAGCATGATGGGCTATTCCTTCATAATCATGAATAATAACTACTTGCTTTTCATTCTTACTAATTGCATATCTAACACCTAATTCTGCTGCTTTTAATTCTCCTGCAACTTGTCTTATAGTACAATTAGGATCTTCATCTTCTGCTCCACTATCTATATATTCTACAATATTATTCTTTAGTGCAACTAATGCATAAGAATATTTCTTAGTAAATGTATTATAACTCCCATCTACATACACATGTAATGCATCTTGAGGATATTCATCTACTCCTTTTATTAACATATCATTATCTTGACTTAGATATTCATTTGCATCATTTATATTCTCAAAGCTTTTATATTTTGCACCTTTTACGCCTTTGACATACATTAAACATTCATTCCATGAATTAACTATTTTATTTTTAATTCTAATGTTTTTTTTGCTATCAAAACCTTCTTTTATTGCATATACCTTCTTGCTCATTTACTCAATTCCTTTCTAAGTTATAATTCACTTAGCTTTAATATTAAACTATATAATTTATCAACATTCTTTGCTTTTGTACAATTCATGATATAATCTAAAGCTATATTTAATACATCCACTAGATCATTATCTCCTTGCCAGTTTTCTAAAATAATGTTATTAGGCACTTCTGTTACAATCTTATTTAAAGCGAAAAATGCAACTGCCATATCATCTATTTTCCCTATGAAAGGAATCTTATCTGGTATTATATCTCCTGGAACAACTATATATGATATTGCACCTGCAATTATAAGTTTTACCTTTACAGATACTCTGTCGTCTTTCAATATTCTGCATATTAATGCTATTATATCTGGAATCACCAATAAATAATCTGATACTCCTTGAATTGCTTTAGGCATCTTTTCTTTAACTTTTTCTCTACCTATAGTATAGTTATCTTCAACCTTGTTAATCTCTTCTTCTACTTCTGGACTCTCTTCAATAACTGGTCTTGTTTTAAGTATATTGCCGTCTATTGATACTTCAACATCTTCTCCACTTATACACAAAAATTCTTCATTAATAAATATACTTGTCACCTTTAAATCTACATAAGGCACATCAAATAATATTTCTTTTATATCTATAAATATCTCATCTTTTTTGCTTTCTATACCTTTAATATTTATTCCTTTAAACAGATACTTTAATCCTAAGCTCCTTATAGGTCTAAAGAAACCAACCTTTGATACTTTAAGTTTCATTAATTTCAAGTTTACTTTCTCTTCTGTAATTCCTAACACCTGTATGATTCCTGTAAAATCAATTCCCTTTAAGTTTCCATTTACATATATTTTGTCGGAAATCTCTATATTTTCAATAATTAAATTATCTACATCTAAAAAATCATTTATTATACTTAATATATCTGCTCCTGTTAACTGTATTTGTACCTTTGATACTTTCATTATTTTAAATCCTTCTCCTTACAACCCTTTTTTAGTAATAAATCATATAATTCTTTTTTTAAATTCGAATCTATCTTTGCATTTCTGTATATTGTTTTATATGTCTCTCCAAAGCTCTCGCTTTTTTGGTCATATTTAGTTAAGGGTCCATGTTTAAGTGCCTTCATAAAGGCTATTAAATTTTCATTACTAGGCCAAGCATCTAACTTTCTCTGTTTGCTCTTTACATAACTATTATAACTAGGTACAATCACAAGTATAAGAATAGGTGTGATTATTGCAATAAATAATATTGCAGTAAGAATTCTTCCAATGATAATTGTCATATTTTTATCTCCTATCTAAACATCATATTCTACGTTAGATATTACTATAGACAATTCATCTAATAATGATATTTTACATCCAATCCTTTCTTTTGAATTACTTCTAATTATTTTAACCTCTGGTCTTAAAGGATAATTCTCAGGTGTACTTTCAACTACAGCAATATCTCCATTACTTAATTTTACTATGGTTCCAGCAGGATATGCAATTAATATTTTTGAAAACATTAAAACTACATCATAATCAAACAATGTATTAATATGCGCCATAATAAATTCTAATGCATCTGCTGCAGGTATTGCTCTAGTATGTACTGTATCTGAAGTCAAGTAATCATAACAATCTGCTACTGAAATAATTTTTGCAAATTTACTTATTTCATTTTCCTTTAACCTATTAGGGAATCCATTACCATCAACTCTTTCATGGTGTTGCAAAATAATATTCAAAACATTCTCATCTACCTCAAATTCTTTTTTAACATATTCATACCCCTTCATAGGATGTGAATCATACAACTCTCTTTCTTCTTTTGTCAATTCATTATTCTTTTGATATATATCCTTTGGGATATATATCTTTCCTATATCATGTAATAGAGCTCCTTCTGCTAAGTCTAGAAGTTCTTCTTTTTTCATCTTAAATGCAATTCCTATTGTAACTGATATAACTGCAACATTTATAGAATGTTGATACATATAGTTATCAAAACTTTTTATATCAACTAAACTAAGCATTATTTGTTCATTAGAATCTACATTATCAACTAATTCTTCTGCTATGTTTTTTAATGAATTAATATATTCTAAATTATCATTTTCTGCATTATCCTTTGTACTTTCTGACATGACTATTTTCTTTATGTTTACAAAAGCTTCTTTTATAAATGTTATAGATTTTTGTCTAAATTCTGGTTTAATTATATCTCTAATTTCTGATGAACTATATTCATCTTCTATGTAAACTGACCATATATCTAATTCCCGTAATTTTTTTATAACCTGTGGTGTTAACGTAACACCTTTATTCACCAAGATATTTCCACTATTATCATAGAGCGTTTTTGCTAGAATTGATTGATCTCTTACACATTCTATAGGAATTAATCTCATTTTCTTCACCCCATCTTATAATTCTATTTACCCTATTTATTATTATATCAAAAAATTTTTCTACACTTATAAAAAAACAGTTAGCAATTTATAAACTTTTTGCCAACTGTTTCTTATATACTAAAATATTGGTACCACCGCACCATTATATTTATTATTTATAAAATTTTTCACTTCTTCAGAAGATAATGCTTCTTTTAATACTTTTGTCTTTTCTGAATCTTTATTTTTATCCTTAACAACTAGTATATTTCTCATATCATGTATTGCAGCATCATTTTTATCTTCTGTAAATAACGCATCAATATTAACATTTAAATTTGCTTGAAGAGCATAATTTCCATTAATAACTGCAATTGTTACATCATCTAAAGTTCTTGGAAGCTGCGCCGCTTCTAATTCTTTAAATTTTAGATTGTATGGATTCGATATTATATCCTTTGGTGTAATTAGATCTCCTGATTCAGGAACCTCTATAAGATTAGCTTTTGCTAATAATCTAAGAGCCCTTGCTTCATTTGATGGATCACTAGGAATCGCTACAATATCACCTTTTTTTATATCTGACATATTCTTTATAACATTAGAATATATACCCATTGGTTCAAAATGTATTTCTGCAA
The DNA here is from genome assembly GCF_018918325.1 of Clostridium sp. MSJ-8. Taxonomy (GTDB): domain Bacteria; phylum Bacillota; class Clostridia; order Clostridiales; family Clostridiaceae; genus Clostridium. Next base: position 34,704 of record NZ_JAHLQH010000020.1, on the reverse strand, counting down.
CTGATGTTAAATCATACCCTTTTGATTCATTTGTTTGATTTAAATATCCTATATGTTGAAAAAAATTAGCATCTATTTCTTCTTCATAAAGAGCAGTATTAGGTGTAACATAATCACTAAATTCCTGAATGTCTAGTTTATATCCCTTTGCTTCTATTTGCTTTTTTATAACATCAACTATCTCCTTATGTGGAACTGCTGATACCCCTATCTTTATTGTTTTTTCATCAGATTGTGCTCCACATCCTATTAATATTATTGTAAATAATATTAATATTCCAGATATTATTTTCTTCATAAAAATGTGCCTCCTTTTATTCTGTCATCTTTTTGTATATATAATTACCTAACATCTGTAATCCCTGAACAATAATTACAAGTATTATAACTGTTGCTATCATTATGGGCATCTCAAAACGTTGATAACCATATCTAATAGCTAAATCTCCAAGACCTCCTGCTCCTATAGTTCCAGCCATTGCTGAATATCCTATCAAGCTTATAATAACTAAAGTAATACCTGATACAATAGATGGAATAGCTTCCTTAAGCATAACTCTAAATATAATATCAAAGTCACTTGCTCCAAAGGATTTTGCAGCTTCTATAACTCCTCTATTCACTTCCTTAAGCGATGATTCTATAATTCGAGCAACAAAAGGTGATGATGCAATGGTAAGTGGTACTATTGCTGCCACTTCTCCTATAGAAGTTCCTACTATGAATTTAGTTATAGGAAATATTGCTACCATTAATATGATAAACGGAAAACTTCTTAATACATTTATTATAAAATCTAAAACATTATATATTATTTTATTAGGTTTTAGTCCATCTTGATCTGTAACAACAAGTATAATTGCTAAAAGGAAACCTATAATAGTTGAGAAAAAAGTTGCTGGTATAACCATTACAAATGTTTGCTTAATAGCTTCTATTATTAATTCTGCCATCTTTATAACCTCTCCCATAATATATTTTTTTCATTTAAATATTTAGTTATACCTTCTATGTCTCTTTCACAAATATTAATAACTAAATTTCCTAAAATCTTATCTTGTATCTTCTCTAATTTTCCATAGACTATTGAAAAATCCAAATTAAGTTCTCTTGCCATTTTGGTAATAAGGGCATTTTCACTACAATCTGCGGGGAAAAATATCTTGATATATATTCCTTGATCTTTTATTATTTCGTCATCTTCTCCTAAGAACTTCTTAACACTTAATCCTGGCCTTAAAAATATATCCTCTGAAGTTCCTTCAGCAACAATACAACCATCATCTATAAGTACAATATTATTGCATATATCCTTAATTACTTCCATTTGATGAGTAATCATAACTATAGTTATTCCAAGCTCCTTATTAATTCTTGATAATAATGCTAAAATATCCTTAGTAGTTTTAGGATCTAAGGCAGAAGTTGCCTCATCACATAATAATATACTAGGATTTAATGCCAAGGCTCTTGCAATTGCAACTCTCTGCTTCTGTCCTCCACTTAATGCCTTAGGTTTCATATGAGCTTTTTCTTCTAATGAAACTAATTTAAGTAATTCATTAACTCTTTTATTTATTAATTCTTTATCAGCTTTCCATACTTGTAATGGTAATGCAATATTATCAAACACAGTTTTACGTTCAAGCAAATTAAAATTTTGAAATATCATTCCGATATCTTTTCTAAATTCTCTAAGTTCCTTACCACTTAAATCTTTTATTTCTCTATTATAAACTTTTATACTTCCCGCATTATATTCTTCTAATCCATTTATACATCTTAATAAAGTTGATTTTCCTGCACCACTATGGCCTATTATTCCACATATATCCCCCTCTTGTATTGTAAGTGATATATCTTTTAGAATTTTTACTTCTCCATAATTCTTTTGTAAATTCTGTATGTTTATCATATTTTCTCCTCATTTTCTTAATTAAACTTGAATTATTAATAAAAATATGTATTTAAAGAATATCTCAAAGGTAGTTTTTTGTCAATAGAGCAAAAAAATTATTGAATATATTTATTTTTGATCACTTATCTTTTCATTTAATTAATGTCAAATTATTGCTTTAAGTAAATTATCTATAATAGAATTTAGTATTTCTTATAATAAAAAAGTAAAGATCCCGTTAAAAATACTATACTGTCTGAGCTTTAGCGAGTTTATAGTATTTAGGGATCTTTACTCTTTTTTATTATATTAGTAAATACTTAATGATATTATATTATTTACTTAAACATATAATTTTGATATTAATTATTATAAAATATAAGTTATCTAACAATAATACCTTAATTTTTTTATATTTAGAAATACTTAATGAAATTATGCTATTTATGAAAACATATAATATTGATACTAATAATAAACATATTGTTTATAAATCAGTACTTTCCTTAGAATTTTTATTATCATTCTTATCCATTTGGTTTTCTTGCATATTATTGTTTCCTCCTGGCCCCGCTGATCTTGTAGTTGACGCTCCCTCTTCAACCACACTAGTTACAGATGAGGAAATCTTAGTTTCTAGACTAGAATCGCCACCTGAATATTTACTATTTTCATATACTCCATTGTTTTCTTCACCTTCTACAGTTCCTCCAATTGATATATTATAACTACTATTAGTATTAAGCTCAGAAGAAGAGAATATAAAACTTGCATATTCTTTTTTTGGTGCAAATGTAAATATGGTATTTCCATCTGAATCTGTTATATTTACTACAGTATCAGCATCTTTTTTGTTTAGATATCCTACCATAACATTCTGTTTAGACGAATCACTTGGAAGTTCTAGCATTCCAGAACTTCCAGCTGCTAATAATGTACCACCATTAATATTTAAACTTGTTTCATAATCTAACGCAGTATCACCGTCACTTGTAGGACCATATACCACTGTAGTTCCTCCATTAACTGTTATAGTTCCATTAGAATCAAGTCCATCACCATTTGCATTCACATATAAATATCCACCATTTATATTTAGCTCTATTGTGCTTGAACTAGTATTTTCTGCATTTGAATTTTCGTTATTACTAGGCATCTCCATATTACCTTGTACATTATTATCTGGTGGGTTACCTTGTCTACCTTCTCCATTACTTGGTGGATTGCCTTGATTTACATTACCGTTATTTGGAGGAGTGCCTTGGTTATCTCCACTATTTGTGCCATCAGGAGGATTGCTCATATCACCATTACTATCACTTGGTGGATTTTGTCTACCACCACCTTGAAAGTCTCCGCCACCTCCTGGTCCTCCCATAGTTTGAGTTGTACCATCTGATGCATTTATTCCATCATCGCTAGCTACAATGGATGTGTTGCCACCATTCATATTAATTACTGCTGCTTCAATTCCCTCATAACTTTCTGTAATATTAATTGTGCCATCATTTATGTCTGCTTGTGCATCAGCATGAATACCATGAGACCCACTAGCTATTTCAATATTTCCATTATCGATCTCAACAAAACTATTTGAATGAATTGCATCATCACATGCATTAATATTTATCTTTCCATTTTTTATTATAAGGCTATTTTCAGCTTTTATTCCTTTTGTGCTTTCACTTTCTTCTTCGTTTGATGTATCTTCTTCATTTGTTGTATTAGTGTTAAAATTCATTCCTCCTCTAAAATCATTATCAACATGCGGCTCTGCATTTTCAGATCCTTCTCCAGATGTAATATTTATTTCACCATCTAACACAAGCACACTATTGTCAGCTTGTATACCGTCATTTTTTGATTCTATATCTATCTCTCCATTATCTATTAATACATAGCCTTTAGTATCTTTACTTGAATTATTGGACTTTATCCCATCACCTTCAGATACTATATTGAGTTTTCCATCATATATTTCAACCGAATCCTTTCCTTTTATTCCGTTATTTACAGCTTTTACATTAATAGTTCCTCCAGTTATTCTAATATCATCTTTAGATACAATACCATTATTGGAATTTCCATTTACAGTTAACGAGCCTGTTCCTTTTATTGTTAGGTCATCTTTGCAATATATTGTTCCGTTTGAATCATCTTCATCTGACGATGACTCAGTGTCTTCTGAACTAAATGTATCATTATCATCATTAAGTATATTTTCTGTTCCTTCAACTAACGTAATCAATGTTTTCTTACTATTTTTCTCATATATTGCTGCCGAATCAGTACAAGTAATATTTACTCCATTTAATAATATTTCCACTTTATCATCTTCACCAGCATCTATTATTATTTGACCATTATCTAAAGTTCCAGTAACATTATATATTCCTGCCTTAGTTATAACTACATCATTTCCTTGAACTTTTGCACCATCACCATCTATAGATATAGTTTCACCTAATGAAATTGTTGCATTTGCCTCATTTACTGAAGGTATAGTTAGATCTTCTTCTTTAACTGTACTAGATAAATTTATTTTTTTTACTGATGTACTTGTTGCAGTAATAGAACTATCTTTTGTACTAGAATCATTTTTTGTACTACACCCTATTATTCCTATAGAAAGAGTTAATGATAATATTATACATATTAATTTTCTTTTCATATCCTTTTATTGCTGTTAATCCACTCTCTAATTAACAGACTCTCCTTTCATAAGTTTTTTAGCCTATATATATACTCTTAATCTAACATGGTAGTATGCTAACAATTTAGAATTATTGGCTAATACTTTATTATGTATACAAATTATCATTTAAAACTTAAATGTTCCTTAAAGAAAATATTGTTTATTTTACATAAATTTATTATCATATTTTTATGTAATAGTTATTACATTTAATATGTTATATACAAATAATTTATATATCTTACTAAATTTTAAATATTTTTTCGAATGTTAAAAATCTTTAAGCTATGTTTAAGTTTTGTTAATTATTATTAACTCATAGACAAGCTGATCACATGTCAAGTAAATATAAGGAGGTGCAACCTTAATGGCAATAAAAACATTTAAAAGGTATGAAAAAAAGTATATCTTATCTAAAGAACAATACAACTTACTAATACCTAGATTGTTAGAATATATGAACCTTGATGAACATTGTATAGGAGGCAATAATTATCAAATTTATAATATTTATTATGATACAGACCATGATGATGTTATTCGACATTCTATTTCAAAGCCATATTATAAAGAAAAACTTAGATTAAGGAGTTATTATACGCCTAAAAATCCTAGCGATAAAGTATTTCTTGAGATAAAGAAAAAAATAGGTGGTATTGTAAGTAAAAGAAGAGTAACACTAACACTAGATGAAGCTAATAAATTTCTTTCAAAAGGAATAAGACCAAAAAAAGATAGCTTTATAGATAATCAAGTATTAAACGAAATAGAATATTATTTACAAGTTAATGACGTTCACCCTAATGTATATGTTGGGTATAGTCGAAAAGCTTTTTTTGCAAAAGATAATCATGATTTTAGATTAACATTTGATTCATTAATAACTACTAGAAGAAACAATTTAACCTTAGAAGAGGGATGTTATGGAACACAACTACTAAAAAATAATGAATATTTAATGGAAGTAAAAATTCTAGGTTCAATTCCATTATGGCTAACTCAAATTCTATCAGAACTTAAAATATACAATACTCATTTTTCAAAATACGGAAATGAATTTATAGAACATTGTAAGCAAGAAGTAAAAAATAATCAAGGAATAGGTGGGAGAAAAATATGTTAGAATCAATTTTATCACCTTCAGGAGATACTATCACATTATCTAATGTAATTATTATATTAGTAGCTGCTATAATTTTAGGAATAGCTATAAGCCTAGTATATATTCAAACTCATAAAAAACAAGGCTATGCAGAAAGTTTTCCATTAACAATTGTAATGCTACCAGTTATTATATCTATTATAATTTTATTAGTAGGAAATAATGTTGCAAGAGCTTTTAGTTTAGCAGGTGCATTTTCAATAATTAGATTTAGAAGTGAACCTGGAGATCCTAAAGATATATCTTATATATTCTTTACATTAGCAGTTGGATTAGCTCTTGGAATGGGTTATGTAGGTTATTCTGTACTATTCACAATTGTATTATGTGGAGTAATGTACGTATTAGAATGTGCTAGATTTGGTGCTAATAAACGTAATTCAATGCAACTTAACATAATAATTCCTGAAGATTTAAACTTTGATAATGTCTTCGATGAAATATTAGATGAAAACACTCATGATTGGAAACTAATGAAAGTTAGAACTAGAGACTTCGGCTCTCTATATGAGTTAAGTTACAAAATAAACTTAAAAGATGGCATTAACCAAAAAAAATTTATAGATGAATTAAGAGTTAAAAATGGCAACTTAAATATCACCCTTACAACTTCTACTGAAGAAAAATGGGGAAAATAAAAATATTTAATTTTTTTAAACAAATTAAAATAGTAACGATTCTTAATTTATATTAAAAATCCAATATTATTTGAAAAGGTTAATATTATGCTTTTCTTAATTAGTATAAATATTGATACTAATAATAAAAATATAATATTAATCATCTCAAAATAATATTGGATTTTTATTTATAATTAAAGTTTATAAATTTTCATCACCATTTTTCCCCAAAATATAATATGTTATAAGTATTGTAATCTATAGCTATCCCATAACAAACTCCATGTCTAAATGCTGTTATATCGCTACCTCCTAATAATATAACTTCTATATTTTTGTAATTTTCTTTCTTCTCTAACCACTTAAGTAGATCATCTGGAAGCTCATAATAATCTCTAAGTGTTGATACAGGCCCTTCTCCTGCTATTGCACATACAGCTTTTTTTCTATATTGTGATATTTCTTTTTTATTTGACTTAATATAATCTTTATTGTCAAAAGATAAATATATTCCTATACCACCTTTCTCTAAAAGCTCCCATTCTTTAAACTTATAATTCTCACAATTATCTGGAATCGTACACGGAAAATGTTCTATAATTTTATTATTTTCATAATCGTTTAATTTTAATACTTTTTCATATTTGTTCAAATCTGTTATAATGCCACTTTTATCTAACATATTTGTCAAAACTATATTACCTATAATAATAAAAACAACTACAATAACAACTGTTGGTGTTAATACAACATAGTTTTTAAAATCATTTCTATAATATCTATGATTTCTATATAACAAATATATAAATGGTAGAAATCCTATAATTATACTGTAATTATGACAAAATCTATAACCCAAAAGATTTTTCATTACATTTATTACACCTATAATAAATGTAGCTATTATAGCTAATATAACATTTTTATCAACCACTTTTATATCCAATTCTCAACCCCCTATTTAGTTTTACCCTTTATTTTTTAGTTATTATAACCTTCTCAATTGTTTTATCACTTGCTTCTACAATGTTAAACATTAAATTTCCTTCTTCTATTTTCCTCTCATCACTCTTAGTAGGTATGTTACCTATCTTATTTATTATATATCCACTTAATGTATCAACATCTTCTGATTGTATATCAGTTCCCAATTTTTCATTAATCTCTTCTAAAGTAGTCATTCCATAAGCTAAAAATTTATTATTTTTTAATTCTCTTATTGAATAATCGTCCCTATCTTCATAAGCATCATCTATATCACCCATTATTTCTTCTACTAAATCTTCCATAGTTACAATGCCTGAAAATCCTCCGTATTCATCAATAACAACTGCCATTTGTATTTTAGCTTTTTGCATATCTAAAAATACATCTTTTACCCTTTTTATTTCTGGAATATAATAAGGTTCTTTTAATATTTCTCTCACATTTACATTATTAATCCCTTTATTCTTAGCTTCAATATAGAAATCTTTTATATACAACACACCTATTATATTATCTATATTATCCTCATATACAGGCATTCTCGAAAATCTTTTTTCTAACATTTCATCTAAATACTCATTAAGATCTTCCTGTATATCTATACAATATACGTTAGTTCTAGGTGTCATAACCTTTTCTATCTTTTTATCTTCAAATAAGTCTTCTCCCTCTTTAATCTCATCTTTATCTTCATCTAGAATAAGGTATTCCTCACCATTTGATACTACAGTTGTATCGTCATCTTTTTCATCATTAATTATTTTTTTATCACCATCATAATTTTCTTTAGTATGTCCCATAAAAATCATTATTATCTTCGTAAGTGGTGTTATTAAACTAACTATTATGTTAATTGGAAAAATAATTTTATATACAACCTTATCACCTCTGATATTAGATATTCGTCTAGGCAAAACATTTCCTATCAAGATTATTACATACGAAAGAACTATCGCAACTATCAAGTTATTTATTTTTATGCTATTATTACATATATATTTATTAATAATTAAGCATAAATAAACAGATGAAAATGTACATATTAATTGAGTTGTCGCCAAAAATTTCTTAGGGTTTTCCTTTATTGAATTTATTATTTTAGCCTTCGAATCTCCTGAGGCCAATAAATTATCATTTTTTTCTTTATCTGTTGAAAATATCGCTGTCTCTGCCGCTGAAAAAAAAGAATATAAAAATAACAGCAACAGAATAACTCCAATCTGTATACCTATGTCCACTTTTGTTTTTCTTCCTCTCACACAAAATTTATAATAAATTCTATAGCTTTATTTTAACATATTCAGAAATCTTATTCAATGCAGGCTACATATTGCTACAATTATAAGAAAAAAGCATGAATACATATACGCATTCATGCTCTATATTTTCTAAGCTGATTACTCGCCAGATGTTATTCTATTCTCGCTCATAGAATATAGTTTATCATCTCTAAATGTTAAAATAAGTGAAGAACCATCTGAATTATTGTATGCATAAATCTTCTTTACATAATCATCTGTCTTCTCTTCTGAAGTAAGAATGCCAACACCTAATACATCAAATGCTTCTTCTATTGCCATTCCTTCTTTAAGTTTATTATACTGGTCTTCAGTTACTTGTGGTGATTTTGAATCTAATAATCCTTCTGATTTAGATACTACAACTCCATCTCTTATTACTACAGATATTGTCTTATTATCACCACAATCCCATATATATGTATAATCCTCATCTTGTTTTATAACTTTATTAGGTTCACCTAGTGATTTTACCGCTTCATTATAAGTAACTCCCATAGAAACCTTCTCAAATTCTGAATAATCAGCATCTGATTGTTCTTCTGATAGAACTGTTATTTTATCTTCATTACTATCTTTACTTGAATTCTCTGTAGCCTTACCATCATCTACTTTAACATCATCTCTACCACACCCAAACATAGTTACTGCTAACATTGCAGATAATAATATACTAACAACCTTTTTCATAACATCCCCCTATCTAAACCTTTTCATATGGTTTAAAAAATAAAATTATACATCTTCTTCACTCTAAATAAATCTAAAATTATTCATAAACAGAAAATGTATAATTAGTTATAATCAAAAAGCTAGGGTAGCGGGATTCGAACCCACGATGACAGAGTCAGAATCTGTTGCCTTACCTCTTGGCGATACCCCATCGACTCAATAATTATAACACATTCATACAATACTGTAAAATAAAAATTGAAATCAAGATTGAAACAGAAAAAAACTCGGCTTAATCATATTGCCGAGTTTTTTTATTCATTGCCTAAATTATAAACTTATAATTTTTTATTCTTCTACTTCTTTTCTTCTATTTAATACTACAACCATAGCACCTAATGCTACCATGCATAACATCATATAGATCATTGTATTATCATAATCTCCAGTTTTCTTTGACTTAGAAGCTTTTGATTTGCTTGCTCCATTATTGCTTGCTGATGAACTATTAGAAGTATTGTTGTTATTAGTTGTATTTCCATTACTATCAGAATTATTATTATCTGATGAAGTATTAGTATTAGTAGTAGTGTATGCAAACATTACAGTACCACCATCTTGTGCTGCTGGAATTGTTATCTTAACAGTATTATCTGATGCTGCAGTATAAGTTTTACCACTATATAAATCTGTTACTTGTTTTCCTGCTGATTCTGGAATAGTAACTGTTATTTCTTTTGCTGTATCAGCAATATTTAATGCAGTTAATATTGAATCATTCTTATAAGTTCTAGTATAAACAGTATATTTTTCGTCATTATTAGCTACTAATGTTTTTCTATTACCTTTTGCAAATACCTTCTTGTTTGCATTTCTTATATTTAATAATTTCTTATAATGATTGTAAGTTTTTTCTCCTGTAGAACCATCTGTAGCTAAATCAAATTGCATATCATAACGATTCTTTTGTCCATCTTCAAAGCTATTTGATCCTGATAATCCAACTTCTTCACCATAATAAACTATCGGAATACCTTTATCTGTTATTTGTAATGATGCTGCAACTAAACCTAAAGCTCTATCTCTATCTGTAATTGCATTATTAACATCGCCATCAATACCAACTAAGAAACCATCTTCATCATGACTGCTTAAGAATTGTCCATATAAATATGTGTTGCTAACTTTTGAAGCTCTATCATCTAGTATGCTTGATACAGATTCTAATGAACCATTTACAAAATTCTTTGCATAAGTCTTATAACCAAAGTCTAATAATGCATCCATTTGTCCATCTTCTAATTGTCCACCATCATTATTATAGTCTGCACCATAATATTCACCTATCATCTTGAACTCTGGATTTATTTCAGTTAATGCTGATTTAAATTCCTTCCAAGTTGCATTTTCAACATGTTTTACAGTATCTACTCTGTAGTAATCAATTGTATTACCACTTTCAGTCATAACCTTTGATAACCATGCTGTTTGCCATTCTATAAGCTTAGCTCTTACATCTGCATCTTCTGTCTTGAAATCAGGCAATCCTGATGAAGCAGTAGTAAAGTCATCATTTCCATCTTCAGTTCTAAACATTCCTGCAAATTGAGCTCTATCTTCATCTGTAGGATAATTGTTAACGCCAGCTTCTGTTGCATCTGCATTATCCATACCATATCCAGCATGATTTAATACAACGTCTACCATTATCTTTATTCCATTTTCATGTGCTTTATCAATTAATGTTTTGAATTCTTGAATTGTACCTAAATGTTCATCTAACTTAGTAAAATCCTTTGCCCAGTATCCATGATATGAATATTGAGACATTGTTGGATCTGCATACATTTGATCAAAGTCTGTTTGTTCTACTATTGGAGTAATCCATATAGTATTTATTCCCAAATCCTTTAAGTATGGAATTTTTTCTGTTATACCAGCAAAATCTCCTCCATGATAAGTGTGAGGCGCTGTCTTGTCATAATTATTTCCATGTGGATCATCATTTGAAGTATTTCCATTAAAGAATCTATCAGTAACTATAAAATAAACAGATGATTCATCAAATGAAAAGTCTAATGGATCTTTATCATTATATACTTTTGCCTTTATTTCAATGCTTGTAGAAGTTTTGTGTTCTTCTCCATTAACATCAACTATTGTTATAGGAATATTTTTCTTACCTGCTGTTATAGAATCTTCAACACCGATAGTTTGTCTTATTTCCTTATTATCATTTAATAATGAAACATCCATTGCTGTTTTACTAGATCCACCTAATTCAGATAAATCTAAATATATTGCTTTAATATATTCAGCCTTAGCATCATCTCCTGATAATTTAAGTGTTAAAACTGCATTTTCTGTTGAATTTATAGCACTAGCCTTTACTGAAGCAGAACCTTTCATAGTTCTCTTAGTATAATTTATTGTTTCTTCATCTGATTCCTTATCAGCGCCATCTACTTTATAAACAAATTTATAAGTGTAAGTACCTTCTTTTATATTTTTATATGAAGCTGTAAAATATTCATTAAGATCATCATAACTCATATCTATAGTTTTATAATCTTCATTTTTATATTTTACTTTTACCTTCATATCTGTTATCTTGTCTTGTGCATCATCATTATATAGATCAATATCTCTATATTTAAAATCGATTTGACCATTATTTATTTCTGCTGTTTTCTTTACAGAAGGAACAACAAATATATCACCAACTCCGCTCTTAATTGTAACTTTAGTTACCATAGCATCTTGATCAACAGCTATTGTTCTATCTGAATCATAATCAACAGTATTCCATAATAAATCTTTTCTTATCTTAAATCCAATTGATGTAGTTGTTTTTCCAACTGGTATCTCAGCTATTCCAACTCCATCTTTTACTGTAAAGTTGTAATCTCCATCTTTCTTACCTGTACTCCAAGTATAGAATGTCCAGTCAGAATAATTTTTATCTTCTCTTATATATTTTACAATTACTTTTTTACTTGCTTCAACTTGGCCTTTAGTATTGAAGACACCATTTGATCCTCCAAAACCATCGCTTACTGTATCTTGTGCATTAGGATCTATTATCCAGTTTCCATCTACTACAAATTTATAAGTTATAGATTCTGCTCCTAATGGATCTACTGTTGCTGTCCATACACCATATGCATTCTTAGTAAATGGTGTTTTTGTTGCACTCCATCCATTAACATCTCCTGCAAATGCTACTGAAGTTGCTGCATCATCTTTATAACTAAATGTTACTGTTCCATCTGCATTTAAATTAGGTGCCATTGCATCTTCATATTTATAATAAGTAAATACTGAGTTACCACTTTCATATTTGTCGTTTGCTGGATCTGTTATCCATGACCCATCTACTACAAACTTATATTGGATATCTGTTTTATCTGTTCTACTTGCATCAATTTCACTTGGATTTATTGTAACTTTCCATAATCCATCTTCTGGATCTTGAGCCATTGCAATTCCTGCTGCTTGCCATTGATACTTTCCACCAAAATCACCTGCAAGATATACTTTACTTGCACTTAAGTTTTTATATATGAAAGTAACTGTACCATCACCATTATTAATTGGTGCATATGCAGTAGCTTCTCCTGGAACTTTCAATGTAGAATTTGCATCTGTACCATCTTGTCCAAAAGAACCTGTAGACCAATCTGACATATCATCTGTTACTTTATATTTGTATTGATAAGTAGTTCCTGCTGTAACATCTATTGTTACTTCAAATAATCCATAACTGTTCTTTTGCATTTGTATTGCTTCAGACCAGTTATTCATAGAACCAACCAAATATAATGAAGCACCATTGTACTCATATCTAAATGTTGCTGTTCCATCTCCATTAAGAGTTACTCCTGGTTCATTTATAGTAATCTTCGAATTAGTTTCAGTACCACCTTCAGTATTAAATGAATTGTCCCAATTACTAGCATTAGGTTTAAACTTAAATTCATAAGTTCCTGCACTTAACACTTTTGTAGTATATGAGAATGTACCATCACCATTATTAGTCATCTTAACTTGGTCACTATCTGTCCATCCTCCAACTAATGTTCCAATTAGATATAATTCTGAGCCATCATACTCAGCTGTAACAGTTACGCTCTTATCTGAGTTAATAACTGCCGAGCCACTTGTTGCTGCATTAGCAACTATTTTTGGTAACGGTATCATAGTAACCAAAAAAACAAGTAGCATGAAAAGGCTTACTTGCCATTTCAAGTTTTTACTTTTTTTAAGTTTCATATTATTATGCCCCCTTATTTTATTTGCATAATACAAGATACCAGTATTATGCTTATATTATGAAAATAACTAATTATTTTCATTTTATTCTTATGTTGTCATTATATCACAAAATTTAGTTTTTCTACATACCGTCTATATTTTGTTTAATAATTTAATATTTTTTTTACAATTACTATAAGACAAATAAACTCTACTATAAATTTTTTTATTTTTTTATATTCTGTTACTATTTTTTACTTCACTACCTAAATATTATGTTTTTCTAAATTGATAGAAATAATTATTTCTTTAAGTATTTATAACAAAATTTATTATTTTATTATTATACTTTTCTAAAATCTCGAACTTTATATAATTTTATATATAGTAAAAAAGGTAAAGATTCTGTTAAAATGCTATATTTTCTAAACATTAATTAATTTTTAGCATTTAAGAACCTTTACCTATTTTTATTATCTTAGAAATACTTAATATTACTATGCATCAACTTCTACAAGTATTCTACTACTATATGGTGCAACCTTTATATCCACATTTGAATTATTAGCTTCAATTATTTCTTCCTCTCCTAATACTTCTTTTAACTTCTTATTAGAATTAATATTGAAGTTAGCATAGAAATCTTGTTCCCCTACATTTAATAGAACATATGCTATTTGATTCTCTGAACAACGTTTATATACTAATTGTTCATTTCTTATTATTACTTGTTCAAAATCTCCATACTTTAATGCATCACTATTTTTTCTTGCTACACCTAATTTTTTTATGTGTTCTGTAAGTTCATTTTCAGTAAGATTATCTAAATTTAATTCAGGTCGCAAATTAGCATCAGATCCATTTTCTTTTACGCCTTCTATAGCGTATTCACTACCATAATATATAGATGGAACACCTGGCATAGTATATAATACAGTATATATATTTTTCAAATAAGCTTTATTTCTAACTGTACTTGCAACTCTATTAACATCATGATTATCTACAAAATTATAAGTATATATGTTTCTGTATATTCCACCATTTCCAAATTGCCTCATAAGAGAATGTGCTATCTCAAAATAATTCTTATCATTATGTGATGAATATATTCCTTTATAGCATTCATAGTTTGTTACAGAATCAAGCATCTCATCATTTGCCCATCTAGAATAATCTCCATGTATTATTTCTCCCATTAACCAGAAGTCTTCTTTCTTTCCCTTACAGAATCCTCTAAGTTCTCTAAAGAAGTCCATATCTACACAATCAGCTGCATCTAATCTTAAACCATCTATCTTAAATTCATCCATCCACATAGCTACTGATTCTAATAGATAATCAACTACCTCCCTATTTTTTAAGTTCAATTTAACTAAATTATAGTGTCCTTCCCATGCATCATATGTAAAAGGATCACCCATAGGATTGCCACAATTAAAGTTTAATCCACTAAACCATGAACAATATTTAGAATTTCCCAAGTTAGCTTGTACATCTTTAAAATGGTTAAAATCTCTTCCTACATGATTAAATACACCATCTAAGATTACTCTTATTCCATTCTGGTGTAATTTATCAGATACTTCTTTAAAGTCTTCATTAGTTCCAAGCCTTCTATCTATTAATCTATAATCTGCTGTATCATATCCATGTTCTGTAGATTCAAATATTGGTCCTAAATATAATGCATTAACTCCTAAATCTTTTAAATGTGGTATCCATTCTATTATCTTCTTAATCCTTGGTTCTGGCTCCTTACTCATATCATTAAATTGAGGTGCCCCACAAAATCCTAAAGGATATATCTGATAAAATATTGATTCATTTACCCAATTTTTCATAAATTCTTCCTCCTTTGATGATATATACCCATTACATTTTATAGTATATATTATACATTATACCACCAATAGTTGTCAGTTCTACATTGTGCTTTTTAAATTTTTTTAAATTAACTGTATATGGTAACCAAAATATAGTTTGATATAATTTACTAAAGAACAAAAAAATCTACTAAGTCGTAAAAACTCAGTAGACTATAAAATGTTATATCTTACCCACCAAATCCTTGCTTGGAGTTAACGCTTCTACACCAGGTTTCCATCTAGCAGGGCACACCTTATCTCCATGTTGCGCTACAAATTGTGCTGCTTGAACTTTTCTTAATAATTCTTCAGCATTTCTTCCTATAGATAATTCATTAACTTCATATGCTTTTATAACTCCCTCTGGATTTACTATAAAAGTTCCTCTAAGTGCTAACCCTTCATCTTCTATGTATACTTCAAATTCCTTGGCAAGTTTTCCTGTAGGATCTGCTATCATAGGATATTTAATTTGTGAAATAGTATCTGAAGTTTCTGCCCATGCCTTATGTACATAATGAGTATCACAAGAAACAGAATATACTTCACAATTAATATTCTTAAATTCATCGTATATATCACTTAAATCTCCTAACTCAGTAGGACATACAAAGGTAAAGTCTGCTGGATAAAATACAAAAACTGACCACTTATCTTTCAAGGAATCTGATGTTATTTCCTTAAAATCACCATCTTGATATGCTTGAACCTTAAAATCAGATATCTTTTTATTAATTAGAGACAATATAATCACATCCTTTATTCTTTTAGCTATATTTTCTCCATCTAAAAATCTTTTTATTCACTATCTATTTTTTATTTCATAAAATAAACTAAAAATATTATTTTTAAAAGGTGATAAACATGAATTATGAAGATATGTTAAAAAACTGTTGTACTTGCGATAATCCTTCTGAAGAATTACTTGCTTCTATAGCTCAAGAAATTGTAAATATAGTTAATAACGCCAATGACATTCAAAATAATCTAATTAATCTAGCAAAATTAATTGCAGATAAAAATAATTGTATAGTTCCATGTGAAGATGCTGAAACTATCTTATGCATAAATGATAACTTATGTGAAATCAATTCTATATCTACAGATATGGCTCAATGTCTAAAAATTTTAGTTTGTAGCTTGTTAACTAATTAGAAATTTAAAAGGTATCATAAGAAATTCTTATGATACCTTTTTTGTGTTATTGAAGGTTTGTGTATCCCATTAACTTCAAATCGACAGCTTTTGCAACTTCTCGACCTTCTTTTAATGCCCAAACTACTAAGGATTGGCCTCTGTGCATATCTCCTGCAACAAATACATTTTCTACAGAAGTTTCATATTTTCCATCTTCAGTAGCAACATTAGTACGTCCATTAACTTCCACATTAAATGCTTTAGTTACATAGTTTTGACTTCCTAAGAAACCAGCTGCTATAAGTACTAAGTCTACTTCTATTTCATATTCAGAACCAGGTATCTCTACCATCATCATTCTTCCTGATTCTTCATCTTTCTTGCTTTCAAGTTTAACTAATATTGCTTTACATACTTCTCCTGCTTCATTAGCAATAAACTCTTTTACAGTTGTTTGATATACTCTTGGGTCATGACCAAATACTGCAATTGCTTCTTCTTGACCATAATCTGTCTTCAAGACTCTTGGCCACTGTGGCCATGGATTTGAAGCTAGTCTTTTTTCTGGTAACTTAGGCATCATTTCTAGTTGAATGATACTTGCTGCCCCATGTCTTACACTAGTTCCTACACAGTCATTACCTGTGTCTCCACCACCTATAACCAATACTTTTTTATCTTTTGCAGATATAAATTCTCCATCTTGAAGATTAGAGTTTAACAAACTCTTAGTTGTTGATTTTAAGAAATCAACTGCAAAGTGAATTCCTTTTGCTTGTCTTCCAGGTACATTTATATCTCTTGGATTTGATGCACCACAAGCAAGTATAACACTATCATATTCTTTTATTAATTTATTAGCCTTATGAGTAGTAGCTATATCTGTATTAGTAACAAATCTAACTCCTTCTTTTCTCATTAAATCTATCTTACGATCTATAATATGTTTTTCTAACTTCATGTTAGGTATACCATACATTAATAAACCACCGATACGATCCTCTCTTTCAAATACAGTAACATCATATCCACGTTTATTTAATTGATCTGCAGCTGATAATCCTGAAGGACCTGATCCAACTACAGCTATCTTCTTTCCTGTTCTTACAGCAGGAATTTGAGGAGTAACTAATCCACTTTCATATGCGTTTTCAATAATAGCCATTTCATTTTCTTTTATTGAAATTGGATCTCCGTTTAATCCACAAGTACATGCTGCTTCACATGGTGCTGGACATACTCTTGATGTGAATTCAGGGAAGGAGTTTGTCTTAGACAATCTCCTATAAGCTTCTTTCCAATTTCCTCTAAATACTAAATCATTCCATTCAGGAATTAAATTGTGTAATGGACATCCTGAAACTGCTCCATTTATTAGCATACCAGATTGGCAAAATGGTACACCACATTCCATACAACGAGCTCCTTGTTTTTGTTGTTTTTCTTTAGATAGTCTAGTATGGAATTCATTAAAGTTTTTAATTCTAATTGCTGGTTTAACGGCAACACTATTTTCACGATCAAATTCTAAAAAACCTGTTGGTTTTCCCATGGTAACTCTCTCCTATCCTCTTGTATTAGCATAGAATGCTTCTATTTGTGCTTGTTCACTACTTAGTCCTTTTTCTTCCATTTGAACTATAGTGTTAAGCATACGTTTGTAATCATGTGGTAATATCTTTTTGAATTTTGGTAAATAATCTCCAAAGTTATCTAAAATCTTTTTACCTTTTTCAGAGCCTGTATTTGCTACATGTTCTTCTATTAATTCTTTCAATTCAAGTACATCATATTTTGATGTAACAGGTTCAGAAGAAACAAGTTCTTTATTAAGCTTCATGTATAAATCGCTATCTTCATCTAATACGTAAGCTATACCACCGCTCATACCTGCTGCAAAGTTTCTACCTGTCTTACCTAAGATTACTACACGTCCACCAGTCATATATTCACAACCATGTTCTCCTACTCCTTCAACAACAGCTGTTGCTCCTGAGTTACGAACACAGAATCTTTCACCAGCTACACCGTTTATGAAAGCTTTACCACTAGTAGCACCATAGAATGCAACATTACCAATTATTATATTATCTTCAGCTTTAAACTTAACTTCTTTTTGTGGATATACAATTATCTTACCACCAGATAGTCCCTTACCTAAGTAATCATTACTATCTCCAACTAATTCAAGAGTTAATCCCTTAGGAATAAATGCTCCAAAGCTTTGTCCACCGCTACCATGACACTTAATTGTAAATGTATCATCTTCTAGCTTATCATCACCATATTTCTTAGTAATTTCTGCTCCGAATATTGTACCAAATGTACGATCAATATTTGTAACATCTACTTCTATCTTTTTCTTTTGTTTACTATTTAAAGCTGGTTTTAACTTCTTAAGTAATACTTTTTCATCCATTGTCTTTTCAAGTTCAAAGTCATATATATTTTTGTTGTTATATTCTACTTTGTATTCTTCTCCAGCATATGGATTATTAAGTATTTTAGATAAATCAACTGTAGAAGCCTTACCTTCTTCAACATTTATTTGTTTTAATAAATCAGTTCTTCCTACTAATTCATCTACAGTCTTAACTCCAAGTTTAGCCATTATTTCTCTTAATTCTTCAGCAACAAACTTCATAAAATTAATTACATATTCCGGCTTACCTTTAAATCTCTTTCTTAATTCAGGATTTTGAGTTGCTATACCTACAGGACAAGTATCTAGATTACAAACTCTCATCATTACACATCCCATAGTAACAAGTGGTGCAGTTGCAAAACCAAATTCTTCAGCACCTAATAGAGCTGCTATTGCTACATCTCTACCTGACATAAGCTTACCATCTGTTTCTATAATAACTTTTTCTCTTAATCCATTCTTTATTAATGTTTGATGAGTTTCAGCTAAACCTAATTCCCATGGAAGACCTGCATTATGAATAGAGTTTCTAGGAGCTGCTCCTGTACCTCCATCATATCCTGAAACTAATATAACTTGTGCTCCAGCTTTAGCAACACCTGCTGCAACTGTACCTACTCCAGCTTCTGAAACAAGCTTAACTGATATTCTTGCATCAGTATTAGCATTTTTACAATCATATATTAATTGAGCTAAGTCTTCTATTGAATATATATCATGATGAGGTGGTGGTGATATTAGTCCAACACCAGGAGTTGAATGTCTAGTTTTAGCTATCCATGGATATACTTTTCCTGATGGTAAATGTCCACCTTCACCAGGTTTTGCTCCTTGTGCCATCTTTATTTGAATTTCCTTAGCACTTACTAAATATCTAGATGTAACGCCAAATCTACCTGAAGCAACTTGTTTTATTGCTGAACATCTATTTAATCCATCTGGTCCTACTGTTAATCTATCTAAGTCTTCTCCACCTTCACCACTATTTGATTTTCCGTGAATCTTATTCATAGCTATTGCTAAAGTTTCATGTGCTTCTTTTGATATAGAACCATATGACATAGCTCCAGTCTTAAATCTCTTAACTATTGAATCAACACTTTCTACTTGTTCTAGTGGAATTCCTTCTTCTGGATAATTAAAATCTAATAATCCTCTTAAATTCATATAATCATTTTCTTGATTAATATGTGCTGTATATTTCTTAAACTTCTCATAATCTCCATTACGAGTAGAATCTTGTAGTAAATATATTGTTAAAGGATTATATAAATGTTCTTCTTTCTCACTTCTTAGCTTATGATTACCCATACTATCTAATGTTAAGTCTAATGATAATTCTAATGGGTCAAATGCAGAAGAATGTAATTCATTAATTTCTCTTGCAATATCCTTTAATGTGATACCACCAACTCTACTTACTGTATTAGTGAAGTATTTTTCAATAACTTCTTGACTTATTCCTATAGCTTCAAATATCTGTGAACCTTGATATGATTGGATAGTTGATATACCCATCTTTGATGCTATCTTAACAATTCCACTAAGAATTGCATTATCATAGTCTTGTACAGCAGCGTAATAATCTTTATCTAATAAATTATCTTCTATTAATTCTTTAATACTTTCTTGAGCTAAATATGGATTAATTGCACAAGCACCATATCCTAATAATGTAGCAAAATGATGTACATCTCTAGGTTCTCCACTCTCAAGTATCATAGCTACTGAAGTTCTCTTTTTAGTTTTAACCAAGTGTTGTTGAAGAGCTGAAACAGCTAACAATGAAGGAATAGCAACATGGTTTTCATCTACTCCTCTATCTGTTAATATAAGAATATTTGCTCCATCACGATAAGCTCTATCTACCTCTACAAATAAATGATCAATAGCTCTTTCTAATGATGTATTCTTATAGAAAGTTATAGGGATTTCCTTCACTTTAAATCCTGGAACATTCATATTTTTTATCTTCATCAAGTCTGTACTTGTTAATATAGGATTATTAACTTTAAGTACTCTACAGTTTTCAGCTGCTTCTTCTAATAAGTTACCATCTTCGCCTATATATACATCAGTTGAAGTTACTATCTTCTCACGAATAGCATCTATTGGTGGATTAGTAACCTGTGCAAATAATTGCTTGAAATAGCTAAATAATGGTTGATGCTTCTTTGATAATACTGCAAGTGGAATATCAATACCCATTGCTGCAGTAGCTTCGCCACCATTTAATGCCATTGGCAATATTGCTGACTTATAATCTTCATAAGTATATCCAAAGGCTTTTTGAAGTCTAGCTCTTTCTTCCTTTGTATATTCAGGTACTTTTTTATTAGGTATCTTTAAGTCATTTAAACTTATTAAGTTTTGATCTAACCATTCACCATAAGGCTTTCTCTTAGCATAACGTTCTTTTAATTCATTATCATCTACTAATTCACCTTTTACAGTATCAACTAATAACATTTTTCCTGGTCTTAATCTATCTTTAACTACTATTTTCTCTGGTTCTATTTCAAGTACACCAACTTCTGATGAAAGAATTAAATTATCATCAGTAGTTATGTAATATCTAGATGGTCTTAATCCATTACGGTCAAGTATTGCTCCCATAACATCTCCATCACTAAATAGTATTGATGCAGGGCCATCCCATGGTTCCATCATTGTTGCATAATATTGATAGAAATCTTTTTTAGATTTACTTATATTTTCATCTTTACTCCATGGTTCAGGAATAGTTATCATAACTGCTTGTGGTAAATCCATTCCACTCATTACCAAGAATTCTAACGTATTATCAAGCATAGCTGAATCAGAACCTTCTTGGTTAACAACAGGAACAACTTTATGCATATTTCCTTCTAGGTACTTAGAAGCCATATTTTCTTCACGACCTAGCATTTTATCTGCATTACCACGAATAGTATTTATTTCTCCATTATGAACTATGAATCTGTTAGGATGTGCTCTCTCCCAACTTGGATTAGTGTTAGTACTGAATCTAGAGTGTACTAATGCAATAGCAGATTCATAATCTGGACTTTGTAAATCTTCAAAGAATAGACGTAATTGTCCAACTAAGAACATTCCCTTATAAACTATAGTACGACTAGATAATGAAACAACATAAGTGTTATCATTACTTTGTTCAAATACTCTACGTATTATATATAATTTTCTATCGAATTCAATTCCTTGTGGAATAGATTCCGGTCTCTTTACAAAACATTGCATTATATTAGGCATACAGTCAATTGCTTTACTTCCTAAAACATCTGGATTAGTTGGTACTTCCCTCCAACCAATTACTTCTACGCCTTCCTTTTCAGCAATAATTTCAAACATTTTTTTTGCTTGTTTAGTCTTAAGTTCATCCTGTGGAAAGAAGAACATACCTACACCATAATCTCTTTCAGAGCCTAAAAAAAAGCCGAGTGGAACTACAGCCTTAGAGAAGAAGTTATGTGAAATTTGTAATAAAATTCCGACTCCGTCTCCAGTCTTTCCCTCGGCGTCTTTGCCTGCTCTGTGTTCTAGGTTCTCTACGATCTTTAATGCATTTGCAACAGTATCATGAGATTTAACTCCCTTGATATTAACTACGGCTCCAATACCACAGTTATCGTGTTCAAATCTAGGATCATACATTCCATAAGTATTGTTACTTACTTCCCCTTCAGGATTGTACGCTTTATAAGCCCCATTGCTTGTATTTGTAGTAATATTATTTACATCTTCCATACACATACTTTCCTTCCTACACATCATATTTAGTTTTAAAAATTTAAGCTTTTTGCTTTAAGTACTTATTAATATACTACAATTTATCTAATCTGTAAATGGATTTTGAAATAATTTGCTGTTTTTTTTAGAAAAAATATATTTTTTTTAGCTTTTAAAATTTTTCTCAATTATTGCAACAATTAGTATAGTATTTTTTACTTAATTGCTATATATAGGAATTATTCTACAATCCATACAGAAACCGAACCACCTTCCACAGTAAAATTACCTATGCCATCATTTTCGATTTTTATTTTTTCTTTTCTGTTTCCTAAATAATCATAAAAATACTGTCCTGCATATCTTGTCCCAACATACATTCTTTTACTGCCGCTATATCTATTAGACATTATTGTTGCCAAGCCTGAATTCTCGTTTTCTTCGATTCCTTCTCTTGTCCAACCAACAATATCACAATGATCAAAATAATCATTTTGTTTACCATATGCATAATGCATTCTTAAGTAAAGTAGTTTGTCTAAAACTTCTTTCATTGAATCTATGTTTTGACTTTTTATTCCATAATAATCCCCATAAAATACACATGGATAGCCTTGTTCTCTTAACAAGATAACAGAATAAGCTAGAGGTTTAAACCATGGTGCTACCCATGATTCTAATGCTTGTCCTACTTGCGTATCATGATTATCAACAAATGTTACGGCTCTAATTGGATTTCTTTCTACTAATGTTCCTTTTAATAAATTTCTCATATCATAATTACCATTACTATAAGATGCATCACAGAAATGAAAATGCAAAGGAACATCAAATAATGACATATCTTCTTTAGTATTCTCTAAATATGCGGTTAACTTATTAATATCCGCATTCCAATATTCACCTACTGAAAATAACTCTTTACCACTTTCTTTTCGTAGTGTAGTTAACCAATCTACCAAGAAATTATAACTTGTATGTTTAACTGCATCCAATCTAAATCCATCAACTCCTGTTGTATCTAGATACCATCTTCCCCAATTCTTAAGTTCCTCAACAACTTCACTATTGCTTAATTCCAAGTCTGCTCCCATCAATAAATCATAATTTCCATTTTCATCATCTACATCTTGATCCCAATTCTTGCCTGCAAATCTATATACTCCACTTTTTTTTGCTTTTGCATCCCAATCAACTCCATCAAAATGTGTCCAATTCCATTTAAAACTAGAATAAGTATCTTTTCTACCAGGAAATTCGAACTTTGTCCATGCAAATATCTTTTTTTTACCACCAACTTCAATATTTCTATTGCCAGAATCATGCTCTATTGCTTCTACTTCTTCCATATCGTCTGCACCAATTTTATGATCCAATGATATATCTGCATATGTTTGAATCTTATTTTCTTTTAAACTTTTTATAGCATTTATATATTCATCCTTAGTTCCATACTTTGTCTCTACAGAGCCTTTTTGCTCAAACTCACCTAAATCATATAAATCATAAACAGTATATCCAACATCATTATTTCCATCCATGCCTTTATATGATGGTGGCAACCATATAGCAGTAATTCCTATCTCTGATAAATGCTTAGCTTCTTCACTAACCATATTCCATAATTTAGATTGCCTTGGAAGATACCATTCAAAATATTGCATCATAGTTCCATTTTTAATTTTTAAATCCATTGTCTTCTCCATATCCTTCATCCCCTAATTCTAGTAATAGTCTCCAGTTTACCACTTAGATGTTTTATCTATTATTGCATAAATCATCTATATATTCTTTTGCCTCTTTTAATCCCACACCGGTTTCCATTCTATATATCTTTATTGCACGAACTAAATTGCCTTGTTTGACGAGTTCTTCTATCTCCTTTTGCACTTCATCACTTAATGTTTCTTCATTAATCCCTAACTTTTCAGCAATCTTATCCATTTTCATTTCTATTTTATTCAATTTCTTTTCAAAACTACTAATAACTGTATATAAACAGACAAATAGACAAGCTACAATTGCTATAAGAACTTTATCATCCATATGTCCCACTCCCTTTTATAATAAATTTATTACAATTCTATTATAGCACCTTGTAGAATATCTATTCTGTAAATTAGTATTAATTTTTTATAAATTAAATTTCTTCTATGCTTATATATACTGTAGATAGTCCTAAAAGCACACCTCCACCTATTATATTACCTATTGTAACCCATAATAAATTTCTTAATGCTAGCATAATAGGTATGCCACCTAATGAAAAATAGGCAATAGAAAATACCCCCATATTAGCAACGCTATGTTCAAATCCCGCTATAATGAATGCAAACACACAGAAAAACATCATAATAAGCTTACCTGATTCTGTTTTCATCTTAATTCCTGTAAGATATCCCAAACATACAATAAAGTTACATAGTAGACCTCTAAGTATAAGTTCTGAAATAGATAAATTAAGTTTAGCATCAACTATTCCCTCTATATAATGACTTATAATCGCTATAGAAGCTCCACTTTTCACAAATAAAAATGCTAAAATTACAGATCCTATAAAATTGCCTATATAGCTATATATCCATACCTTTAATAATCCTTTAATAGATATTCTCTTATTGTATAAACCTACAGACATAACAAGATTATTTCCAGTAAAAAGCTCTCCACTCAAAAAAACTATAAGTGCTAATGCAAATGAAAAAGTAGCAGACACCATTATCTTTGAGAATTCAGGATACTTATCATATAGAATTGCTCCAGCAGTATAAGATAATATGATTGCAACTATAACAAAAAATCCAGTCACAATAGCTCTGCCTATATATTTGCCTGGATTATTGTCTGCATTTTTAAGTTTTTTCTCTGAAAGTTTTAATAAAACTTCCATATCACTATTGTACATATAAATCACCTTTTCTTTTAGTTATTTATATGTATTATGCCCAAATAATTTTAAATATATTCTAACTCTCTAAACATTTGATTATTCCTTCAGCCATTCCTTCAGCTAATTTATTCTGATATTCATCAGATATAAGAAGCTGTTCTTCATTAGGATTAGATAAAAAGCCTAATTCCACTAAAATCACCGGAACCTTAGACCAATTAAATCCAGTTAAATCATCTCTTGTAACTACTCCTCTGTTATACATATTACATTTACTAACTAACGAAGTTTGTATAATTTCTCCATATCCTTTACTTACATCAGCTACATCCTTGCTGTAACCAATATATCCAGGAACTAACGTAGTTGCTCCATATGCATTACTTGAACTTGCAGAATCACAATGTATTCTTATTTCTAAGCTTGCATTATTGTTATTACCAACTTCTGCTCTCTCTATATTACCAGGAGATTCATTTATATCTTGTTTGGTTAAAATTACAGTTATTCCATTGCGTTCCAACAAACTTTTTAGCTTCATAGAAACTTCCCAAGCAACTTTATACTCTGGGATTCCTGTATTAACACCTACGCAACCACCAGGATCTTTTATCTTTAATATATCGGAATCTGGTGACTGAAGTTCCATTCCTGAATTTCCAGATCCTCCATGTCCCGGATCTATTACAACTATTTTATTGCCTGTGTTATTAATTGTTTCTGTGTTAGGCTCTTCTTGTATATCTTTTGAATCACTCTCTTTAACTTCTTCTTGTTTTTCTTCTACTGGCTCTTCTTTCTCTTCTTCCTTTTCTAATATTACTTCTTCTCCAATTGTATTCGTTTTTATTGAAGCAATATTACTTTTTATATTTTTTTCTTTGTTCTTATTACTAAACGCAATATTAGTTCCAATAACACACAATATAACAACTAATATTGCCATAACTAACAACATTATTAAATTTCTTCTATTTTTCATTTTCTTCAAGACACCTTTCTATGTACTGTAATATATAACTTTTACGCCTCCAAATATAATTGTACCAAAAAATATTTTTTCCTCAATTAAATATTTTTTCTTTTATTTTCTTTATAAATGTTATAATATAATGGTTGTGGGATATTTATACATATATTTCTATGAACAGTTAATCACAATGAAGTACTTTAACTCATTATAGATAACAACATTCTTAGTATTACCTTATTTATATTTATTCCATTTAATAATTAAATATCATAGAGGAGGGCATTACAATGGCGTATGTCGACGAAATTATTGAATTAGTAATTAAAAAAAATCCAAACGAACCTGAGTTTCACCAAGCTGCAAAAGAAGTTTTAAATTCACTTAGACCAGTTATTGAAGCTAACGAAGAGTTATACAGAAAAGAAGCTCTACTTGAAAGATTAGTAGAACCTGAAAGACAAGTAAAATTCAGAGTACCTTGGGTTGATGATAAAGGACAAGTACAAGTTAACACTGGTTACCGTGTACAATTCAACAGTGCTATAGGACCTTACAAAGGTGGTCTAAGACTACACCCATCTGTTAACTTAGGTATTATAAAATTCCTAGGTTTCGAACAAATCTTTAAGAATTCTCTTACTGGACTACCAATCGGCGGTGGTAAAGGTGGTTCTGATTTCGATCCAAAAGGAAAATCAGACAGAGAAGTTATGGCTTTCTGCCAAAGTTTTATGACAGAATTATGTAAACATATAGGAGCTGATACTGACGTTCCAGCTGGAGATATCGGTACTGGTGCTAGAGAAATCGGATATATGTTTGGTCAATACAAGAGAATAAAGAACGTATACGAAGGAGTTTTAACTGGTAAGGGATTAACTTACGGTGGATCTTTAGCTAGAACTGAAGCTACTGGATACGGTTTATTATATTTAACAAACGAAATGTTAAAATGCAACAACATAGATATCGCTGGTAAGACTGTAGCAGTTTCTGGTTCAGGAAACGTTGCTATCTATGCTACTGAAAAAGCTCAAGCTCTTGGTGCAAAAGTTGTTACTGTAAGTGATTCAACTGGTTGGGTTTACGATGCTGAAGGTATTGATGTAGCTGCATTAAAAGAAATAAAAGAAGTTAAACGTGCTAGATTAACTGAATACAAGAACTACAGACCAAATTCTGAATACCATGAAGGAAGAGGAGTATGGAATGTTAAAGTTGATATAGCTCTTCCATGTGCTACTCAAAACGAATTAAACTTAGATGATGCAAAAGCATTAGTTGCTAATGGTGTTATTGCAGTATGTGAAGGTGCTAACATGCCTACAACTCTAGAAGCTACTGAATACTTACAACAAAACGGTGTATTATTTGCTCCTGGTAAAGCTGCAAACGCTGGTGGTGTTGCAACTTCAGCTCTTGAAATGTCTCAAAATAGTGAAAGATTAAGCTGGACTTTTGAAGAAGTTGATGCTAAACTTAAGAACATAATGGTTAACATCTTCCACAACATGGATGATGCTGCTAAACGTTACGGACATGAAGGAAACTATGTAATGGGTGCTAATATAGCTGGATTTGAAAAAGTTGCTAACGCTATGCTAGCTCAAGGAATCTGCTAAAATATATTGCAATATATTTTAAGAGGGGTGAAAATCACCCCTCTTTTTTACTTTTTAGAAAATTGTATTTTATTTGTAGTTGTAGATAAGTGTTTTAAATATAGTACTTAAGTGTAAACCTGCTAAAAATATTTGTAAATTATATTTGATTATTTTTAGCAGGTTTAAGTTTACACAGATTATTTTACTAACTTATTTTTATTAACTTATTCTTCCTCGACTATACTTTATAGTATTATACGCATAAACTAAAATATTAAAATTCATATGAATCATTATACAAACAAAGATATTTTTAAATAAAATAAATGTTATACATTCAAAAATTGCAAATGGTATTTTATAAAAACATTTTATTTTTTGATTAAAAAAATGTATAAACACAAATGTTACAACAGAAAGGATAAAATATAAATATATATTATCAACTAATCTTTTCATATGCATATATAAAAAATATCTATAAATTAATTCTTCACAACAAGGAAATAAAATCATTACATATACTGTTTTTTTTATTTGCGAAAGCATATAAGTAAATTTTTTATAATTAAAATTTTTCCATTCATTAAATACATATTCTAAAATGAAAGATATTAACGAAAAAATGACTATAACAAACATAATTATTAACTTATTAAATTTATCATATATGTTTAAAAATACCACCATAACAAGACTTATAACATATAAGTCCATTCCTTTTATTTTCTTAAATAAAGGAATTTTTCCGAAAGCAAACATTAATATTCCTGGAAAAAGAGTTAATATCAATTGTATATTAAGCCAAAGGATGTGGAACATTATTGCGTATACCTCCTATTTTCTTATATCTTTCATGAAAATATGGAGGATATGAAGGTAAGCATAAGGGTAATATTTCCGGCACAGAAACCCTAACCACTTCTAAATTTAAGCCTTCAAATTCAGGCAATGTTATTCTTAAAAAGCCTGCATATTTACTATATTTTTTTATACATTCAATTAAGTTATAGTTCTTAGATACATTTATACCTTTATAAAAATCATAATCATGTTTAACTATAGAAGGCTTTCCATATTTAGAATACATTATAACATTATCGTCTAGATTGTTAATTTTTGTACTTTTTTTAGTTATTGATTCATATTTATTTATGTCCATCCAAGGAAGGTTCATATTATATTCTAAAACTGCTATACATTCCATAAACCCTCTATACAACACTTTTTTCATACCTTTCCCACCTTGAACACCAACTGTATATTTAGGCAATCCTTCCTTTTGTCCAAATACTTCACATACTATAATATCAATATTCTTATCATATGATATATCTGTAAAATTAACACTGAAATTTTCCAAAAATTGTTTTACTTCTTTCTTATCTTTAAAGTATTCATGTAAAAATTCTTCTAAGTTCACTTTTATATCTTTTCCTTTTATACCACCATACCACCATAAATTAAATGAATCTATTTGTAAATACTCAATAGCTGCATTTTCAAAACTTTTTATTATATCTTCGTGACATGCAGTTCCTGTCGATACAGCTGATGTCATAAATGGCTTTTCATTTTCAAAAATTGTTCCATTATTAGATACTATAAACTGCAAAGGAATATATACCTTTTCGCCAAGTTCAATTAATGAATTTAAAGCAATCCATTGTAATTCATCATTTTCATTCACATAATATTTTTCATCTTTATCACTAAAATAAGAATTAATATACTTTAAATTACATACTTTATCTTCACCATATTTATTAACTAATGATTTATATGAATCTTTAATCACATAATTTTTAATAATACTATAAAATGAAGCAAATGAATATCTTTCAACACTTTCACCTAAAAAACTTGCTACTGCTTCATTATATGTAGTCCCATAACCACTTAAATGATAAATCATTTTTTGGTTTTTTTCAAAAATATTTTTTTCAAAATCTGAAAATTCAGATGTTAAATAATTAAAATTAACAATTGGATATGATTTTGCTCCTTTAAAAAAGCTATCACTTTTCCATATTGAAGTTACTCTTCCTCCCAAAATTTTTTGTCTAAATTCGTTATATTCTATTGTATTTTCAATATTTATCATTTAGACAAGACCTCCTTTATAACATTTACAGAACGAATATTTTGTTCTTCAAATTTAACATTATTTACTGTTGCACATACTGAACAGCTTGAATTTTTTCTATTAACATTATATGAGTATTCAAAATTTGGAGTATAAAAATGTATTACATTTCCTGTTAATGAACTAGCTCCATATTTATTAATATTACTCATATCTTTTAAAACCATACCTATTACCAAACTTATATCAGCATTATCACTAATTGCTTCCAACGAATTATTATATTGATCTTCATATTGTTTTATTGTTCCTGAGAATTTACTTATTATGTGTTTTTCCAAACATTCGTAACATCCAGTATAGTTAGGTTTTATTCCTGTTAAATAAATATTGTCATTATCAAAAATGCCTATAGTATACTCTATATCAAGTTTATTGATTATCCTGTTAAATGCTCTATTGGTAACTAAATTGCAAAATTGATTTAAATAATAAATATGATCATAATTTTTAAGTTTACTTGAGAATTTATCATATAATTCATTTAACTTTAATACATTTTTATTTTCTGTCAAAGTTTTAATATCTTCATTGCTTAACATTTCTTCAATTGTTTTTACTTGTATTGAATCAGGACATAAATTATTAACCATATCTTTATAATTTTTATTGATTATTAATAAAAAGTTTTTGTTCATAGCTATATCAATCAATCCAAACTTAGTTAGTTGCATAAAGTCTTCATAAGCTGAATCATTTTGACTTAAATCTATTTTCTTATTTTGTATAAATTCTCTCATTGCCTTAATGAATGAATTAGAACTTCCATTCTTATCAATAATAATTTCATTTATATGTAAAAATCCCTTTCTTATAACAAATTCATTTTCACCTTCTATTACTATTAAATCGTTTGGTTTTATAAATTCAATAATATTACTCATACTAATCCCCCTATTTATATTTATTCTTTACCACAAATGTTTGTAAATAGTATATGACTATTTATTCCATCTAATCCTATACACTTTTCAGCATATTGCTTATCAAATCCCGCAATTTGACATGCGGAATAATCTAAAGCTGTACACATTATTTCAAAATTATGAGACATTATTCCTATTTCTACTAAAGTAGTTAATAATGATAATTCACCATACTTTAAATAATTTCTATCAAAATCATATTCATATAAAACACAAAAACAATAATCATCAAAATCAAAATTACCATATTGAAGAAGTTGTTCTATCTTCATATCACCATCAATTGGATATAAACTATGCGTATAAGGTTGATATCTATATAGTCCTTTTTTAATTCCTTTAACTTTATTTATTAAAAAATAAGGATATATTGGATATAAGCCGCCACCAGAAGCGTAATATCTAGTAGTAGCAGTTATACCATTATAATTCATAGTTCTTTTTGCCAATCCAAAACTATATTTTACTATAGTAGAAAATTCATCTAACTTCATAGTGATTCCACTATAGTCCCTTGCACTATGTCTTTCCTCTAGTGTGTTTGTAACACTTTTTTTTACTTTAACCAATTTTTCTGGTAACTTAATGGTATACTCATCTTTAATTTCTTCATATATTTTATTTGCACTTATATTTGCTGCCAAATTCATTTCATTGTACATACCAATACTCTTAACATCACTTAATCTCATAAAGCCCAAGTTCAATAAGTAATTATATGCATATGACTCAAAATTTCCAGCTAAAATTTGACTATAAATTGCTGCATTATTATTATTGGTAAGATTATTACTATCTCTTTCTATTTTTAAGTGTTGATTTAACATTCCTTTTATCTTAAAATTTCCCATATACATCACCTTTTATTGTATTTTATTTATTTAATTTTATTTTTTTACTTTTTATATAAAGTCTTGTCTCATTTACTAATACAACTACCATAGACCATATAATTCCTATTATTGACATATTTTGATTTAAAGCTTGCCCTACATATTCTCCACCACTTTTACTAATTTTATATAAATCAAATCCTATAAAACTAACATTATAACTACTTAAATCTGAACTTTTAATCTTGTAATATCCAAAAGCTATTAAAATAGCTGATAATAAAACAGAAATTACTATTCCTACAACAATCTCAACACATACTCTTGCAAACTGATTGTTTTTCATCACTTAATTCCTCCCTCATTATTAAAATTTTTCTTTTTACTATATTTCCAAATTAACAACAATAAAATAGTTGAAAAAATTATTAAATATATTAATGATAACTTAATAAAGGTTTCATTCCATACATATTCCTCTGTCCAAATATAGAAAAAATCATTCATTGCATATTTCATTGGTATAAATTTTGCTATATTCTTAAATGTTATTGGTAATTCATCAAAGGTTATAAATACTCCACAAAACATATATAATACAAACATTACAACAAGACCAAATGGCATTAATATTTGTGTATTTTTAAATAGAAATGAAAAAGTACCTCCTATTAACATACATATAACTACTGCAAGTATATATTGAATTAAAAATCCCAAGAAATATTTAATGTCTGGAAAGTGTAAATTAAATACTATATAAGCAAAAACAATATCAATTGCCATACTTATTAAAGACAATATTAAATGTGCTAAAATATCTCCAATTACCATTTTCCATGCCTTAACCCTAAAAAAAGATAATCTTTGCATACTTTTACTTTCCAAATTATTTCCTATCCACATGGGAAATGAAATTAGTGTTAATGGTAATATTCCTATTCCAATTGCTATCATAAAATATTTATCTATTAAAGTATAACCACCTCCAATTGATGCATTTCCATAAGATAGCATAATAATAACCATCATAATAAGTGGATATCCAATTGTAAAAAAAACAGACAAAGGAATTCTAAACATTATCTTCAAATCAATCCACAGATATTTTCTCATATCTATTCACTTCCTTTCATTTGACTAATTGCTAATGTATAAAGTGAATACAGATTACACAATTCCATTTCATAACTTATATTTCTATTCATTAGTTCCTGAACCAAATTTTGTTGTTCTACAGAATCAATTAAAACTAATGCATCAATTTCATCATTAAAATTTTCAATTATTTTAATATGCTTATTATCCTTATATAAATTTTTAATTTCATTTCTGTATACCTTTTTTATTTTATATATAGCTCTATGATTATATCTATTCTTGAGTTCTTCAATAGTTCCATAAAACACAATCTTCCCTTTATCCAATATTAAAACTTTATTTGCCCACCCAGTTAATTCTTCAAAATAATGCGAAATAGTTAATACAGTTCTTCCTTCTGAATAATTTTTCACTATTTTTAATAATTTATTTCTTTTTTGAAAATCTAACCCAGTAGTAAGTTCATCAAAAATCATTATTTTAGGTTTTAAATATAAAACTAAAAACAATGTAAGTCTTTGTTTTTCGCCGCCCGATAATTTACCAATTCTTTTTTTAAGAATTTTATTAAGATCAAACTCATCAAATAATTTTTTAATTTCACAATCAAATTTTTTCTTATTTGTAACAATTTGAATAAGTTCGTAAACTTTCATTATTTTATTATATGAGTTATCTTGAAATTGAATTCCTAATTCATCTTTAGAAAACTTACACTCAATTTTTCCATTATACTTAACTTGATTAATTATTGAATTAATCAATGTTGATTTTCCAGCACCATTAGCTCCAATAATACCTACTATATCACCTTCATTAATTACAATATTCTCATTTATGTCTAATACCTTTGTATCATTAAATTTAACTTCTAAGTTTTCAATCTTTATAATTTCATCATTTATCTTCATTTTCCCCCCAAAAAACATATATAAAAAGCTTGTCTGACTTTCAGGCAAGCTCTTTACACAAAATACTATTCTTCTGATATAGCTGCACATGTACAACAACATGAACATGAACATGAACATGAACATGAACATCCACTACTAGCATAATTCATAGAAGTTTCTGAATCTTCCATATTGTAAAGATTCGCATTATGTTCTTTAATTTCCATACTCTCATCTCCCCTTTAGTAAATTGCAAATAAAAACTATATATAAATTTTACCTGCAATTCAATATTAATCCTTTCTTTTTTGTATGTCAACCTTTATATTCTATTTATATAAACTCGAAAATTATATATTTGGTCTTATGTCAATATTTTGGACACAAAAAGTCAAACTTTTTTATGCTGTACTTCTAGCTAATAATTCACATTGTTCTGGAGTCATGTAATTAATAGAAGAGTGCAGTCTTCTCCTGTTATACCAACCTTCAATATACTTAAAAATAGCAACATTAGCTTCTTCAAAGGTTCGGTATTTATTTCTATAAATTTCTTCTTTCTTTATTAATGAATGGAAAGATTCTATGCAAGCA
>NZ_JAHLQH010000008.1 GCF_018918325.1 Clostridium sp. MSJ-8 | reverse complement strand
GAAATACACCATTCAAACTAGCCCAAATGCTATTAGATAATTCATTGCTAGAAAAACTTTCACTTAAACATATTCCAGCAGATGAAGTGCATTTAAAACCTGCACTTTTAAAAAAATAAGATATCAAAATTCTAAGACAAATATCAGTGAAACTTAATCTTGCAAAAATTTAGCAAACGGAACTTAGTTTTTCAAAAGATTTCCGTTGGCTTATTAAGTATGCAAAAAAATACCCCAGAAACTGAATATCTTATAAAAATTATAACCTATTTCAAATATTTTATCTATAAAAACAAACTAAAAAAACTGACTTTACCCTTGCAAACACAATAGTCTAGCTAAAACGGAAGTTAGTTTTGCATTCAACGTAATTTGTAAACATTCTATTAACTATGTATATAAACCCTTTTCATTCTAAGAAAGTAGTGTTATTCTATAGTCATAGAGGAAGTTATTGTAACTTCCATAAAGGTATATTAGGTATAAATTTATGAGAAAGAGAAGAACAAGTAGTGGGTTAACTTGTTCTTCTTTTATTTTATATGAAAATAAAAGTATGTTGTATGAGTAAGGTAATATGATATAAATTTTATTTAGCCTTTATTGTAAACATTTTATTAACTATGGGTGTAAACCCTTTTCATCCAAAGAAATTAATGTTATTCTATAGACATAGAGAAAGTTATTGTAACTTTCATAAAGGTATATTAGGTATAAAATTTATGAGAAAAAGAAGAACAAGTAGTGGGTTAACTTGTTCTTCTTTTATTATGTAGTAATAAATATACTTTATTCAAATAGAAAAAACTAATGCTATTTACATTATCAAATAACATTAGTTTTTTGTTTATTATCATTTAATTTTTGTTTTTTTATATTACATTAGTTCTGTATTTTTTAATTTTTCTTCAAAGAATTCATTTGCATGAATAAGTGGATTTCTAAGTAATAATCCTAAAACTAAAGCAAATGGTAAGAAAGCTAATAGATATACTAAATCTTTCATATAATCCATTCCATACATTCCCGCTATTGATTCTCTCATAGCATTTATACTATGAGTAAATGGCAAGAATTTATTAATTTTCTGGAAGAACTCTGGTGTTACCTCTATAGGGAATGTACCACCAGCACCTGCTAACTGAATTACTAATAATAATACACTTAGCGCTTTTCCTACATCTCCAAACGATATTGTAAGCGTATATATTATTGTAGAGAATATGAAACTTGCCATCCAACACGCTACTAAAAATGCTATTCTATTATCACATTGTATTTTAAGATAGAATATATCCCCTAAACATATTATTGTTGATTGTAAAAATGCTAATATAAAGAATAATATATATCTACCCAAATATTCTTGATATGGTTTTAATTCAGTATACTGTTCTCTACTCTTTATAGTTGTCTTTAATATTGCTACTAAAACAATTCCACCAACCCATATAGCAAGAGTTGTATAAAATGGTGTCATTGCTGTACCATAATTATCAATAGGATATAATTCTTTAGTATCTACTTCTACTGGAGCTGCTATAAATTCACTTATTAATTCTGTATTATTGGATAATGTATCAAATAAACTCTTTAAATTTTGATTTTGTGCAACTCCTTTTATTTCTTCTGAAGCATCATTTATTTTACCTTGAATATCTTCTATTAATCCTATAGTAGTATCAAATGCCTTCTGAGTAGAGCTTAATGCATTTCCTAATTGATTCAAAACATCTTTTGTATTGGTTATATTAGTTTTTAATCCTTGTAGATTTGCTATAAGTCCATCTATTGAAGTGTTAGCATTACTTTTTATTGCTGCAACACTTTGGTTCACAACTGCATTAATCTTATTATTCAATGAATCTTTTTGATCCTTTATATTCTGCATAATCTGATTAATTCTATCTATGTCTATGTTGGTTCCAGAAGAATTGTTTAATATATCTTGAATCTCATTTAACCCAGTTTGTATATCTGATAGAGAATTCTGTAAGTCATTTGATGAATTAGTTGCATCTCCTGCTGGGATACCAATAGCTGTGAAACTATTTATTGTATTCTTAGCATTTCCTAATGAATTAGTTGCTATATCTATCTGTGATTCTACACCATTAACAGAAGTTTGCATCGTATTGTTTAAATCATTAAATGCTTTAACTGTATCATTAAATGCATTTAAACTCTGTTTAATAGTATCCATGTTACTATTTACTTTATTAAACCCTTCAATAATATTGCTACTTATATTATACTTATCCGAACCTTCTCCAGTTGATATAAGAACATCTTCTATAGATCTTGTTATTGTTTGAACAAATGTTGTATTAACTTGATTCTGAATTGTTGATACTCCACTATTAGTCATTTTAGGTGCTATAGCATTTTTCTTAGAATTACAATAATAATCTATACTAGGTCTTACTATATCTCCTGATAACACACTAGTTATATCTTTTGAAAAATCTTCTGGAATAACTATGGCTGCATAATATTTACCACTTTTAGCTCCTTCAATAGCTTCATTCTCATCAACAAACTTCCAACCCATCTTATCGTTATTTTTTAATGTTTCAATAATGTTATCACCTAAAGACATCTCTTTACCCATAAGTTTATATCCTTTATCATTGTTAACAACAGCAACAGATATTCCACCTGTATTACTATACGGATCCCAGTTGGCTATTATATTAAACCAAGCATACAAAGATGGCAATACTATAACTCCTATAATTACAATAATAGCTATTGGATTCTTAATTAATCTTTTCATATCGTCCTTAAATATCTTTATAATGTTCATTTAAATTCTGCACTTCCTCTCTATAATCATCTTTTACCATTACTTTATTAAATTTTCATCTTTTTCTTTAACATAAAAGTATTCTTGATTGTCTTTTATTTGATGGAATAACTTCTTAAGCTTAGATTTTGTACTCTCTATTACTATAACGAATCCAACTGACAAAACAATAACAGCAACCCAAACTAATAATGTTGTCATTTTACTATCAGTAGTTTTAGAAAATGCTATCCCATAAAATGTAATTATAAGAATTAGCGCATGTAATGAATATAATATTCCAAAGTATACTTTTTTCATTTTCTTGTACAACTTATAATTTTCTAACACTAAATAAGTCTTATCAATTATCGCTTTTATTCCAAATAGCTCCTTTGCCCTACTAAAGGCTTCTTCACTTTCTGGAAGGTCCCAAGTTTCATATTTATTAACTTCATCCTTTTTTAAATATTTTATATGATAATAATCTAGACACTCTTCATATATTCTGGTAAATTCTTGTATAAGCATATTTTCTGCTGCTTCATTCTCATCCATATTATTATCTTTAAGAATAGTTACTATGTATTCTTCTATATTCTTTCTCACTTCAACCACCCTTGCACACACATAATTATAGCCTCAATATATAGTTTCCTAATTTAAAAGAAAATATGCCTATGAACCATATTAATCTTTAGTTCACAGGCATTTTTTTAGGATAATTTTAATATTGGAATTTTTCTATATTCTTCTTCATATCCTTAGACATTTCTACCATATCTTCTACCGAATTAGATAATTCATTGATAATAGAAGTTTGTTCTTGTACTGATGCCGCAACTTCTTCTGTAGATGCTGCATTTTCTTCTGCTATAGCAGATAAGTTTTGCATAACATCTATTATTACCTTCTTCTTATCATTCATGTTATTAGAAGATTCATTTAATCTATCTATACTTGCTTTTGTTTCAGTTATGCTTTGAGATATTCCATTGAATTTCTCTACTGTGTCACCAACTGCTACATCTTGATTCTTCATCATATTTATCATTTTATCAACTGTTTCAACAGCACTTTCTGTTCTGCTTGTTAATTCTTGAATAACAACTTCTATTTCTTGTACTAACTTATTAGATTCATCTGCTAGATTACTAACTTCTTCTGCTACTACCGAGAATCCCTTACCAGCTTCTCCAGCTCTTGCTGCTTCTATAGCTGCATTTAATGATAGAAGGTTAGTTTGTTCTGCAACATCTTTAATCTTAGCACTTGCTACTTCTATATTCTTAGCTTTATCATTTGTGTCTTTAATAACTTCATATATCTCACTTGTAGCTGCTAATGCTTCTTTACTTTCTTCTGACAAGCTATTAACACTTGCATATCCTTGAGCTCTTAGTTTATCTACTTGATCCATAAGTTTAACCAAAGTATCAAATTCTTTATTATTTAAATCAATATATTTACCTAATTCTTCAGTTTCTTGTGAACCATTTTCTATATCTTTAGCTTGATTAGTTGCTCCTTCTGCTATCTGATTAATAACTTCTGCTATTTCACCAGAGGTATTAGTTACTTGTTCCATATTTTCAAGAACTGATCCAGCATGATTATTAACACTTGATGCCATAGAATCACTATCAGAAATAAACTTTCTTAAACTTGTAACTGCAACTTGTAAGGAATTTGATACCGTACCTACCTCATCTTTAATTTTATTTAAACCTTCAGGAATATCTTGTGATATATCTAATTCCTTCATGTTATTTGTATATTTAGCTATCTTAATTAAATTCTTAGTAATAGCATTTCCAACAAAATAAGTTACTGCTATACAAACAACTAAACATACAGCTCCTAATATATAATACGCTATTCTAATTTCACTTAAGTTTGATGCTATTGATGCATTAACATTCTCTATTGACATACCAACAAATAAAACACCTATTGTTTTACCACTTTGTCCAACTATCATTGAATATGTTGATTTATATTGTTGTCCATTTACTATAGTTATTCCATTATAAGCTTTATCATTCATAAGAGATTTATAAGCTGCTTGATTCTTCTCTAATGTTCCTGTTATTCTCTTATTATCTTTGTCTCTTATATTAGTTGAAACAATCTCGAATTCATCACCGTTTTTTACATATATTGTTGCAACATCTGAAAGATCTTGTAATACCTTATCTACTACTTCTGTATCTCCTGCTATATCTAATCCAGACTTATCAGTTAATTTCCCATTTGTCTTTGTCACGCCACCATATTTATATTGAAGATAACTATTCATAGCATTAACATCTGCATATAATTTATCATCTATTATTTCATTAGATACTTCTTTTATACTGCTACTAGACTTATGTGTTCCAAATACCACTATAATTATTCCTGCTATTAAAAATATTGCTGAAAAAACAGTAATTAATTCATTTTTTATACTCCTTTTATTAACTTTCATTTTCATAGACTTACTCTCCCTTCTGTCACTGTTTATATTTTTATTGTATCATAGAGTAATCTGTCGAAGTATTAATATAGTGTTAATATTTTACTGTTTTTCTTTACAACTTATCGCAACATTTTAAATTATATAATATTTATTTTATTAAACCTTTACAATACTCAGGTATTATGTCGAATTGGTTTAATCGAAGGCAATATTTTACATCTCTTTCTAGTTTTAAACTCATCATTACTTTATAATGTCTTGCATTTTTTACATATTCTGACGCATCATTGTTTACATAAGTCAAATACGCAGTTTTACATATATCACTCATTTCTATATCATCTGCAACTTGCTTCATTTCATTTAATATACAGCCAGTACATATAAAATCATCAATAGAAAATTGTCCATTTGTTCCCGAATTAACTATAACTATGTCTCTATCGTATTTTATAGCCTCTCTTGCAATAGCACTTCCATTAAGCATACATCCTATAAGAATTTTATAAGCACCCACACTCCTTGTTAATGCTTTAGTTCCATTTGTAGTAGTTAAAATTATATTTCTACCCTTTACTACTTCCTCTGTATATTCAAGTGGAGAATTAGATAAATCAAATCCAGGTATCTTCTGTGCTTGTCTCTCTCCGCCTAACAAATAATTTTTATGTAATTCTGAATCTCTAAGTTTTATAGCCTCTTCCACTGTTAATACTGGTATAATCTCTTTACAACCATTATTTATAGCTGTTGTTATTACTGATGTTGCTCTAAATACATCTATAACAATAACTATCTTATTTTTTATAATATCTTCTTGTATATAATCTGCTGATATAATCATATCAATATTCATCTATATAATCCCTCCCTTGATAATAGCCATTCTCTTCCATAGCCGCATCAATTGCATTTAAAACTTCCCATTTCTTCAAGCTCCATATAGGTCCTATAAGT
Organism: Clostridium sp. MSJ-8; assembly: GCF_018918325.1. Classification (GTDB taxonomy): domain Bacteria; phylum Bacillota; class Clostridia; order Clostridiales; family Clostridiaceae; genus Clostridium. Next base: position 43,381 of record NZ_JAHLQH010000008.1, on the reverse strand, counting down.
AAATCACGTGGGGCATCTCCTGTTAATCTATGTACAACCATATCTTCTGGTAACATAGCTATACCTCTACATATAAGGTCTATATAATCCTCTTGAGATAAGAATTCTAGTTCTCCTCTTTCATATAACTTCACCATAGGAGTTTCTTTCATCAAATGTAGCAAATGAAACTTTATTCCTTTAGCTCCACTATGCGCTATATAATCTATAGTCTGTAACATATCACTTTTGTTTTCTCCTGGTAATCCTAATATTGAATGTACCACAAAATCTATATCTCTATCCTTTAATGACTTAATGGCACTTTCGAAAGTTGAAAGTTTATATCCTCTGTTAATTCTAACTGCTGTCTCATCACTTACAGTTTGAAGACCTAATTCCACCCAGACATATACTTTTTTATTAAGCTCCTCTAAAAGGTCTAAAACATCCTCAGGCAAGCAATCTGGTCTAGTTGCTATTGCAAGAGCAACAACTCCATCTTCTGCTATAGCTTCATAGTATTTCTGTCTTAACTCCTCAACTGGAGCATAAGTGTTAGTGTAAGCTTGAAAATAAGCTATATACTTACCACTTTTCCATTTCTTTTGCATCATATTCTTGATATCTATAAATTGATTATGAATAGAACATTCTCTGTTTCCAGCAAAATCTCCTGAACCACTCTCGCTACAGAATAAACACCCACCAGTACTAATAGTTCCATCTCTATTAGGGCATGAAAACCCACCATCTATAGATATCTTAAATACCTTTTCTCCAAATCTATGTCTCAGAAAATAATTAAGACTATGATATCTCTTACCATTCCATTCCTTCATAACATATCTCCTATATAAAATCTCTTTTATACATAATAGCACAATTAAATTTAATTTGCTTTAACTATATTGTTAGACTTTATATCTATTCTATACACTTCTATTACGCCTGTATTATTATCTTTAACTTTAATAAATACACCTTCATCATTTATTAAATATATGTTTAAATTATATCTTTCCCCGGGAAATAATTTTTGTAATCCTATATCTACTTTCTCACCTTTTGGAATTCTATATATATTAATAGAATTATTATATTCAGTTAATAAATAATCACCTTCTATTGTCATTACTACTTTATCTATTCTCTCTACTGGCAAAATATCATAAGCAATAACATTAGTTGCTATAGGTTTCTCCTTTATCTCTTCAACCTCTATATTATTATTTTCCCCATTAGCTTCTGTCACTTCACCATCTGCAGATTCATCATTATTAATTTGCATAAAAGTAATTAATTTACCCTCATCATTATCTGTAATTAATACGACCTTATTTCCATCAATATTTACTGTTAACTCATTATATTTATGATTGGATACATGTATCTTGTTAATAGCAATAGATGAATCCTGTGGGTATACACTTCTAGGTAAGTCCTTCTGTCTAAGTAATAATTCACTTATTCCTACATCAACATTTCTATATCTTAAATTATTATTATCTGTATATATAGCATCTAATTCTGAAGCCCTTACTTCACTTATAGAATATTTAGATTTATTTCTTATTACTTTTATATCTATATTATCTATACTTACCATTAACTTATTATTATCTTGTTTAATTGCCTTATACTTAAGCACTACACTATCAGAAGATTCTGATATATTGTCTATAGAATATGCTACTATATTATTATCTGCATTAATTGCATATTCCTTCATATATTCCTTTCCTACATTAGTAGCCTTCTCTATATCAAAAGTTTCTTGAATATTATTCTTATTATTGTTACAACCTATAATAAATATACTTAATAAAATTATTATTATACTCTTTATTAATTTCTTTACATTCATAATTCAATTCCTATAACGCTAACTACCTCTACCATTTATGTAGTTATTCCTTTCTTAATAATTCTGTATATATTTTTATCTCTTTCCGTGTTTATTATTCACATTTAATAAATGCAAAATAAACTAATAAATACTATTATTAAATTAAATCGAATATCTATAAATATATAAATTAATTAAATAGGAGTATGAATTTTTGAAAAAAGATCACATTAAAATATTTCAAATTGCTGTTGTCTTTATCGGCACTATTGTCGGTGCTGGACTTGCTTCAGGCAAAGAAATAACTACATTTTTTACTTGCTATGGTTTAAAAAGTTTTATAGGTATTATTCTATGTGGTTTTTTCTATATATTTATAGGCTCATTATTATCTAAGATAAGCATTAATTATAATCTTACATCTTATAGTGATGTCATGAATACTATAAGTCCTAATATACTAGGTAAAATAACAGGAATAATTACAACCTTATATCTCATATCTAGTGCTTCTATAATACTAGCAGGTAGTGGTGCCTTACTTAATCAATTCTTTGGAATTCCAAGAATATTAGGTAGTATATTAATGTTACTTGTGGCACTGTTCTTCTTACTAAAGGGAACTAATGGTTTAATAGAAGTTAATTCCTTTATAGTACCTGGTCTAATAACAACTATAACTTTAATTACTATTTTGTATTTTTTATTTGCTAGAGATATTCTTTCTATAGACTATCTTACACACTTTAAACCACAAAAAAATGGCTTTTTACTCTCTACAATTTTATATGCTGGATATAATACATTATGTTCATCAGGTGTAATTGTTCCTTTAAGTTCTGAAACTAAAGATTTTAAAACAATGAAATGGGGAATAATATTAGGTTCGACCTTTTTATGTATTCTATGTGCAATGATTAATCTATTATTAACAGCTAATCAACCATATATATACAATTATGAAATTCCATTATTATTAGTATCAAATAGATTTGGAACTATAATTCAAGCAATATTATTGATAATAATATTATTAGAAATGTTTTCTACAGAAGTATCAGATGTATATTCTATTAGTAAGTCAATAGAACATACCTTTAAAATACCTTTTAAGAAAGGAATTTTTATAGTTTTAGCTATTGCCTTACCTATATCTCAAATAGGTTTCTCTAATCTAATATCAACATTATATCCTATGTTTGGTGTTCTTAGTTTAATTTTTATAGTACAATGTATTATTTTTAATAATAAACAGAATAAAATCTCCAAGACAACTATGAAGCTTTAGATTTTATATAATTACCTATTTTATTCTATATAAAACGACATATGCCCCACAAATATTGGGGCATATGAATTAGTGTCTATTTATTTTCATATTTTAAAATTAAATCTCTATTTGCTATTTCATATTCATTTAATTCTGAATCATCACCCTTAAATTCTGGATTTGGAGTATACCATGCTTGATCAGAAAAATATTCATTAAACTTGCTATCATTAAATATATATCCATGTCTTGCATATATCTCATTTCTCGCATATTCAAGTTCAGCTGGATCTAGAGCTTCCACCTCACATTCTTCTATATATCTACTCTCACTAGAAGCTAATAGAATTTCACATGATGTTGGGTTATTTTCTAGTATCTTTTTCATATTAAAGCTATCAATAGTTAATCCTCCAAACATACTGTTTTTATTTATACTAGCCATAACTGTGAAGTTAGATTTATTATATTCATAGATATTAGATTTATATGCAACAGTTCCAGTAAGAACTACATGTTCTTGATCTACTTGTCTTGAACCTGTAATCTCAACTATTGGTTGACAATCTCCTCTATTACCTGAATAGAACTCAACATACCCATCATTTAATGAATAAATACCCATATTGTTAAAATCATTTATTTGAGTTCCAAATGCTTGTTGTAATAATGCATTAATATTACCATCACTAACTTTTCTATCTGAAATTATTTTATCTTCACTTTTTAGATTATTATATACGTATTCTTGTTCCCAAATTAATAATTGTAAGAAAACCATTTTTGTATTATCATCATAAGGTATACCATTTTGTAGTGCATTTACATTAAATAAATTTACAGGTTCACTTGGATAATTATTATAATATCCATCATTCATAAAATATAACTCTCCAATTAATGAAGAAACTTGTTGCTTTTCTTCATCACTCATATTATATTCTACTTCTTGGGAAAAATTTTCTGTAGGTTGTACTACTTCTTCAGTTTGTACTTCATCATACTTAACTTCTATAGTGTATTCATAATTAATGCCTTCTATCTTTATACTATCTTGTTTAGTATAATTTTTCTCTATCGTTGCAGCTTTTACTTCTAATGGGCTAATTAATCCTCCTACCATTGTTACAACTAATATAGCAACAGCAATATTTTTCTTTTTCTTTATTATTAAGATAATTCCTAATGCAATAGCAAGAACAACTACAGAGCTTAAAATAATCACTTTCTTGTTAATTCCTTTTTTACTTTCACTATATACTTTTGTTTTTACTGGTTGTACTTTATTAATTTTAATTTGTTTGCTAATACTTTGAGCTGAATCTATTTTCTCTTCATTTAATTCCAGAGTTTCTTCATTATATAATTGACTTGGTAAATTTACTTTTACACACAAATTCTCATAATTAACATCAGTTGTATTTACTATATTAACATTAATGTATTTATTATCTTCTGATGGAACCAAATCAACTGTTATTTCGTTACCATTATCTGTGCCTTCAGTTGCATAAACATTTATCCCTGGAATTATCATAATAAATAGCAACAATGTACACAATATATATCTTAACTTTTTATTATTCTTTACTTCCTTATTATTATTTTCATTACTCAATACAATCCTTTTTTTCATATCCATTCACTCCTTAACATCTTATGAGTATATTATAGCAAGCTACTTTTGCTAAATTTCGCATAGATATTGCCAACTTGTTAACACTTATTAAAAATTAAAATATAATATTTTTTTCTAGTAGAATGAAAAAATAATTCAAAAAATAGTTAATTGATATTACAATAGATTATTGAGGTGTTTTTTATGAAATATTTTAATTTACTAAAGAATTGTAATTTATGCATACGTAGATGTAATGTTAATAGATTAAATAATGAAATAGGCTTTTGTAAGGCTACAGATAAAATAAAAATTGCTAGAGCAAGCTTGCACATGTGGGAGGAACCTCCTATATCTGGAACAGTAGGTTCAGGAACTGTATTTTTCTCTCATTGCAATCTAAAATGTGTATTTTGCCAGAATCATGAAATAAGTCAAGAATCCTTTGGAAAAGAGATATCTATCCATAGATTATCTGACATATTCCTAGAACTCCAAGAAAAAAATGCTGCTAACATCAATTTAGTAACTCCTACTCATTATGTACCACAAATATTAGAATCTATTGAAATTGCAAAATCTAAAGGTTTGTCTATTCCTATTTTATATAATACAAATAGCTATGATTCTATAGAAACCATAAAATTATTAAATGGCTATATAGATGTTTATTTACCAGATTTTAAATATTTCAATGATAAATATTCTGTTAAATACTCAAGTGCTCCAAGGTATGAAGAAAATATAATACCAGTTCTTAAAGAAATGTATAATCAAGTAGGTCCTGTTCAATTTAACAAAGAAGGTTTTATTACTAAAGGTATTATTGTTCGTCACCTTATGCTACCTGGACTATTATTTGATTCAAAGAAAGTACTAGATGAAATATATTCAACCTTCCAAGATGATGTATATATAAGCATAATGAATCAATATACGCCTATGTATAATGCATGTAACTATCCAGAAATCAATAAAACACTTAATCCAAAGCATTATGATACCCTTATAGACTATGCTAGTTCTATAGGTATAACTAATGGTTTTATACAAGATAGCGGAACTAATTCTACTGCATTTGTTCCAGATTTTAATCTAGAAGGAATTTAATAAGAGCCATTCTATAATTCAATCTATTATAGAATGGCTCTTATTATAAACACTATTTTAGTTCTGCAATCTTACTTACACCTACATATATATTTGATATTTGATACCATGTTGCATAATCTACAACCCCAGTCTGAGGAAGGTTGAATATTCCTTGGAATGTCTTAACCGCTTCTGCTGTAGCTTCTCCATATACTCCATCTACTGAGACTTTTGGAATAAGCGGATAATTCTGTGCTATTCTATTTAAAAATTCTTGAATCATAGTAACTTCTTCTCCAGAAGCTCCAATGGTTAAATTATAGCCAGGATAGGATCTAGGACTACCTTGTACTTGTTCTGCAGTTGTCAATTCTATATCATTGCCATAATAATAAGTTAATATTTCATAAGGCACCTTACCTTGATCACCTAAATACTTACTTCCCCATTGACTTAACCACTCAGGGCAAGACACATTTCTACCATCACAATATTGAGTTAGTAGAGGTTGTTTCTTACCAAACCTTTTGATGTACGTTGAAAATATCTCATCAACAATTGTACTTATACTATCATATATATTTCTTCCATAATTAAATGCATGATCATAAGCTGTTGAACTTGTAATATCAAAATTCTTTCCTTTACCTCTATACCATTCAGTGTATATTCTATTTAATGTAAATGAAATTATACATAATATATTAGCTCTTATAGTTGATTCTGGCCATGTACAATATATCTCACAGGAAGCAACATTTTTGATATATTCCTTATATTCAACTGTATAATTAGGTGCACTATTATCATTAGGACTGCCTTGATGAACAGTTATAAATTCTGGAACAACAGGTTTAGCCAAGACAACTCCGCTAGATGGAGGTGGTAATGGTTTATCTGGATTCTCTGGTATTTTTTCAGGATAACTACCGTATAATGTATTTGGCAATATAATTATTACATCTGATCGAGAGCTTCTATTATTATCCCTATTAATTAGGTTAACGTTTTGAAGGGCTGTTCTATCTGGATATACTTGAACACCTTTTATAACAGCCTCTTCAAATCCATCTCTCTCTATGTTTAAATCATATAAACTATAGGGTAAATTATCTGATGGATTCATTGAATATTCAAGAAGTGGAGCTTCTACTGGAATTTCATTAGTCAATCCTGATGAATCTGTTTCTACTGATACATAATCCTTTTCATTACCTTGAATAGATGATTTTCTTATTGTTACTCTACAGTTATCTACAGGAACATAACTATCTCCATAAAAACATTGAACTTTTATCCTTCCTTCTGGCATAAAATTCTCCTAATTTTTATTGTTCTAATTATATTATTCATTTTCTATAATATTTGTTCTAATTTTATTCTATTTACATTTATACTTAGTTTACTAGGTACTCTTATAAACATTCTATTTTGTTGTATAACACCTATACTATTTATTAAAGCTTTTATAGTCTCCTCTAAACACGCCTCTCCATATCCCCAACTTGTATTTGGATATTCAATATCAGTCCTTTTTTTTCTTGCACCTATTATCATATAATACTTAAGTCTTTCTCCATATAAGTAACTATCATTCCCCTTTAATATTCCCCATTCCATAAGCAATGCACTCATACCACTTATATGTGGTGTAGCCATAGATGTACCAGTCTTTCTGTCATATATACCATAAGGCACTGGTGCTATTATATCTTCACCAGGTGCTACTATAGTAGGTTTAATCTCAAAATATAATGGATAACTTCTACCTCTACCACTAAATGATGAAATATTTTTATTAATAGGATTATAGCTTCCAACAGATATTACATTAGGAACTGTAGCTGGTATGCCTAATGTTCCATCTACTGTAGGAGATAAAAACTTGGTATTTTTATTTAATCCTTCTGATATTGGAAGCCATATATCATAAATCCCCTTATATTTGTTTAACACCTTAATTTTTAATGTCCAGACTCCTTCTAATATATAATAATTATCATTCACTAATGATATGCCTATCTCTCCACTTATATCAAAAGGTTTAGGTCCAGTATCATATATTCTATATCTATTTCCTGAAACAATACCTTCAACCAAGCCTTCTTTTATTATTATTTCTCCAGTTCCAATTCCCCTAGGAGATATTATCTCTAATGAGATCTGTGGTAATATAGATTTATATAGGTTCATTACTACATAAGTCTCATCTCCTGATATAGAAAAATTTATCATTGTTGTTTCTTCTAGATTTCCACCTATATGATGAGAAGCATTTCCTTCATTACCTGCTGCAATTACAATAGTTACTCTCTCTGATTTAGATATTGTACTTATATATTGTTCTAATAAACTACTTCCATTATGTGCTCCATCATTAGTACTTAAACTAATGTTTACTACTAATGGCATATTTAATTCATTACTTTTGTCTATTAAGAACTTTAATCCTTTCATTATGTTAGTACTTAATGAAAATAATCCTCGACTACTTTTAACCATAATAATAGAACTCTCAGGAGCTACTCCATAATAATCTCTATCTATATTCCCTCCTGCACATGCAATTCCTGCTACATGAGTTCCATGACCTATTATATCTTGGGATGGTACTACTGAATATGGATCCTTTTCTTGTAATGCTTGATTTATTTGATTCTTTGAATATATTTCCCCTCCTAAACTTAAATCATATATATATTCTACTCTAGTAGTTCCATCTGCAGTTCTAAATGCTTCTGCAGTATAATCTATTCCTGTATCTATAAATCCTATTAAAACACCTCGTCCATATAAACCATATTGAGACCTTACCATATCTACACAACTTATCTTGTTACTTAAACTATCTGTATAATATAAACTCTTCGGAAATTCTATATATTGAATTTCTGGCATTTGGGCTAAAAGTACTATCTGAGATATTAATATTTCTACAATAGCATATCCATAACCTAAATCATAAAACTTACCATTAAGTGCTTCTATCTTATTCTGTACACTTGCAGTATTCTCTCCTACTAATATTGTTAACTCTATGCTATCTGAGTCATTATATTCAGGTGATATTCCTAGCTTACCTAATATCTCCTTAGGTACATTCTTTAATCCCCCTGTAACACTATTATTTTCTATATCAGTCACCTCAAAAAAATATCATTACTATATATTTTAATGTTTTAAGCATAAATTGTTCCCTTATTTTTAATACTCAATTTATTACTATTATTTCTATAAATAAAAAATGGTAAAGACACCGACAAAATGCTATACTGTCTGAACTTTAGTGAGTTTATAGCACTTAGGGATCTTTACCTATCTTTATTATCTTAGAAATTCCTAATGATATTATTCAATTTGTGAAAACATATAATATTGATACTAATTATTAAAATTCTTCTATTATCTCTGGTGCATCATATTTTTCACCAAATGTTTCTACTGTCATCTTTTCTATAACTTGATCCTCATAAGGTCTGTCTTGATAATCAGTTTTTGCAGAGACTATCTTATCTGCAACTTCCATTCCTTCTATTACCTTACCAAAAGATGCATATTGATCATCTAAATGTGGAGCATCAGCTACCATAATGAAGAATTGACTTCCTGCTGAATCAGGAATCATTGTTCTTGCCATTGATAATACTCCTCTAGTATGTTTTAGATCATTCTTGAATCCATTTCTAGAGAATTCACCTTTTATTGAATATCCAGGGCCACCAGTTCCATTACCTTCTGGACATCCACCTTGTATCATAAATCCTGGAATAACTCTGTGGAATATTATTCCATCATAAAATCCTCTATTTATTAAGTCTATAAAATTTCTTACTGTATTAGGAGCTACTTCTGGATATAATTCCGCCTTTATCTCTCCTAAATTCTTTATTGTCATTGTTACTATTGGATTTTGCATTCTTGTTCCGCCTTTCACTTATAGATTTATTTCAATTCTTTCAATCTTAGCTATAACCTTTATAGAATTAAGTTCTATAGTTTCAGTTAAGACTGTTCCTGAATTGCTAACTAATAATGCTCTAGAATTGCCTAATAGCTTTACCTGTCTTATTATTCTTTTACCTTTATATTCTAATAGATAGAATGCATTGTTTTCAACCTCTTTTACCATATGTGCAAAAGCTAAATCTCCTTCTAACATTCTAAAACCTAACATATCATTATCTTGAATCTTTAGATATAGTACTTTATCTGCTGGATAACCTTCTACTTTATTTGAGTGTATAGCCAATTCCTTACTACCATATTCCTTCTTCAATGAATAATCATATATACTTACGTTCTTTAGTACTGATGAAAATGCTTCTGTCCATACTTCTGAAGTTTCTCCTAAAACTCTTGCTTGTTTCTTCTTTTCTGTATTCTTTTTCTCTATAACTTCTCTTTTTGCTTCTTCCTTTAACGCTTCATCAGTTACTACCATACTTATCTCATTAAGGTTAACATTTAAAGCTTTTGCAGCTTTATCTATAAAGTTCTCTGGTACTACTCTTCTTCCCATTTCTACTTCATTTATATACTTTTCTGCAACTCCTAATTTCTTTGCTAGTACCTTTTGTGATACCCCTGCCTTAAGTCTTGCACTTTTTATAGTATCTCCTACTCTACTCATATCTATCTTTCCCTATTACTGTTATAAAGTTACCAGTAATCCTTTCTTAAATTATTTTATCTTCCTTGTTCTAATTCTCTTTCTTGAAGCAAATGTTCAGTTAATACATTAAATGTCCATTTCGCTGAAATATCTGTAACTACCGCTAGAATAATTCCTGGAAATGTACTTCTTAACTTCTTAACAGCGCCTCTTATATCATGGTCAGAATAGCCATTGAATACAGCTATCTTCTTATCTGAACATTCTACACTATCTTCTGCTCCATCACTATCTATTAAATCTTGTAATGTCATATCTAACATAGAATTATTAACACTTTTAACACCTGATAGGTATATCTTAAGTTTCTTTATCTCACCTTCTGAGAATCCATAAGTCAGTACACATCTAGTTTTATTAAACATATATTATTCTCCTTCTTATAATGATAATAATCTATTACACTTATCTATTATTTCCTTACCTTCTATAGAATTATAGATAGTAATACTTCCACCTTCGTTACTATTATTAACAAGATCTGCTTTTTCTAATCTTCTTCTAAGTTCATTACATGTTCCATAACCACCATCTATTATTGGTATATCTTTTCCTATAACTTCACTGATAGTTTCTCTTATAAATGGATAATGTGTGCAACCTAGTACAATAGCTCCTATATCACTTGCATTATAACTCTGAAACTTTTCTCTAATATATTCTTTAAGTTCTGGAGTATCTAGTTTATCATTTTCTATAAATTCCATAAGACCTGCACAAGGCATAGGTATTATGTCTGCTCTATCCTTAAATCTATCCATTAATCTATTGAACTTCTTTTCTTTTATAGTCATAGGTGTTGCCATTATTATTATAGATTTATTTGTATTTAGTTCAACAGCTGGTTTTACAGCTGGCTCTATTCCTACTATAGGTATATCTGGGTAATCTATTCTAAGAGCTGCAACTGCCGCACTAGTAGCAGTATTGCAAGCTATAACTAATGCTTTCGCTCCCTTTTCTAATAAAAAATTAACTGCTTTGTATGTAAGTTCCTTCACGGTTTCTACATCTTTTATTCCATAAGGAGCATTAATCGAATCTCCAAAATATATATAATTTTCATTTGGCATTATCTTAAGTGCTTCTCTTAACACACTTAAACCACCAACTCCTGAATCGAAAAAACCTATAGGCATATTTCTCTTATCCAAAAGATACCGCCTCCATCTTTATTTCATCTAATAATTATTTTATCTCTTTATATAGAATAAATCTATACATATTTACATTAATATTCTTATATTATTCTTTAATTTACATACAGAACAAAATCGTCAAGGCGACTCTGGAGTGTTAGATTTTGCTAGAGCCTTATGACAAGTTCTAAAACTGTTTTTTTGAATTCTCCCATAGCACTATTTTTCTTTTTATACCCTTTAGGCAGTATGCTCTAACATTACTTAAACATTAAATCTAAAATACTTATTCCAAATTACAAACAAAATATAATTTCTTAAAGAGTAAAAAAAACGTAATAGGATATTATGTACCTATTACGTTTATTAGATAATTATCTCTGTATATCTAAAATGGGTAACTTTATAATTATCACAAGAACCTTAACTTGCATATACTGATTGTATTATGTTGCTGCTTCTATTCTTAAACTTCTTAGTTATACTTATATCTAATTCATCACTTGTAGTAATATTATTATTAATTACAGATTCATTCTTGTTTAAATGCATTGATGTATGTTCTATAATATATTCAGCTTCCTTGTAATCTTTAGCCTTGAATACAATAGTCCATCCACTCTTATCATATTTTCCTGCACACATCAAATATCTCTCATCATATCTTAATCCAGCAACTTGCTTATCTACTATTAAACTTCTTATCTCACCTATATTTTTTACGTTTAATTTTACAAATACATCATTACCCATTTTTATTCCTCCAATCGAACATTTGTTTGTTATAATAAATTATAGAGAACATTTGTTTGTATGTCAATATACTTGATATTTCTTTTTAATTATTTCTCTATTATTTGAAAGCTATTTAATTATACTTATTAAACTTCAAAAATATTCCCTATAATATATACTTTTTAATATATAGTACTTATATAATCTCAAACATGTTTTAGGACACATCATATAATTACCAAACAAAATCTAAGATTCCATAGTCACCTTATGACTTTGTTCTATAACATGAAAAATATTATGGAAAACTTACTCTTGAATTTAATTACTTTATTTACTTATTATGTTAATTATAATTCTTTACACTATTTCTTTGCAATAATTTTCGTTTCTTATTTTAAGATATAAAAAAACATCGTAGAACAAAAAGTAGTAATTTTCTACTTTTGTTCTACGATGTTTATTATATTTCTACAATTACTTAACTGCTGAACCCATATCGAATACTTCTAAATCTTCTTTAGTTTCTAATCCTCTGTCTTTTACTTCTACTATTGCTCTGAAAGTATCTATTGCTGTAATTACTCCTATATTTCTTTCAACAGCTTCTCTTCTTATTAAGAATCCATCTCTAGTTGAATCGTTAGCTTTAGTTGGAGTATTAACTACTAATTCAACTTCTTGATTCATAATTACATCTAATATGTTAGGGCTTTCTTCTTCTAATCTTCTAACCTTTTCTACTTTTTCAACCCCAGCTTCTTTTAATAGGTTATAAGTTCCTTCTGTAGCTATAAATTCATATCCTAAATTAGCTAGTTTAACAGCTATTGGTAAGAATTCTTGTTTATCATGTTTCTTGATAGTTGCTAATATCTTACCTTTCTTAGGCATCATTCCTGCTGCTACAAAGCCCTTGTATAATGCTTCATAAACATTTCTACCTACTCCTAATACTTCTCCTGTAGATCTCATTTCTGGTCCTAATGATACTTCAACATTTGGTAATTTTTGAGTTGAGAATACAGGAACCTTTACTGCTACTATATCTGGTTCTTTGTATATATCTACTCCATATCCTAAATTAACTAATTTTTCTCCAAGCATTACCTTAGTTGCTATATCAACTATTGGAACTCCACTTACTTTACTTATATAAGGAACTGTTCTTGAAGCTCTTGGATTAACTTCTATTACATATAATTGGTTTTCATATTCAATGAATTGGATATTTATCATACCCTTTATTCCTATTTCTAATGCTAAGTTCTTAGTATATTCTAGAACCTTTGCCTTTATTTCTTTTGAAATATTTTGGCTTGGATACATAGTAACACTATCTCCTGAGTGAACTCCTGCTCTTTCTAAGTGTTCCATAACTCCTGGAATTAATACATTTTCTCCATCAGATATAGCATCTACTTCAATTTCTCTACCCATTAAGTATTTATCTATAAGTATTGGATTCTTTTTATCCTTTGCAAATGCATTTTCTAGATAATAAGTTAACTCTTCTTCATCATGAGTTATTTCCATACCTTGACCACCTATAACATATGAAGGTCTTACAAGTACTGGGAATCCTAATCTTCTTGCTTCATCTAATCCTTCTTCAAGAGACCATACACCTTTACCCTTTGGTCTTGATATTCCTAATTTTTCTAACAATTCATCGAATTTTTCTCTATCTTCAGCCATATCTATTTGATCTGCTGTAGTTCCTAATGTAGGTATATTCTTTTCTTTTAAGAAGTTAGCAAGTTTTATAGCTGTTTGACCACCGAATTGTAATATAACTCCGTCTGGTTTTTCTTTTTCTATTATACTTAATACATCTTCTTCTGTTAATGGTTCAAAGTATAACTTATCTGATATATTAAAGTCTGTACTTACTGTTTCTGGGTTATTATTAACTATTATTGTTTCAATTCCTAGTCTCTTTAATGCCATTACACAATGTACTGATGCATAATCGAATTCTATACCTTGACCTATTCTTATAGGACCTGATCCTATAACTATTACCTTTTTATTGTTTGATACTTCTACTTCATCATATTCTTCGTATGTTGAATAATAATATGGTGATAATGCTTCGAATTCTCCTGCACATGTATCAACCATTTTATATGAAGGTTTTATGTTCCATATATCTCTTAATCTATTTATATCTTCTGGACATACCTTTAACATATCAGCTATCGCTTTATCTGAGAATCCTTTTCTCTTTAAGTTGTGTAACCATTCTTTATCAAGGTCTTCTATCTTGCTTAGCTTTAATCTTTGTTCTTCTTCAACTATCCATTTGAATTTTTCTATAAAGAATATATCTATTCCAGTTATCTTCGCAACTTTATCTACTCTATAATCTCTTCTTAACATCTCTGCTAGAGCAAATAATCTTTCATCATCTGGAGCAACTACTCTTGCTTTTAGCTCAGCCATACTTAATTCTTTAAACTTAGGATGGTCTAATGAATATTTGCCTATTTCTAGACTTCTTATACCCTTTAGTAATGCTTGCTCTAAGTTAGCACCTATAGCCATTACTTCTCCTGTTGCCATCATCTTAGTTCCTAATTCTCTATCAGCTTCAAAGAATTTATCAAATGGCCATTTAGGTATCTTACATACTACATAGTCTAATGCTGGTTCGAAACAAGCATATGTTTTTTGAGTAACTGCATTCTTTATTTCATCTAATCCGTATCCTAATGCTATTTTAGCAGCCAACTTCGCTATTGGATATCCTGTAGCTTTTGATGCTAGTGCTGAACTTCTAGAAACTCTAGGATTAATTTCTATAACTGCATATTGGAATGAATTTGGATTTAATGCAAATTGAACATTACATCCACCTTCTATACCTACAGCATTAATTATGTTTATAGATGCTGTTCTTAACATTTGATATTCTTTATCTGATAATGTTTGAGACGGAGCAACAACTATACTATCTCCTGTATGAATACCAACTGGGTCTATGTTTTCCATATTACATACTGTAATACAGTTTCCATATGAGTCTCTCATAACTTCATATTCTACTTCTTTCCAACCCTTAACTGATTTTTCAAGAAGTACTTGACCTATTGAACTTAATTGTAATCCTGATTCAAGTATAACTTTTAATTCTTCTTCATTATCAGCTATACCACCACCAGTACCACCTAGTGTATAAGCAGGTCTTACTATTACTGGATAACCTATTTTACTAGCATATGCTAATCCAGCTTCCATATCAGTTATTATTTCAGATTCGATAACAGGTTCATTTATTCTGTTCATCATATCTCTGAATAACTCTCTGTCTTCTCCTTCTTTTATAGATTCAATTGAAGTACCTATTACTTTTACATTATATTTATCTAATATTCCATTATCATATAATTCAACAGCTAGGTTAAGTCCTGTTTGACCACCCATTCCTGCTAATAAGCTATCTGGTCTTTCTTTTGCTATTACTTTTTCAACAAATTCTAATGTTAATGGTTCTATATATATCTTATCTGCAATTTCTTTATCTGTCATTATAGTTGCTGGATTAGAGTTAACTAAGACAACTTCTATTCCTTCATCCTTTAATGCTTGACAAGCTTGAGTTCCTGAGTAATCAAATTCTGCAGCTTGACCTATTACTATTGGACCTGATCCTATTACTAAAACTTTCTTTATATCATTTCTTAATGGCATCCTTAACTACCTCCTATAACGCATATTCTATAAATTTATCAAAAATGTATTCACAATCTCTTGGTCCAGCACTTGCTTCTGGGTGGAATTGTACTGAGAATATTGGTAATTCTTTATGCTTCATTCCTTCTACTGTACCATCATTTATATTGATATGAGTTACAACAACATCATCTGGTAATTCTTCAACTACGTATCCATGGTTTTGTGAAGTAATTGCTACTCTGTTTGTTTCTAAATCTTTAACTGGATGGTTGCATCCTCTATGTCCGAATTTAAGTTTAGAAGTTTTTCCACCTAAAGCTAGAGACAATAATTGATGTCCTAAACATATTCCTGTTATAGGTTTTTTGCCTATTAACTTTTTGATGTTTTCTATTGCTTCTGGTATGTCAGTTGGATCTCCAGGTCCATTTGATAAGAATACCAAGTCTGGATTTATTTCAAGTATTTCTTCTGCTGTTGCTGTTGCAGGGAATACTGTTAACTTACATCCTCTCTTTTGGAAGCATCTCAATATATTTGTCTTAATACCAAAATCCATTACTGCTACATTTTTTCCTGGGCCATCTATAACATACTTTTCTTTTGTTGTTACATTCATTACTGCATCTTTATTAGAATAAGCTTGTATCTTTTTCTTGATATCTTCATCATCTAAATCTTCAACAACAATTATTCCCCTCATTGTTCCTGAATTTCTTAATATCTTAGTTAATGCTCTTGTATCTATTCCTTCTAATCCTACTATCTTATGAGCTTTTAAGAAAGTTTCTAACTCTAATTCGCATCTAAAGTTATTAGGTAGATCACATTTTTCTCTAACTATAAAGCCTTTTACCTTTGGGCCACCCTTTGATTCCATATCTTCAAGATTAATTCCGTAGTTTCCTATCAATGGATATGTCATAGTTACTATTTGTCCATAATATGATGGATCTGTTAATACTTCTTGATATCCTGTCATACCAGTTGTAAAAACAACTTCCCCAACACTATCTTTTAAATATCCAAATGCTTTACCTTCAAAAACTACACCATTTTCTAAAACAAGCTTTGCCTTCATGATTATCCTCCTAAATTTTTATATTCGATATTAATTAATTTAAATTGGTAATTTTTCTATTTTCCCTAAAAGAAAAGGATACTAAAGAGATTAAATAGAAATAAAATCTAATCCCTCTACTATCCGATTATCTATAAAATTATCATTATTAAATTCTTGTGCATAATAAAAACCTAATGTTTTTGTATTCATTGTTAAAAACATAGTTATAGACTCCTTTCTGGCCTCTCTGGACCAATTTAAAGTATCCTGATTAAATTCTTATAAAATTTTACCTTAACTAATATTTTAATTAAGACATCATATACTGTCAAGAAAAAAATTAGTTTTATAAATTATTTATCTATATATACAATATAATAAAGTTTATTGTCTGTATTTGTAGTGAATTTTACTATTATTCACCCGTCTCACCATCTCAAAATCTGTATTGTTTAGTTTATGTACAAAACTAAATAATATATATAATAGAAGAATTACAGAAATAACTTCTAGCAATACTACATTCCTATTATATACCCTCATAATTATAGGTTGAACAAAACTAACTACTATATAAGATAATATACTCCAGTATATAGAAAACCTAATACATATAAGTCCATTAAAATTAAATGGTATATGTTTATAATTCCAATATATCTCATTAAAGTATCTCTTAAGAACAAAGCCACTTATATATTCTACTGCTGTTGGAATAAGTATACACAATAATATAAAGAATCCATTACTTATATTAAGCTTATATCTACAATATATAAGTATACACATAGCTAATCCATACATAGGTTTAAATGGTATACTTAAAAAACCTGCATCCTTAAAGTTCCCTGTTGTCACTAGTGAATAACTATGTTCTATAATCCATCCAAAAAATGAATATAATATAAAATTAAATATAACATATAAAAGCCAATTCATACCATACCTCCTATTTCTATTTATAGTATTGGTAAAATTGACTTTTTTAATTCTTATTCTATGTTATTTTTTAATATTACTTTTCTACTTATACTCCTCGGTGATATCTTTCCTCCAAATACAGCAAGTTTATTCTTAAATCCAGGTATTATTATAGGCTTCTTCTTATTAAATCCACTATACGCTTTCTCTGCAACAACACTTGCATCCATAAGATATTTTTTAGCACTTTCAGCTTTTTTTATTCCTGCTTTTTCTTGAAATTCTGTTCTAACTGGTCCTGGACATAAACATCCTATGTATACACCTTTTTCTTTACCTTCTTCATACAGTGCCTCTGTAAGAGATAATACATATGCTTTAGTTGAATAATACATTGCCATTCTAGGTCCTGCTACAAATGCTGCTGTAGACGCAACATTTAGTATATTACCTCTTCCCCTAGCTAACATTTGTTTCATATAATACTTAGTAAGTAAAGTAACCGTTCTTATGTTAATGTCTATTATCTTATCTTCAAATCCTTCTGGTCCATCACAGAAATCTCCAAAAGAACCTATCCCAACATTATTTATTAAATTATCCACAATGATATTTTTTTTATCCACAATTTCTATTAATTCTTCACAACTCTTTTCCACAGTAAAATCTATAGATATTGTCTTAACTTTATTTTTATACTTTTCTTCTAGCTCTCTCTTTACTTTTAGTAACTTAGTTTCATTTCTTGCAACAATTATTACATTATGACCATCTTGTGAAAATAACTTTGCAAGTTCATAACCTATTCCTTCGCTACCACCAGTTATTAATGTATATCTTTCATCATTCATTCTTTAATCACCTTTTTCTACTATCTTACTTACAATATTAACATAATCTAAATAAGAACAATAGACATTCTATGTTCTTATTTAGATATAAACTAAGCTACAATTCTCCATACTTGTGTTATAAAAAAACAACTTATCATACCTACTAGAGTTGGAATAACAAATGCAGCTATTGTCCACTTCACACTTTGAGTTTCTTTTTTTATAGTTATAAGCGTTGTTGCACAAGGAAAATGCATTAAACATAATATCATAACATTTATAGCTGTTAAGATTGTCCAGTTATTGTTAACTAGTAGTTCTTTTAACTTAATTAAATTATCCAATTCAATCATAGTAGAATTTTTCATATAACACATTAAAATTATTGGCATAACTATTTCATTAGCAGGTAGCCCTAATATAAATGCCATTAATATATATCCATCTAAACCTATCATATGCGCAATAGGTTCTAAATACATAGCACAATAATCTAATACACTTTTGTCTCCTATAAATATATTTGCAAATATCCATATAATAGCTCCTGCTGGTGCTGCAACAATAATAGCTCTTCCTAACACATATAATGTTCTATCTAATAATGATCTCACTAATACCTTAAATATTTGAGGCTTTCTATATGGTGGCAATTCTAAAATAAAATTCGAAGGCATTCCTTTTACTATTGTTTTTGATAAAACCTTTGAGATAATAAAAGTCACTAAAACACCTATTATAATAACAGCTGCCACTACAATAGCTGATAATAATCCTTTCTGTGCACTTCCAATTATTCCTCCTCCTATAAACATACAAGATATTGTAATAAGCATTGGAAATCTTCCATTACACGGAGTAAATACATTAGTTAATATAGCTATAAGCTTTTCTCTAGGGGAATTTATTATTCTAGTTCCTACTACACCAGCAGCATTACACCCTAATCCCATACACATAGATAATGCTTGTTTACCACAAGTACCGCACTTCTTAAAACATTTATCTAAATTAAAAGCAATACGAGGCAAATATCCTAAATCCTCTAAGAAAGTAAATAACGGAAAAAAGATTGCCATAGGTGGTAACATAACAGATACTACCCAAGTTAACGTTACATATACACCATCCACTAAAATTCCTGATAATATATCAGGCATATTATTATATAGATTAGATGATCTTATTACCTCTTCTAATCTAGAAAAACATTCAGACAAAAAGCTAGATGGATAATTAGCTAATGTTATTGTAATCCATAATATAAATACTAACATTAATATCATAATTGGAATTCCAGTTACCTTAGATACCAATATTTTATCTATCTTTTTTTGATATTTATTATATTCATATTTTTGATGTACAACTTCTTTACTTATTGCTTCAGATTTAATTACTATAGTCTTAACTATACTATCTATTATAGAACCTTTTTTAATATTCTTATTAACATCATTCCTTATCTTAGTTATTTCTATTATGCTATTACTACTTATTTTATAAATATCCAATACTTGCTTAATAATGCTAGTATTAGCTTCTAAAAATCTAAGAGCTAGCCAACGAAGTTTTTTATCAGTTATTCCAAGCTTTTCTTTATTTTTTAATATATAAACAATCTTCTTAATGCCATTCTCTATATTAATTCCATATACTATATTATTCTCTATCTCACAAGATTTTTTTTCTTCAATAAGTAACTTAAGTTCATTGATTCCTATGTTTTTTCTAGCAGAAGTAAATATAACTGGGACTCCTAACTTCTCTTGCAATAAATTTTTATTTATGATAATTCCATTTTTCTCAGCTTCATCTATAAGATTAACACATAATATCATTCTATCTGCAATCTCTGATATCTGAAGGAAAAGAT
Organism: Clostridium sp. MSJ-8; assembly: GCF_018918325.1. Lineage (GTDB taxonomy): Bacteria > Bacillota > Clostridia > Clostridiales > Clostridiaceae > Clostridium. The sequence goes on along the minus strand of NZ_JAHLQH010000008.1, from coordinate 22,656 downwards.
TTAAATTTCTTTCTAATGAAGTGGCATCTGCTATTACTACTACTACATCTAAATCGTTGAAACATAAATAGTTTCTAGCAATCTCCTCTTCTTCAGAATCTGATAATAATGAATAAGTTCCTGGAAGATCTATTACATTTACATGGTGGTCATTATATGAATATTCTCCTATTGCATTAGCTACAGTTTTGCCTGCCCAATTACCTGTATGCTGATTTAATCCAGTTAATATATTAAATATACTACTCTTACCTACATTTGGATTCCCTGCCAAAACAACACTATAATAAGATCTTTCGTGTACCTTTTTATTGCTTATTAAGATTCCTGCTCCTGTTGAGTTTTTATTAAGCCCCACAATCAAACTCCTCCTTACTTTAATCGTCTATTATAATCATTCCTCCTTCTTCCTCTCTTAACGCAATAATTGCTCCTCTTATAAAATAAGCAGTTGGATCTCCCAATGCTCCTCTATATAAAACTTCTATATTAGTTCCTTCTATAATTCCTAAATCAAGAAATCTTCTCCTTAATTCACCTTTTGCTAAAACATTCTTAACTCTTACCTTTGACGATGTTTCAGCTTCCTTTAAAAACACTTCTAGTTTTCCTTCTTTTCTTATTATTGTTACCTATTAAACAAACTATGTTAGAACACATATATTGGTTACATTCATTTTTAATTTTAAGTTCTAAAATTGATGATGAATTACTCTTTCATTTTTACATTCTCAATTAACTAAAAAAACTCAGCCATCAAGCTGAGTTTTATCATTCATTTTACATTTTCAATTTAAAATTATCAATTAGAATTGAATTTTATTATTCTCTATATCCATTTGGATTATGACTCTGCCAATTCCATGTATCCTTACACATATCATTTAAACTTCTCTTAGTTGTCCATCCAAGAACTTCTTTTGCCTTATTTGAATTAGCCCAGAATTCTGGCAAATCTCCAGCACGACGATCACCTATCTCATATTTAATCTTCTTACCTGTAGCTTCTTCAAATGCCTTAATTATCTCTAAAACACTATAAGGAGTTCCAGTACCTAAATTAAATACCTCTACACCTTTATGATTTAATGTATATTCTACAGCTTTTACATGTCCATCTGCTAAATCCATTACGTGGATGTAATCTCTTCGACAAGTACCATCCTTTGTATCATAATCACCACCAAATACTGTTAGTTTCTCTCTTCTTCCAACAGCCACTTGTGCAATATATGGCATTAAATTATTAGGAATTCCTTGAGGATCTTCTCCAATAGTTCCTGATTCATGAGCTCCTATCGGATTAAAATATCTTAATAAAATAACAGAAAGCTCTGGATTTGCTACAGATGCATCTTCTAGAATTTCTTCCATCATTACTTTTGTCCATCCATATGGATTTGAACAACTTCCACGTTTCATTGTTTCTACATAAGGGATATCATTTTCTTCTCCATATACTGTTGCAGAAGATGAGAATACAATCTTATTAACACCTGCTTCTTCCATACACTCTAATAGAGTTAATGTTGTATCAATATTATTTCTATAATATTTGATAGGTATTCTTACTGACTCTCCAACAGCCTTTAAACCTGCAAAGTGAATTACACAATCTATTTTGTTTTCTGCAAATATCTTACTTACTGCCTCTTTATCTTTTACATCAGCTTCATAAAAAGCAACTTTCTTTCCAGTAATTTTTTCTATTCTGCTGATAACTTCAGGACAACTATTATCATAATTATCTACAATTACAACATCATGTCCTGCATTTAATAATTCTACGGCTGTATGAGAACCTATATATCCAGCCCCACCTGCTAATAGTACTTTCATAATTAATTTCCCCTTTATTTAACTTATATGTTAGTGTAATTTTAACATTTTATAGCAAAAATAACAAACAATTTTGTTATTTTTATACTTTCCTAGATTTTAAAAATAAGCCATTGCATTTCTTAATATTTATGCAATAGCTTATTTGTTATTATCTTATTTGTCCATCTCCATAGATAATATACTTAGTAGTTGTTAATTCATTTAATCCCATAGGGCCTCTAGCATGTAACTTTTGAGTACTTATTCCTATCTCTGCACCAAATCCAAATTCGCCACCATCTGTAAATCTTGTAGAAGCATTTACATATACAGCTGCTGCATCTACCTTTTGTAAGAACATTTGTGCATTTTCATAATTACTTGTAACTATTGCTTCTGAATGTCCTGTTCCATATTTGTTTATATGTTTTATAGCTTCATCTATATTAGATACTATCTTAACACCTAATATATAATCATTATATTCCTTTGCCCAATCCTCTTCTGTAGCATCTATAACAGTATTATCTATATTTTTAACTAACTTGTCTCCTCTTATCTCAACATCAGACTTTCTTAACTCAGGTAAAACTAATTTTAAGAATTCTTTTGCTACATCTTCATGTATTATTAATTTTTCTTCTGCATTACATACTGAAGGTCTACTAGTTTTAGCATTTATAACTATATTCTTTGCCATTTCTAAATCTGCATAAGAATCTACATAGACGTGACAATTACCAGTTCCAGTTTCTATTACAGGTACTGTTGCATTCTTAACTACAGATTGTATAAGTCCTGCACCACCTCTTGGAATTAACACATCTATATATTCATTCATTCTCATCATTTCAGTTGCTACTTCTCTACTAGTATCTTCAACAACTTGTACAGTTGTTTCTGGAAGTCCTGCTTTTTTTATTCCTTCCTTTAAAACCTTACCTATAGCTATATTAGAATTAATAGCTTCACTACCACCTCGAAGTATAACAACATTACCAGATTTAAGACATAAACCAGCTGCATCACAAGTTACATTAGGTCTTGCTTCATATATTATACCTATAACTCCCATAGGTACCCTTTGTTTTCCTATTTGAAGTCCATTAGGTCTTCTCCACATAGAAGTAACTTCGCCAACTGGATCTGCTAATGCTATAAGATCTGTTAACCCTTTAGCCATTCCTTTAATTCTATCTTCATCTAAAGATAATCTATCTAACATAGCTTTGGATATTCCTCTATCAATAGCATTTTTTAGATCCTTTTTATTTTCTTCTAGTATATAAGTAGTATTATTAATTAATTCATCAGCCATCTTCTGTAATGCATCATTCTTCTGACCTATAGATGCTGTCATAAGCACATAAGATGCTTCTTTTGCATTCTGCCCCATTTTGATTAATTCACTCATGTAAAAAAGCCTCCCTATTATTTATCTTTTAAGAACAAAGTTCCTATTTCTTTACCTTGTATTATATCTAATAATATGGTTGGATTAACACCATTAGCTAGAACCATATCTATTCCTCTTTTGTTTACATATTTAGCTGCTTTTAACTTAGTTATCATACCACCTGTACCTAAGCTACTTCCAACTCCTCCTGCTCCTGCTTCTATCTCTGGAGTAATCTTATCTATAGTTGATATTAACTTAGCATCTTTGTTTTCTCTTGGGTTTGAATCATAGAATCCATCTATATCCGATAGAATAATTAGCAAATCTGCATTTACTAAACTTGCAACTATTGCTGATAAATTATCATTATCACCAAACTTTACTATATTCTCAATTTCATCTATAGCTACTGTATCATTCTCATTAACTATTGGTATTATGTTATATTCTAATAGAGTATCAAAAGTATTACAAACATTCTTTCTTATATGATCATCCTCTATTACATCTCTAGTAAGAAGCACTTGACCTACTGTATGACTATATTCTCCAAAGAATTTACTATATATGTGCATTAATTCACATTGTCCTACTGCAGCCACTGCTTGTTTACCTCTTGTGGATGTAGGTTTCTCCTGTAATTTAAGCTTACTAACTCCTACACCTACAGCACCAGAACTAACTAAGACTATCTCCTTACCAGCATTCACCAAATCCGATAATACTCTAGTAAGTTTCTCTATTCTTGTTAGATTAATGTTACCATTCTCATAAGTTAATGAAGATGTTCCTACTTTTACTACTATCCTATTAGCATTAATAATATCTTCCCTCAAGTTCATCTTAACATCTCCCACTATTCATTAAGTTATAATTTAATATTACTATACTGTTAACTGCTTATCAACAATACTTTTTGCTATTAATAACTCTATGTTTTTTTAGTGTATAAAATATCATCTTCAATAATGAATATATAGGTACAACAGTAAATGCTCCTATAGGTCCAAATATATTGGCAGCTATAACAACTAAAAAGATATCAGTTATAGGATGTATCTTCATAGCCCTTCCCATAACCATTGGAACTACTATTCTTCCCTTAACAGTTTGAGATATTATAAATAAAATTGTTAACTTAAATACCATAATAGGTCCCTTAACTACTGCAAATATATAAGGTATTATCATAGATATAAAGAATCCGACAAAAGGTATAAAAGCCAATACAAAAGTAATGCTTGCTAATAGTATAGCACTAGGCATTCTAATTATCTTATATCCTATAAATATCATGGTTGCAAGTGATAATGCTACACAAAATTGTCCTAATATATAATCTCCTAATATCTCATCAGACTTATCTAATATCTCCTTAGTAACTGTAGAATATTTACTAGGAACAATACTATCTATATTGCTCCTTATCTTATTTTCATCTTTCAATGTGTATATAGCTATGAGAATTACTAATAAAATATCAGAAAAAACAAGTAACCCTTCATTAAATATTCCTTTAATGCTCATAAATATATCTTGAAACTTAGTTAAAATTAATCTAGAAATATTATTAATTATATTATGCATATATTCTTGTTCTATCACTCTGTCTATATATGTATCTAATTGAATCTTAACAACATAATCTTGTAACATCACAATCGAATCTTGACCTTGAATATATATATACCTTCCAAAAATAAATATTATTATAGATAATACACTAAAAAACATCATAAACACTAAAAAAATAGCTAATGTTGCTCTAAGCTTCTTATGAATTAGTTTCCTATACACAGGTTTCAATATATATGCTAAAAATATCCCAAATGCCATAGGAATTATTATTATCCTATTAATAGTATGTAGAAATGTTCTAAATATACCAATTAAGGATGCTAAATAAAACATCAATAATGTTAGATTAACAACAATAAGATAATTAATAAACTTCTTCATAAAAAACTAACTGCCTTTCTACATACTATAATGTATATAGTTTATCCATATATATTTTTTATTATTCAATTTTTATATTAATTTAAGCTTCCTATATCTATTATATGCTGCTATCACTTCGGATCTTCTAGGTGCTGCTAGATTACCACTTCCGCCTCTTACATCACTTATACTTAATAATCCTTCCTCTGATATTACCTCCATTATCTTATCTACTATTTCCATTAAAGTAAGCTTATTATTTACAATATTTCTTTCAGCATATTTCATTATTTCTCCTATAGACTTTATTTGCTCACTATCTACTATTTGTTCAACTGCTCTTAAATCTATATTTTCTTTATTAATAATAAGTCCATCTACTCCTGAAGTTTTAGTTTTTATTCCTTTTGGACCTTCTTCTATACTTCCCTTTTTTATTATTCTATTAAAGTCTATATCTATATTTATTTTTCTATCTTCTATTCTTTTTAAAATTTTACCTGTAGCTAATTCCTTTGCCTTTTCTGTAACATCAAATGGTTCATAAGAATCCATTTGAATTACTGTATCTGCAATATCAAAATAATCTCCAGAACTTCCTACTACTATAATAGTTGATATATCTTCTTCAATAAACATAGCTTTTACCAATTCTATAAATGGAGTTATTGGCTCTTTTTCTCTACTTACTAAAGATTGCATAACATCATCTCTTATCATAAAATTAGTCGCTGATGTATCTTCATCTATTAAGAATAATTTTGTTCCCGCTTCTATACCTTCAATTATATTTGCTGCTTGTGAAGTACTTCCACTTGCATTTTCACTGCTAAATTTCTTGGTATCCTTTTTGTTAGGTAAATTATCTATAAATAATGATATATCATCTTTATGAATAGCCCTTCCATCTTCTGCTCTTACCTTAAGTGCAGTATTATCTGTAATGACATATTCTCTTCCGTCACCTTCTATATGATTATATACTCCAAGTTCTAATGCTCTTAACATAGTAGATTTTCCATGATATCCACCACCAACTATTAAAGTAACACCTTTCTTTATTCCCATACCTTTTAGTTCTCCTCTATTAGGCAAATTAAATGTTACTTCTAAACTCTTTGGAGAATTGAATTTAATACCATCTTTTAATGGTTTATTAGATACACCACTTTCTCTAGGAAGTATTGATCCATTTCCTATAAATGCAACTAATCCCCTCTTTGATAATTCCTTTCTTATATATTCTTGATCTTCTACTAACTTTACTCTGTTTATTAATTTCTTTTGATTAATATTATTATAAAATAATGTTTTATCTACTATCTGAGGTAAAAATTGATATAAAATCTTCTCTAATTCTTTAGCTAATACACTCCTACCTCTTGCTGGAAAGCCTACTTCAAATCTTGCTTCAACTTTATCTTTTCCTATTCTTATAGAAGTTCTATCTATTATTTCTTGTGGACATCTACTTATTGCAATTAATCCACTCTTTCCAGAACCAAATACCCTAGAACTAAATTCATTTATATTCTTACTAAATAACCTTGTAAGAAAATCTTGAGTTGCTATTCTTGCATAATCCTCTATAAATAATTCTTCTGGGAACTTTGCTTTTTCTTGATTAACTACAATTCTTACTCTAGAAGGTGATGCAAAAGGATCCCCTTGAACATAATCAATAGCTAAAAAATATTCTCCAAAATCATATATTCCTTCTAATGACTTATATGCTTTATATCCCTTGCCATCTATATTTTTTAATTCTTTCAATAACACATCTTTATTTTTCATCTTCACTACCCTCTTTTATATTTTTGAAATAATTATCTATAAGCATTTCTCCTGCTTTTCTATACATATTGCTTATTGAAATAAATGAATACACAAGTAAAGATATTTCTTCAAAACTATCATCTTGTACACTAGATAATTTTTCTTCTATATCCTTTATAACAACTTCTGTATCTTGTTTATTATTATCTAAAAATTTATTATACAATCCTCTCAAATCATATTCTTCATCACTCTCATACTTTTCAACGATATCACCAAGAACATATTTTATATCATTTATAGATAGACTTCCTTTAAGTTCATATATCATACTCATTAAAATCAAATGTTCTTTTGAATATCTTTTATTTTTTACACTCATTAATAATTTTGCTTTTGCATAATTATTAATCATTGTTTTAGTTAATACCTTATCTTCTTCTGTCCTCTTAGTGTTGCCTAGCTTTCCTTCAAATAACTGTATTACTTGATCCATATATAACTCTAATTCTGGCATGTCATCTAATGTAATTCTTGCATTAAAATTATTGTTTATCTTTTCTAATATTTTATCCTTATCCATATTTCTACTCCTTCACATAGTTTTAAAAACTATATATCATATATATTTATAATTTTAATAGTAAATTAAAGATATTTCAAGCTAAACTCTAATAATCTAAGATAATTTCATTTTTTTGTTTCCATCACATATTGACTTGTGGATATTTTTATCTCATAATACAAGTATATTTTAGATATAGTTTTAAAAACTACGTTACGTATTTAAGGGAGGTCTTTTTTATGGAAAAGTATTTAAGAGAGCCTATTAATGGCTTAACTCATTTTATTGGAGCACTACTATCAGTATTAGGTTTAGTTGCATTAATTATAAAAACCTCAAACCTATATAGCGGTTCTTCATTAACTTATTTTTCAGTAATTGCTTTTGGTATAGGAATGATTTTATTGTATAGTGCTTCAGCTACTTATCATTCTATATTAGCTAATAATCGAGTAATTAAAATATTTAAGAAATTAGATCACTCTATGATTTTTGTATTAATTATGTGTTCTTATGCACCATTTTGCTTAATAGCACTTAATAATAGAACTGGTTATATATTATTTGCTGCTGTTGCTATATTCTGTACATTGGGTATTATCTTTAAACTATGTTGGATTAATTGTCCTAAGTGGTTAAGTAGTGCAATGTATATATTTATAGGTTGGTTTGCTATATTTGCTATATATCCATTATCAAAGGTTTTATCAACTGCTGGTCTAGTTTTATTACTTGCTGGAGGAGTTTTATATACTATAGGTGGAGTAATATATGCAATAAAACCAGATCGTATCAAATTAGGTGCTTGGGGTAATCATGAAATATTCCATATATTCATTATGTTAGGAACACTATGCCACTTCTTTGCAGTATACTCATGTATACTTTAAAGTTTAATATATAAAAAATTTATTAAAGGGAGAAAACAATGCTACTATATAAAAAATTTTGTGAAGAAACATATGATAATAATAATGTAATAAAAGATTTTAAATTAAAATATGAAGATAATTATAACTTTGGTTATGATGTTGTAGATAAATTAGCTCAAGAAGTACCAGATGAACGTGCTGTTGTCTGGTGCAATCCTGAGGGTGAGGAAAAAATATTTACATATAAAGAAATAAGCGAACTTAGTAATAAGGTAGTTAATGTGCTAAAACAAAATGGTATAAAAAAAGGAGATAAAGTTTTAGTTATTTTAAAAAGAAACTATGAATACTGGTATGTTGCACCAGCACTTCACAAGTTAGGTGCAATACTTATTCCTGCTACTAACCTCTTAACTGTAGATGACTTAGAATATAGAATTAATCTTGCTAATATAAATGCTGCTATATGTACACCTGAAGGTAGTACAATAGCCCATATGCTAGAAGCTCAAAAGCTATGTCCTAGTCTAAAAAAAATATTTGCAGTTAGAAAAAAAGTTAAAGGAACTGTAGATTTTACAAGAGAAGTAGAAGATGCATCTATACATCTTGATAGAATAGAAACTAGAGCCTGTGAACCCATGATAATGTACTTTACTTCTGGTACTACAGGCTATCCTAAAGCAGTAATGCATGATCATACATATACCTTATCACATATAATAACAGCTAAACATTGGCAAAATGTAATAGATGGAGGTTTACATTTTACAGTATCTGAAACAGGTTGGGGAAAAGCTTCTTGGGGAAAAATATACGGACAATGGTTATGTGGATCTGCAGTAATGGTATATGATTATAACACATTTGTTCCTGGTAGGTTATTAGAAGTTATAGAGAAATACAAAGTAACAACATTTTGTGCTCCTCCAACAGTATATAGATATTTTATAAAAAAAGGTATGGATAAATATGACCTTTCTGCACTAAGAACTATTGCAACCGCAGGTGAGGCACTAAACCCAGAAGTGTTTAACAAAGTATATGAACAATGCGGACATAAAATAATGGAAGCCTTTGGTCAAACAGAAACTGTTCTCTTACTAGGTAATTTTGTAAACACAACTCCAAAACCTGGAGCTATGGGAAAAGCATCACCATTATATGATGTAAGAATTCTTAAAAGTGATGGAACATTTGGTAAAGTAAATGAAGTTGGAGAAGTAGTTGTAGTTCCTCCAGAAAATGGTGAAAAACAACACGGAATATTCATAGGATATTGTGGCAATGAAGATCTATACAAAAATGTATGGCGCGGTGGAGTATATCACACAGGTGATACTGCTTATGTTGATGAAGATGGCTACTTCTGGTATGTGGGAAGAGTTGACGATATAATTAAAACTAGAGGTTATAGAGTTGGACCATTTGAAATAGAGAACAAACTTATAGAACATGAAGCTGTACTTGAATGTGCAATACTTGGTGTTCCTGATAAAAACAGAGGACAAGCAATAAAAGCTTGTGTCAAACTATCTGACGGATATACACCTAGTAAAGAGCTTGAAAATGAATTAAAAGATTTCGTTAATAATAGAATTGCTTCTTACAAGTGGATTCAAATAGTAGAATTCGTAGATGAAATGCCAAAAACTATAAGTGGAAAAATACGCCGAGTGGAACTAAAATCAAAAAATTAAAAACAAAGATAAAAAAAATCAAGTTAGCATTTAAAATGTTGTACTGTATTGACCTTCTTAAGTTTACAACATTTAGCTAACTTAATTTTTTCATCAAATCATATTTACCCTTTTTTTGTTGAAAGACAAATTTTTATTTTCTCATATTTTCTTTTTATCTTTTTTTATCTTTATAATACACACAGATAAAGTAATTATACTTATTACTGCTAATATAAGCATTATACAATACATATCTTTAGCCTCCATGTAACCCCCTTCACTATTCTATAATAACCATTGAATAATATTGGTTTATTTACATGAAAGGTAAAAAAAGCTTCACGTAATTCCATTTTTATGTGTTTCTTTATATTATTTTCTATCAACTTCAACAATTTTATATTTGTTATATTATCATTTTGTTTATTATGCTATAATAAATCAATGAATATTTAATAGAAATGAGGGAAACTAATTGATAACTGTATCGAATGTAAGTTTGAGATATGGCGGACGTAAATTATTTGAAGACGTAAATATAAAATTCACTCCTGGTAATTGTTATGGTGTTATAGGTGCTAACGGCGCAGGGAAAAGTACCTTTTTAAAAATTCTATCAGGTGAAGTAGAACCTAACACAGGTGAAGTAATTATTGCTCCTAACACTAGAATGTCAGTTTTAAAACAAGATCATTACAAATATGATGAATTTGAAGTTCTTGAAACTGTTATTATGGGTAACGAGAGACTTTACCAAATTATGAAGGAAAAAGATGCTCTATATTCAAAAGAAGATTTTTCTGATGAAGATGGTATTAAAGCTTCTGAATTAGAAGCAGAATTTGCGGACTTAAATGGATGGGAAGCTGAAGCAGAAGCTTCATCTCTATTACAAGGTTTAGGAATAGGTACTGAAGATCATTACAAAAAAGTATCAGATTTAACTGGTGCAGAAAAAATCAAAGTACTTTTAGCACAAGCGTTATTCGGAAATCCTGGAATATTAGTTCTAGATGAGCCTACAAACCACTTAGATTTAAAGGCAACTACATGGCTAGAAGATTTCCTTATTAACTTTGAAGGAACAGTAATAGTTGTATCCCATGATAGACATTTCTTAAATACTGTATGTACTCATATGGCTGATGTCGACTTTGGTAAGATTAAACTATATGTTGGTAACTATGACTTCTGGTATGAATCAAGTCAATTAGCTCTACAAATGGCTAAAGATCAAAATAAGAAAAAAGAAGAAAAAATTAAAGAACTTCAAGACTTTATTGCTAGATTTAGTGCTAATGCTTCAAAATCAAAGCAAGCTACTTCTAGAAAAAAATTATTAGATAAAATAACATTAGAAGACATACAACCATCTAGCAGAAGATATCCTTTTGTTGGATTTAAACCAGAAAGAGAAGTAGGAAATGATATATTAACAGTAAAAGATCTAAGCAAAACTATAGATGGAGTAAAAGTCTTAGATAACATTAACTTCTTAGTTAATAAAAATGATAAAATAGCTCTTATTGGTAATCCTATAGCAATAACTACATTATTCAAAATCCTTGCTGGAGAAATGGAACCAGATAGTGGAGAAGTAAAATGGGGTGTTACTATAACTAAGTCTTACTTCCCTAATGATAACTCTGAATATTTTGATGATTGTGACTTAAGCTTAGTTGATTGGTTAAGACAATTCTCAGAAGAAAAATCAGAAAGTTATATAAGAGGTTTCTTAGGTAGAATGTTATTCTCTGGTGAAGAAGCACTAAAACAAGCTAATGTACTTTCTGGAGGAGAAAAAGTTAGATGTATGTTATCTAGAATGATGCTATCTAACGCAAATGTATTAATGTTAGATCAACCTACAGACCACCTTGATCTAGAATCTATAACTGCTGTTAACAATGGTTTAAAAGATTATTCAAGCAATATATTATTTGCTTCACACGATCATGAATTTATTCAAACAATTGCTAATAGAATCATAGATATTAAGGATGATGGTTCATTTATTGATAGAACTATGTCATTTGACGAATACCTTGAATTAACTGATTCAAGCAAATAAAATTAAAGAAGGAGATATTACATTTCTTTAGTAATATCTCCCCTTTTGTATTAAACATATATTTTTAAGAAAGTACCGGCACATCATCCCTCAAACAATGTGCCGCTATTTTTCTTTAAAATATTATTTTATAGCATCCATACCTTCTTCACCTGTTCTTACCTTAACAGCATTTTCTAAATCATATACAAATATCTTACCATCTCCGATATTACCAGTATAAAGAACTTTTTTAGCAACTTCAATAACTTGTCCTACTGGAACTTCTGCTACAACAATTTCTATTTTAACCTTTGGAAGTAAGTGCATTTCTACTTCTACACCTCTATAGTATTCCATGTTACCTTTTTGCATTCCACATCCATGAACACTTGTAACTGTCATACCTGTAATTCCTATTGATTCCATTGCAGTTTTTAAGTTGTCAAATTTTTCTTGGTTAGTTAATATAACAACTTTTCTTAACTTACCATCTGGCTTATCATATCCTGCAGTAGTTGCATCTACTACTTTAATAGGTTTAACATTTGGTGTAGATATTGTTCCTTGTTCTAAAGTTGTTGCTTGTAATGGCATAAAGTCTGCATAACTACTTACTAAACCATGTTCAACTTTATCAAGACCAGCAATTTCTTCTTCTGCAGGTACACGTAGTCCAATTGTATGTTTAATAATATTAAATACAATTGTCATAGTAACAGCAACCCAAGCAATAACAACTACAACTCCTAAACATTGAACTCCAAAGAATTTAACACCATGTCCATATAATAAACCATCACTAGTTGATAATAAACCTGTTAATATAGTACCTACAGCTCCACAACATCCATGAACACCTATTGCACCAACAGGATCATCAATCTTAAGTTTCTTATCAATAAATTCTATTGCAAATACAACTACAAATGCTGCTACAAGACCTATTATGAATGCACCAATAGGTGACACCATATCACAACCTGCTGTTACTGCAACCAAACCAGCTAATGAACCATTCAATGTCATAGAAACATCTGGTTTCTTATAACGAATCCAAGTAATAATCATTGTAGCTGTTGTAGCTGTTGCTGCTGCTAAGTTAGTAGTAACAAATATATGTCCCATTAGATCAAGAGTATCATTACCTGTTGCTGATACTGTTGAACCTCCATTAAATCCAAACCAACAGAACCAAAGAATAAATACACCAAGTGCTCCTAATGTTAAACTATGTCCTAATATAGCTTTTGGTTTACCATCTTTATCATATTTTCCTATACGTGGTCCAAGAATATATGCTCCTATCAATGCTGCTACGCCACCAACCATATGAACTGCTGTTGATCCAGCGAAATCATGGAAGCCTAATTCTGATAACCAGCCACCGCCCCATATCCAGTGACCTGATATTGGATAAATAACTGCACTAATTATTAAACTATATACACAATATGCTGAAAATTTAGTTCTTTCTGCCATAGCACCAGAAACAATTGTTGCTGCTGTTGCACAGAAAACTGTTTGGAATATTATATATACAGGTGTTGGAATTGTTAATCCTAAGAAATCATAATTTCCTCTTATAAGAAAATCAATACTTCCTATAAATCCATTGCCTTGTCCAAACATTAATCCAAAACCTATAAGCCAGAATATTAAAGTACCTAATGCGAAATCCATTAAATTTTTCATTATGATGTTACCTGCATTCTTCGCCCTCGTAAATCCTGTTTCAACCATAGCAAATCCTGCTTGCATAAAGAATACTAATACAGCCCCAAGTAAAGTCCATATAGTATCAACTGATGAAAATTCCATAATAATTCCCCCTCTTTTAATATATATGTTTAATATAAAATAATAACAAAAAAGGTGCTTAGAAATATTTCTAATTGAAATATTTACTAAGCACCTTTGCTTGTATTTAATTATAGTTATTCTTCTCCTCAATGTCAATAAAGTTTTTTAAATATTCTTATGTGGTAATCAACTACACTTATAGCTACATACTTTCAACAATATCACATACATGTTCTATTATGTTATTTGCTAATGATTTTACTCCCTCTTCAACGTTATTAAAGGTATAGCTATTATCTGTTACATTAAACATAGATATATCATTAAAAGAATCTCCCACTACATATAAGTCCTCCTGAGACAATCCTTCTCTAGCTAAAACCCTAAGCAATCCTTCACCTTTAGAACACCCAATAGGCACTATATCTATAAAACATTGATTCCTAAATACCTCTACAGAAGAACCATATTTATTATATATATCATCCTTTATTTTCTGAGCATTAACTACATCATTATCAACATAAAATAAACACATTGTCTTGCATCTTCTTATGAAATCTTGCTTATCTTTAACTTCTATCTCTTGTATAAATCCTTCTAAAATCTCATTAAATTTCTCTTCACTCATCTCATTATTTTTAAGTACAAGTGTCTTCTTCGAATCATCTAAAAACATAATAACATTAGGGTGATTACAAAATTCATCTGCTATTCTAGAAACATATTCTTCATCAATCCATTCATCTAATATAACTTCTTGATCTCTATTAACTATAAACCCACCATTACATAACACTAAATAATCATAATCGATATTATATTTATCAATTAATCCTTCTACTCCATTATATGTTCTACCTGTGCAAATAACAAACTTATGACCTTTATTCTTTAATTGTTTTAATCCCTGTATATCTCTATCTAGAATCTTATTTCTATGTTGTACTAATGTACCATCTAAATCACTTGCCAAAATCTTCATATTTTTCATTCCTCATTTGTCCTAATAATTTATTATTGCCTTTAACTCAATATCAAAATTATATAGACTTTTAATATAATTTACAATAAAATATTAATTAAATTACTATTTTTAAGAGGGAATTTATAATGATAAAATTTTTTAATAGATTAACACATGAATATGAAGTAGAGAAGGTATATGGAGATAAATCAATCCATTGGGCATATGAATCTCCAATTGGAAAAGGCATAACAGAATTAATAGTTAAACGTAGAATTTTTTCTAAAATATTTGGAATGTACAATGATAGTAAACTTAGTAGAAATAAGATACCTAAGTTCATAAAAAACTATGATATAGACTTATCTATTGCAGAAAAATCATTAGAAGATTTCTCTTCATTTAATGATTTCTTCACTAGAAAACTACAACCTAATGCAAGACCTTATGATTCTAATAATGATATTCTAATATCTCCTGGTGATGGTCGTATATTAGCTTATGAAAATATTGATATAAATAGCTTAGTTCAAGTTAAATATTTAACTTATTCACTTTCAGAATTAATAGGTGATGAAACACTTGCTAATAAGTATAATGGAGGTACATGCTTAATTCTTCGATTATGTCCTACAGATTATCATAGATTTCATTTCATTGATAATGGAATCACTACTGACAGTAAGCCTATTAAAGGAGTATATTATTCAGTTAATCCTATTGCCCTTGATAAAATTCCAAAGCTATTTTGTCAAAATAAAAGAGAATACTCCATCTTAAAATCTGATAACTTTGGAGATATACTAACTATTGAAGTAGGTGCTACTGGTGTAGGCTCAATTATTCAAACATATAAACCTAACACACGCGTATCTAAAGGATCTGAAAAAGGTTATTTTAAATTCGGAGGTTCTACAACTATATTATTTCTAGAAAAGAATCACGCAATAATCGATAGGGATATAATAGAACAGACTAATTTAGGATTTGAATGTATTGTTAAAATGGGCGAGAAAATTGGTATTAAAATTAATGAAAATGATATGTGCCTATAATAAAAAGGGTTGTAGCTACTAGTAATAACATACTGATACTACACCCCTCTTTAATTACATACCCAAATTAAAAGTTTTTTTATTTCACAACCACTTTTAGCCTTAATTTTATTTTTTAATATCTTTATATCTTCAAGAAATTCTACATCATAGCAATAACAACCATCTTCAGTATGAATTCTTATGCTATAAGAATATCTTGTTCCAGTTAATACAACGTTAAATAGTATATACATATGATGGCTAATATTATTGCATTTACTAATATGTATATAATAAAATTTGAAGTATCTCCAAATAATATTTTCTTATTTTTAACTACAAAAACAAAATTCAATATAACTATAGCTATGCTAAATACAGATGTAATCATGTTTATTATATTTTTTCTAGTTTTCATTAATTTTTTTATTTCTTCCATTTATCTGCTCATCATATATATACTACCACCCTGTTATATAGTCTTCTAAAGAATCATCTAAAATTTCTTCTACATTGCCTTCATTTCCAAATAAAGCATCATATATATTGCCACCATTGCCACTTAATTCTGTTGCTATTGCATTATCTTTTACAATATCAATATATTGATTATAATAATTACTTGAAGTATTATATTTAAAACTAAAAAGGTAAGATATGAATTTTTAAACAATTCACATCTTACCTTTTTTATTTAATCTTACATAAAGTATCTTAACATTTTGATTTGCAATTAGCAAAAGTATAATGACTTGATGATACACTTACATCCTTAGATTTATTCTTTTTAACTTTCCATTTTAAAACCACTCTCATAACACTTCTCCTTAATCGGCATTTCTCATTTTTTCACAACTTGAAAAACATCCAAATGCAATTACTTTTTTCTTCATCTGTTTATTTACTTTCCATTTAATTTTCATAATAACCCCTCCATAGCAAATATATTTTATAGACATTATAGCATACATTTAACTCAAAATCAAAATACTGTTTGGAAACTTATCATATACAACACCAAATCCATGATCAATAAAAATTTGTTTATTAAACGGAAATTGATAAATAACACAAATTTTTCTTGGATTTAATTTATAACTTAATTTGATTTGTTTTGCAATATATTCCATTATATTCTTACTAAACGGATTATTTAAGAAAAAATAATTATATTTATCAAAATCCGAAAAAGTTCTTGCATCACACAGTAAAACCTTAATTCTTTCATCTGAAATAAGATTAAGATTATCTTGAGCAATTTTAATTAATTCATCAGAATAGTCAATTCCTACAATTTTAGAAAATTTAAATTTTGATGCATAATATAAAAATAATCCCTTACCACAGCCAATATCTAAAACAGCATCTGTATCTTTTATATCTAATTTCTTCAATATTCTTTTTATAGGATAACATCCTTCATAGCCTTTACACTCAGTATTATCTTTATTTTCTATTCTTCCCAAATAGTCTAGTCCTTTTATATCCTTAAGAATTTTAAGATATTTTGTTTTTAAAAAATATTGATAATACATCCAAAAATCTATCAATTTATTCATATCACTTTACCTTTATAAAAAAATTAAACTTTAATTATAATAAATTTAATATAACTTCTAAATCTATATTTTTATCTTTAGAAATTCCATTAAGCAATTTATTAAAATCTTCTGTCTTATCATTTTGCATTTCTATAATCCTTTCCTCTATTGAATTTGCTACTACAAGCTTATAAACAGTAACAGAATTTTCTTGTCCAATTCTATATGCTCTATCAATAGCTTGTTCCTCTACGAAAGGATTCCACCATGGATCAACTATAACTACATCTTGTGCTGAAACTAAATTAAGACCAACACCACCTGCTTTAATACTTATCAAGAAAATTCCATTTTGAGATTTTTCAAATTTTTCTACAATTTTATTTCTATTCTTACTTTTACCATCTAAATAATAAATAAATCCATTATAACTATGTTCCAATTCATCTTTAATGATATTAAGCATTGAGGTATAATTGCTGAAAACTAAAATTTTATGTCCAGAATTATATAAATTACTAATTAAATTTTTAAGAACATCCATTTTGCAAGACTGATATATATTATCAACATTTATTTTGTTATCTAACAATAATGGATGACAACAACATTGTCTCAATAAAGTTAATCCTTTTAATACTATAGATCCAGAAAAAATCTTCATACTCATAATAGTATTTTTTAATGCTAAACTAATACTTGAATATAATTTTCTCTGTTCTTGTTCCATATCACAATATATAATCTCAACAGTTTTATTAGGAATTTCTTTTAATACTTCTTTCTTCATACGTCTAAGTATAAAAAAATCTAAAAGATCTTTTAATTCAGAATAATTTCTTTTATTATACCTTTTTATAAATGATGAATGATCCATAAAAATTTTAGGATTTAACACATTCATTATATTCCATAATTCAGAAATATTGTTTTCCATTGGTGTTCCTGATAAGCCTATTTTCATTGGTACATTTAACTGTTTCAATGAATTACTTATTTCACCTTTATAATTTTTTATTATTTGAATTTCATCAAATATTAGAATTGAAAATTTTTCTTTATTTAATACCTCTTTATCTAGAAAAGCAATATTATAGGTTGTAATAACTATATTATAATTATCAAATATAAATTCATTTCTATTATTTCCATAATAAATCCCAACCTTATATGTTGATTTAAATTTATCAAACTCCTTCTCCCAATTTAATAACAATGATTTTGGAACTATAATTAATACTTTATATATACTATTTTTAACTTGATTATCTTCTAGAAAAGATATAACCTGAAATGTTTTTCCTAGCCCCATATCATCAGCTAAACATCCTCCTAAGTGATTCAAGAAAAGAAATTTAAGCCATTTTATTCCTTCTAACTGATAATTAAAAGCCTTATTGGTAATATTGGATGGTAATTCTAAACTAACATCAGAATATTTAAAAAAATCTTTTATATGTTTATTACTTTCATGAATTATTTGTAAAATATTTAATATATGTGATTCATTAATTTTTATTTTGCCAGAATCAATTATCAAATGCTCCTTTGCATTTATAATTGATTCTGGTAAAATAATAGTTTTATCGCCTTCTCTGATTTCATTCTTATCTGAAAATAATTTAATTTTAGAAGCCAAATCCATTATTTGTCCATTTATTTCACAATTTAAATCTAATTCAAACCATCCTGGCTCAATTTTTCTAACACTAATTTCAGGAGTTATTATATTTTCATCTCTTTGAACAATAATATTAAATTCTGAAAGTTTATCAATTATTTTTTTTATATTCTCATGTCCAGAATAACTAAATTTATTTTTTAAAAGTTTAACAAAATGTTCGGAAATTAATTTTGAAACAATACTTTTTTCATATTGATAATTTCTCAAATATATACTTTTACCACATTTAATAGATATTTTTTTATCTGATAAAGCAATTTTATTTCCATAATAATCAAAAATAAGATAATATGCTTTTTCATTATCATAATACATTAATTTTACTATTGGAATTACTTCATTTATACTATTTTTATACTCATTATTGTACTGTAACACTAAAATATTATTAGAATAATATAAAATATTCAATGAATTCAATACATATTTGTATTTCTCTCTTCTATTCTCACAATTAAATTTAATTTCATCTACACGAAAAAGTTTTTTATCTGTATTATCAATAAAAACTATTTCATACTCTTTTAACATAGAAAAAAATTTTTTTATATAGTCTAATTTTATATAAAATGAATTCAAAGATAATTGTTTGCAGTATTTTTCAAATATTTCTTTTATTTTATTAACATCACAATTATCTATAGGAATATAATTAAAAATATCTGCCTCATATATGCTATTGCCCACATATCTTCCATATTTATTTATTTTCAAATCTTTACTATAGTATACTTTTAATACTACAAATCCATTTTTTCTTGATTGAGGCCCATCGATAACAATCATTAATTTATACATAATTAGCTAAAAAACCTTTCATTAGTATCAATCATCAATTTATATATTTTTTCTTTTTCTGCACATTTTCTTGGCTTTATCATATCAAAATCCACATTATTAAAATCTGTTAAAGAAGTGAACTGTGGAAAAAATTCAGCTCTACAACCACCACCGCAAATATACCTTAATTCACAAGAACCACAAGGCTTAAAATTTTCAATTTTAGCAGCCTTTTCAGCTTTCTTCATCATTATATATATATCATTAAATGGTATATTACGTATATTACCTATTTTGTTTACATCTGATATTCTATCACAAAAATAATAGTCACCATTTGCCATAACATTCAGCCCACCAAAACCACAACTATCTCGAATATTTCCTATTACATTATTAACAAAAGAATCTTCAGTAAAATCTCCATAAATAGATTTAACAACATAATTTATTATATTGAAATATTCTTCCTTATTTCTTTCTATTTCATCTTTTTTTAATAGCCTTCCTGGCATAAAGAAAAAAGAATAATTAATCTCTATTGCATTTTCTTGATATTTAGAAATTAGTTTTCTTGAAAAGTTAATATATTTATCTTTATCTCTTTTTATTAAATCATATGGTGGAGTAACTGCAACTTTAACGTATATATCATTTTTTATTAATAAATCAATCGTATTTAAAGCCTTGTCAAAATATCCTTGACCTCTTATGCTTGAATTACTAACTTCATCATATCCATCAAGGCTAATTTGAACACCTTCAATATTTAAACTTGCTACCTTTTCTACCATTTCCTCGCTCCATAAGGTACCATTACTAAAAATAGAAACTTTCATTTCTAATTTATTAATATACTCTAAGATTTCCATAAAATCTTTTCTAATTGCAGGTTCACCACCTGTAATAGAAATATTTGTACCACCAAAGTTATGGAAATCATAAATCAACTTTTTTATTTCCTGTGTTGATAATTCATTTTCATAACCCTTTCCAGATTTCATATAACAATGTGGACACCTCATATTGCACATATTGGTTAAATGTATATGCATTTTTTTATTTTCGAATATAGATTTTACTTCTTTACTTTCTATATTTTTTGCTTCAATTTGAGTTAATACATTTATTATCTCCTCTTCGTATTGATTATATATTTCAAAAATTTCTTTTATTGACTTTTTACAATATAACATATCAAGAATTCCCATTTGCCTATTATTATCTAATATTATCCACTTTGCTAATTTTACAAAAATCACTATATATTTTTTGCTATATTCAATGACCTCAAATTCAGGCAAATCATATATCTTATCTAAAGAAACTTCTAATTCTTTTTCATATTCCATATTTATTGTTTTCCTCTCATATTAAATTATTTTTATATATTACAAAATTAAATATTTATTATAAATATTTTATCAAACCAATTTAGTAATATCAAATATTTTACATTATATACACTTAAAAACTAGTAAAAAAAGGTGTTTATTGTTGATTCGGAAAAGAATAATCCAATTATTACCGTAATGAAAATTACTGTTCTTACACACTAAGAATTATTTAAAATGAATTTAGATGAAATCTATACACTATAGTAAAATCAAGTATTTATTTAATATATAGAAATTAGTTCAATTTGTTATTTTACACATTCCTACAAACCTCTTAAGGAAAATAAGAATTAATCGAAAATTAATTAAGAATTTAAGAAATATGTTTAAGTCTAATTTTATAATTAGATTGAACTAAAAAATCCATAGTGGATTATTTGTGTTAAGGTTTAGGTATCACAAAAAAACAGAGTATAGCCACTATGAATCAACAAATGATATGTATTATATAAAATATGAAGTTTAAGAAGGTGGTATATTATGTTAAATATAATAAAAGTGCTTAATAAAGAAAAAGCTGGTGAAAGTGTTACTGAATTTTATGATAATAGCACTGGTGAATTAATAGGCATAAATCAAATTAAATGGAATAAATGGTTAATATACGCAGAAGATGATCATTTAATTTTAGTTTCTAGTAGTAAAGTTAGAACTAGAGATTACTATAAGTTTCCTAGAGTTAATGGTAATATTTATTTAAGAAATACCTCTAAACAAGCTTATGCTTATTTTAGGAAAAAGGAATATGAAGAGTTCTTGAAAAAATGGAACTTAGATGGATTAAAACCTTTATGCAAATTAAATTCTAATCAGAATCCTATACGTTTAATTGATAATGAAGAGATATATTTAGTTAAAAAAAAACATGAATATTATACAACTAAATATATTTATACTGACGTGGATTTAAGTTATTTAGATTTAGCATTTGAAAATAATAATATTAAATTTGAATAATAGTATAGAATAACTATATTATTGTATAAAAAATTAATCATAAATATAATTGAGGAAAAAATAGAAAAAAACGACCATATAAAAAAGCTTAAAGCCTAGTTATATAGCCATTCTTCAAAATAAGTGGCAGAGCGTATAGGAATCGAACCCATAATGTACCGTCCGTAGCGGTATGTTATATCCGTTTAACTAACGCTCCTTAAATTAAATAACAAAACTATATTATCACAACCCTTTTAATTAAGCAAGTTATTTAATTATAAATCAGCGGTAAAGATTAAATTTATTTATATTGAATAAATTTCTCATAATCTCGCCTTTAAATTGTCTGAAAATTTTGAAAATTTATCTTTGCTTGTTTTTTAAAAAACGATAAACTAGAGC
>NZ_JAHLQH010000054.1 GCF_018918325.1 Clostridium sp. MSJ-8 | reverse complement strand
ACATAGCATAGAAAGAAAAGAGGCGATAGAATATGTCAGATAAGAATCCAAAGCATCCTTTGAAGAAAAAACAAGCTAAGGCAAAGGACAAGAAAAAACACGTTTATGAATAGAATAATTAAGAATTTCTAAATATAAAAAAATTAAGTTAGCTAAATGTTGTAAAATCACTAAAGTTCAAACAGTACAACATTTTAAACGCTAACTTATTTTTTTATTATGAAAAATCCTAAAGTTCATTATGAAGATTAAAGTCCCCCTATTCTAATTTGAATAACTGCTTTTGTAGATTATTTGTAAGAAAAAGGTTATAATATTCTTAATGCACTTTGCATTAACAATCACTAATATGGAGGATATTATGAGAAAAAATTTAAAATTACTTTCAGTAGCTCTGTGTTTTTTACTCACTTTTTCATTAGTATCATGTTCCTTTGATTCTAAAACAAATACCAACTCAAAAAGTGCAAAAAAGATACAAGCAGAATTCGATGAATTCTTAAATGAAGAATTCATTGATACAGTAACTAGTGACACAATCACTCTTCACTATAATTTAAAAGATCCATCTTCCTATGGAATAAAAGATATTCCAGCAACTTTAGGTGACTTCAGTGTCAGTAATATAGAAGATGGTACAGATTCAAAAGAAAACAAAAAAATTCTTAAAAAACTCAAATCCTATGATTATAGTTGCCTTACTAAGGATCAAAAATTAACCTATGATATATTAAAAAAATACTTGGAAACAGCTGCACTTACTGATGGATTAGATTAT
Source organism: Clostridium sp. MSJ-8 (assembly GCF_018918325.1). Taxonomy (GTDB): domain Bacteria; phylum Bacillota; class Clostridia; order Clostridiales; family Clostridiaceae; genus Clostridium. The sequence continues at coordinate 51,983 of NZ_JAHLQH010000054.1, read as the reverse complement.
TATGCAACTATATTAGGGCCTACTACAGGCTTTCAAGCTAATCTTCCAGTTACTCTTGCAGAGTATAAATTTTATTCCAAAGATGATGTTGAAGATTATTTAAAAATACTAGAACTTTTAGAAGACTACTTTAAAAATATTATTAGTTTTGAACAAAAAAAATCTAAAAAAGGATTATTTATGGCTGATTTTGCAGTAGACGATATAGTTTCTCAATGTAAAGAATTTATATCTTCCCCTGAAGATAATTACCTAATACCTACATTTGATAACAAAATAGATACTTTATCTGACCTATCTGATGAAGAAAAGGCCTCTTATAAAGAAAAAAATAAAGATTTAGTTATAAACACTATTGTTCCAACATATCAAAATCTTATTGATTCTTTAAATGATCTAAAAGGATCTGGAAAGAATGATGGTGGTCTATGTAACTTTAAAAAAGGAAAAGAGTATTATGAAGCTTTAGTGGCTAATACAGTAGGAAGCGATAAATCTATAGATGATATAACTGATATGGTTAAACAAAGACTAGTAAGCAAATTCACAGAATTAAGTACTATTCTAAATTCATCACCAGATATAATAGAAAAATACAGTAATCAAACCCCTGAATCAACTGATCCAAATCAAATATTAGAATTATTAAAACAAAGGATGACTGATTATTATCCTAAAGCAGCTGATGCAAGCTATAAAGTTCTATCTGTTGATCCTTCATTAGAAGAACACTTAAGTCCAGCATTCTTTATGGTACCACCTATAGATGACTATTCTAATAATGTTATATATATTAATAATAGCCAAGTAGATGAATCATCTTTATTTTCTACTTTAGCTCATGAAGGTTATCCAGGACACTTATATCAAGTGACTTACTTTAATTCCACTAACCCTTATCCTATAAGACACTTATTAAACTTTGGAGGATACACTGAAGGTTGGGCAACTTATGTTGAAATGCAATCATATGAGCTTACTAATTGTGATGATAATAACTTAATTAAGTTTAATCAAGCATATTCAGAAATATGTTTAGCTATTCCAACACTAATAGATATTCAAGTCAATTACAATGGATGGACATTAAAAGATACTGAAGATTTCTTATCTGATTACGGTTATGATAGCTCTATAGCTGAATCTATATATCATACAGTAATAGAAGACCCTGCTAATTACTTGCAATACTATGTGGGATATCTTGAATTTGCAGAACTTAGAGACAATGCTTCTAAAGAATTAAAAGATAATTTTAATTTAAAAGATTTCAATAAAGTTATTTTAGATGTAGGTCCAGCTCCATTTTCAATATTAGAAAAACAAGTTAATAAATATATAAAAAATAATAAATAAAAAAAATTGGTGGCCTAAATTAAAGGTCACCAATTTTTTATTTATTTTGCTCTATTTTAATATTATAATCATTAATTGCTTGATTATCATTTATCGTAAAACTAAACATTGTTGCCAAAATCAATAAAAATATACACACTATAATGGTAAATCCTCTTTTTAAGTTTTCTGCAAATATTCTTTCTACTCTAAACTTTATAGAAAATTCTCTTCCAAGTGTTGTACTTATTCCAATATTATTATTTCTACATTGTTTAACAGATGTTAATATTGTTAAGGCATATTGTTGTTTTTGTTCCTGTCTACATCTTCTCAAAACTCTCTCATCACATGATAATTCACAATCAGCTTCTATAACCTTGCTTATTAAGTATATTAATGGATTAAACCAATAAATTATACTTACAATCATATACAACATTTTTACTAATATATCATTATATTTAAAGTGAGTGAGCTCATGTCTCAATATCCATTCAATCTGCTCATTATTATAGTTTATATTGGGTAATACAATATACTTTTTAAATATTCCTATTCCAAACGGAATTACATTATCTTTATTTTGCTTAAGATGGATTTCCTTATTAATATTCATATCCTTTAAAACCTTGTTATAGATATCAATAATTCTCTTATCCTCTACTGCATAACTTATTCCTAATATATTTTTCTTAAGAGCAATATAAGTACTTATTTTGTATATAGCTATTATAATAGCACCTATAAGCCATATATACCCTATTATTTTAATATTAGAAATTCTTTCTAGCTTATCCCCTATATTTATAAATAATTTTAAGAAGCTACTTATAGAATTACTAGCATTTTTAATAATCTCTGTAACATCTATTGTTATACTAATTGGAAACATCATTCTTATTAATAATATTATCCAACTATAATAAGAAACAACCTTCCTATATTTTTGAAACAATGTACTTCTTAGTATTAATAATACTATAATCCCCACACTACTAATTATAAATGTTTTTATTAGATTCCCTACAATCCATTCCATTTTTGTTGCCTACATATATAGGTAACACTACTATTTTTCTTTTACCCACTTTTCAAGGTTTTCTAAATCTTTGTCTGATAAATCATGATTTTCATGTAAAGCAGTTACCAAACTCTTTAGTGAATTTTCATGAATCTTATCAAAGAATTCTTTAGTTTCTAATTTCACATAATCATCTTTGTCAACTAAAGGAGTATAATAAGTATATCTCTTTATTTTTTCTGTGCTTAAGAAACCTCTTTCAGCCAATCTAGATAATAGTGTTAATATTGTAGTTCTCTTCCACCCCTTTTCTTCTTCTAGAATATCAATAATTTGTCTAGAAGATAAAGGTTCACTGCTACTCCATATTACTTTCATTACACATAATTCTGATGGTGGTATCCTGTTCATAATTTCTCATCCTTTCTTAACTTAACGTTTTATTGTTTTTCTTGTACTTATAGAATATCATCTTGTAGTTCCTAATTCAATTTACCATTAGTAAATTATGGTAAACAATTAATGAACTTTATAGACTTTATTTCGTCTTTTATAATTTTTTCTTAATATCATTAAATTAAATTTAACACTTTACTACAACTGTCTAGTATTCTAAGCACACAACTTTTCCCTCTGTTAAGCTTGCTTGAACATCTATAATTCTTTGATTAGATGATCCTCTGAATCTTAAACCCTCATCTTGTTTTGACATGTCGAACCTTCCATCTACTAATACATCAATATTTTCAATCAGGTCACTCCACCCATTTATCTTATGTTTATTTTCGATAATGTATTCAAAAGTATATCCAGTATAACACCAGATATTTATATTAGATTTCTTAAAATTTTGTGCCATATACGCAAAATCTTCAGCCCTTTCAAAAGGGTCTCCGCCGCTAAAAGTAACACCTCTAAGCATTGGATTATCTAATACATCTTCTATTAATTCGTCCATGTCTTTCTCCTCGCCCCCATAAAAATCATGAGTTTCAGGATTAAAACACCCTTTGCAGTCATGTTTGCACCCTTGTGAAAAAAATACTCTTCTCATTCCAGGTCCATTAACCAAACTTTCATATGCTATACCTGCTAGTCTTATTTTTCTGCCCATTTCTAAATGTCTCTCCTAATTTTATAAATCACTTGATTATTTGTTATTAATTTGACCTTCTAGCCAATCTACAAATTGTCTTGCAGCTCTTGGAGATCTACCATTATACCATTGAGACCATTTTATAGCCTCTTGTTTTATATATTCTACATCGACTTCTAAATTCCTACTTTTTACCAAACTGTTTACAATATGCAAGAATTCATTTTGATTTGGAGTCAAGAAACTTACAGTAATTCCAAATCTATCAGCTAATGATAATTGTTCTTCTTGTGTATCTCTATAATGAATATCATCTCTATCAGAGAATTTTTCTTTTATAAGGTGTCTTCTATTAGTAGTAGCATAAATAAGTATATTATCAGGTCTATTCTCAATTCTTCCTTCTAATATAGTCTTAAGTGCTGAATATCCTTCTTCCCCTTCTTGGAACACTAAATCATCAACAAATATTATAAATTTTTGTTTCTTATGACGAAGTAATCTTATTATTCTAGTAAAATCACTTAATTGAGATTTATCTACTTCTATAAGTCTTAATCCTTGTTCATAGTATTCATTTAATATAGCCTTAACTGTAGATGACTTTCCTGTACCTCTTGAACCATATAATAAAAGGTTATTAGCTGGATATCCTTTTAATAAGTTAATAGTATTGTTCTTTATTATTTCTTGTTGCTCTTCATAACCTATTAAATCTGATAATCTTATTGGATCTGGTTCAAGTATTTCTCTTAAATGGCCTTCTTCTTCATTATCAAATCTCTCCCAAACGAAAGCAGCATAAGCTGATGCACGCCCAGTTCCATTATCTCTATAAAATTCACTTAATTCGTCTATACATTCGCCCCAATTATCTGTATTCATTAGTACAGCTTTAATCTTCTCATATGCCATACCATTTTGAGGAACATATTCTATAGATTCTATTCCCCAATCTATTAAAGAATTAATTCTATCTTTAATTACCTCATCATCTGAGAATTTTCCTATAATTAATTCTTTTATGTCTTTACTACTTATTTTCAATATATCGCTTATATTTTGTAGTTCAGATTTTATCCCTTGAAATGTGAATCCTGGAACATCTCCATTTAACTCTAATCCTAAACTATATGGGTTATGATCTAATAAAATTTCATCAACTATACTTTCTTTAAAAGATAAATTCTTGCTAGCTTTAAATAATTCATAAGTAAAATCATTATATGCAGATATAACTTCATTTACATTAGAATCTTGAACTATTTTATCCACAAGCTTTGAGAATTTATCCCCAACTTTTTCTGAAAATATCTTCTTATACACACATAATGAATCTAAATTTAATTTTATTATTTCTTGTTTTTCCATGTCGACACTCTCCCTGTCTTCTTAAAAACCACCTTGCTTATATAATTTTAAGCAAGATGGTTTTTTTAATTTATCAATAATATTTTATTATAATTAGCCTCTGTAATAGTTAATTAAACATCCCTTTAAGATGATTTCTCTTTCATCATCTGTAAGTTCTCCAAGTTTTAACTCGAATTCCTTCATGTCTTTATTAACTACATAAGCAGTTATTGTACTCTTCTTTTCCTTTACAGCTTCAACTATATTTGGTACAAATATATAATCTCCATTGTCAAAGCATATTTCTTCTTCATATATGAATGGTAACATACCCCAGTTAATTAAGTTTGAACGATATCTCTTAGTTGCATATTCTTTAGCGATATTAGCCCAACCACCTAAAACTTTTTGACATGATGCTGCTTGTTCACGTGCAGAACCATCTCCAGGTTTTACTGCATAAATTGTACTACCTATTCCTGTATTATCGTTGTTAACATCTTGGAATTTACCTTTGATAGTGTTAAATACTCCTTCAAGTTCAGCTACTGCAGATATTGGAGATTCATTTGCCTCTCTAGCCTTTTCAGCTTTTTGAATTTCTTTTGCTCTACCTACATATGCTGGGTCCTTACGAGATAAAGTAAATTCAGCTAAACCTAATGGATTAGAACGATAAGAAGAAGTTTCTCCTGAAGGTATTAATTCATCAGTAGTTGTAACTGGATCATGAATAACTGATACAACCTTTAGTAGTAAGTTGTCAGTTAACGCTACCATCTTTGGCCAATCAACTATATTAGGTCCAAACTTAATTTCTACTGAAGGGTCAGCTTTTCCTATACCATTATAAACTCTGTTATCATAAATTGCTTTATCAAAGAAATATTTTGGTTTAGTAAAGTTTACATCTATATCTGTAGCTGCTGTTAAATATCCCTTGTTAGCTGCTGTTGCTGCTATTGAACGAGCATCCATAAGTGCTACTGAAGCAATTTGTCCGTTTGTTATCTTAGAACCTTCTCTGTTAGGGAAGTTTCTAGTAGAGTGACGGATACTTAATCCATTATTTGCAGGTACATCTCCTGCACCAAAACATGGTCCACAGAATGCTGTACGTACTGTTGCACCTGTTTGCATTAAATCAGCTATTCTACCATTCTTAACTAATTCCATGTATACTGGTTGAGATGCTGGATATACACTAAGTGAGAATTCATCATTTCCTATTGATGTACCTCTTAATATATCAGCTGCATCACAGATATTCTCGAATCCACCACCAGCACATCCTGCTATTACTCCTTGTTCTACATATAACTTACCATTATGAACTTTATCCTTTAATGTAAATTTAATCTTGTTGTCTAAGCTTATTCCTGCTTTCTTTTCAACATCATCTAATATGTCATAAAGATTTGCATTTAATTCTTCTATTGAATAAACATTACTTGGGTGGAATGGCATAGCTATCATTGGTTTAACTTGAGATAAATCAACATATATCATTCCATCATAGTATGCTACTTTTCCTGGATTTAATTCTTTATAATCTTCTGGTCTTCCATGGATAGCATAGAAGTCCTTTATCTTATCATCTGTTTTCCAAATAGATGATAAACATGTAGTTTCTGTTGTCATAACATCTATACCAATTCTAAAATCAGCACTTAAATTAGCGACACCGTCTCCTACAAATTCCATTACTTTATTATTAACATAGCCATTTGCAAATACTGCTCCTATTATAGCTAAAGCAATATCTTGAGGTCCTACACCTTTTTGAGGTGCACCTGTTAAATAAACTCCTACTACTCCAGGCATATTTATATCATATGTCTTGTTTAATAATTGTTTAACTAATTCTGGACCACCTTCTCCTATAGCCATAGTTCCTAAAGCACCATAACGTGTATGACTATCTGATCCTAATATCATCTTTCCACAACTTGCTAACATTTCTCTAGCAAATTGATGAATTACTGCTTGATGAGGTGGTACATAAACTCCACCATATTTCTTTGCACATGATAAACCAAACATATGGTCATCTTCATTTATTGTTCCTCCAACAGCACATAAACTATTGTGACAGTTTGTTAGTACATATGGAACTGGAAATTTCTCTAATCCTGAAGCTCTTGCTGTTTGAATAATTCCAACAAAAGTAATATCATGAGATGTTAATTTGTCAAATTTAATCTTTAACTTATCCATATTACCAGAAGTATTATGGCTACTTAATATTCCGTATGCCATAGTATTCTTCTTAGCTTCTTCTTTTGATGGATAATTATCCCCAAGCTTACTCTTAAGTATTGCAGCTTGTTCACTTCCATCCTCAACTATTTCCACTCCGTTTAGTAAGTATGCACCTTCTTTAAACAACTTTACCATTTACTAATCCTCCCTAAATTGTGTATTAAAGCTTATTGATGTATTCTTTTATATATTTGAACTAATTCTTTATCAAATAAAGATCTTTTTAATTGAACTGCTACTTTTCTTACTTCTTCAAGCATTAAGTTAGCTTCTTCATCTGTTAACTCCACATTATATTCTTTAAATTTATTTATTATAGCAGCTCTTCCTGAGTGCTTACCTATTACTATTTGTCTCTCAAGACCTACTGCACTAGGATCAAATGCTTCGTAATTCTTAGGATTCTTGATAGCACCATCAGCATGAATTCCTGATTCATGTGCAAACATGTTGCTTCCTACTATAGCCTTCCATATAGGCAATTCTCTTCCTGATGCTTTTGATACATATTCACATATTGGTCTAAACTTCTTAGTATCCATATCTGTTTGCATCTTATAGACATATTTTAATGCCATTACAACCTCTTCTAATGCAGCATTACCAGCTCTTTCGCCCAATCCATTTACAGTTACTCCAACATAGTTAGCACCACCTCTTAATCCTGCTATAGCATTTGCAGTTGCCATACCAAAATCATTATGTGTATGCATTTCTATATCAAATTTTGTTTTATCATATATATACTTTATATCTTCTTCTAATTTAAATGGTTCTTCTACACCTACAGTATCACAATATCTAAATCTATCTGCACCTGCTTGTTTAGCTGCATTAATGAATTCTATTAAGAATTCCTTATCAGCTCTTGAAGCATCTTCTCCATTAACAGATACATATAAACCATTCTTCTTAGCAAATTCTACTGCCTTAACCATGTGATCAAGAACCCATTCTCTTGATGTTTTTAATTTATTAATTATATGAATGTCTGAAACTGATATTGAAATAGCTACTGCATCTACACCACAATCTATAGATTGTTCTATATCTGATATTACAGCTCTATTCCAAGCCATTATACTACTTTTAAGATTTCTCTTAACAATTGTCTTAATAGCTTCTTTTTCATCGCCACCCATTGTTGGTATACCTACTTCTAATTGATCTACGCCTAAATCACTTAACATTTCTGCAATTGCTATCTTTTCTGGATTAGAAAAAACAACTCCTGCTGTTTGTTCTCCATCTCTAAGGGTGGTATCCACAATAAATATTTCTTTGCCATTACTTAAATTCTTAATTGACATGAAAATCCCCCTCTTTATCACTTTCACTATACATAATAACTAATCTCGCCCTAGATTAGATTATTATTCTTTTTTTTACATTTTATTTTATCATATCAACACTTAAATAACAATAGTATAACCTATCTATTTTAAGCTTTTTTGCAAGGTTTGTTTATTAATCTTTCAAATTTTATTGTTGTTTTTATAATTTTATAATAATTTGCAGGTATATATGCAAGTTTTTTCAAAAATAATTCATTCGTCTACTGATAACGTTTCCTATCACTTATAATCAAGTTCTCTCTTTAAAACGCATTTTTTGTTATCTTTCCATCCACCATAACACATATATTCTATCAACAAAAAAACAATGCTGCTTGATAATGTAAATATCATCAAACAACATTGGATTCTTCTTTTATATTCTATTTCTTGTACATATTTGCATGTGTCTTAGTGTGAGTTATTCTATCATTTCTTTCTGATACTTTTCCAGGTCCAAATCTTTCATCTAAACTTAAATATCCTGTAACTCTTGATATCCCTTGAATATTAGTGCTATTACATTTTGGACATCTACATTCATGACTTTGCAATGATTCACCACAATCCTTACAATATCTAATATGGAAATTAACACCCAAGTAACTTATATTAGTATGTTTATATGCATAATTTATTATATCCATTATACATTCTCCTGTAGGGTTATCATCAACTTCTATATAGCTTATATGTCCACCGTTACACAACTTATGATAAGGTGCTTCTATCTGAATTTTATCTTTTATAGATATAGCATATCCAACTGGTATATGGTAGCTATTAGTATAGTATTCTTTATCTGTAACTCCTGGTATTTTACCATATAGTTTTTGATCTTGCTTTATAAACTTACCAGATAATCCTTCTGCTGGTGTTGCATAACAACTCCAATTAAGATGAGTTTCTTCTGTAAATTCATCTATCTTATTTCTTAAGAATGTAATAATCTTTAAACCTAGTTCTCTTGATGCCTCATCCTCACCATGATGTTTGCCAGTTAATGCAACTAATGTTTCTGCTAATCCTATAAATCCTATTCCCCATGTTCCTTGTTTTAATATAGGCTCTATAGAATCTTCTTGAGATAAACCTTCTGAACCTTTCATCAAATGTTGTCCAGCTACAAATGGAAGATCTCTTACCTTTAGTTTCTTTAATACATCATATCTATTTAATAGTGATTCTTTTGCTAGATTTATTCTTTCTTCAAATATTTCAAAAAATCTATCTATATTGCCCTTAGCTTGAATTCCTATTCTAGGAAGATTAATTGTAGTAGGTGCTATATTACCTCTACCGCTACATCCTGGTTCACCATTAATATTCTTCATAAGATATGTTCTACATCCCATTGTTGCAGGCATATATCCATTATCATAATATTCTTTATTAAAATCTGCATCTATATTCATAAATGTTGGATTCATTCTCTTAGCTGCTACTCTACATGCTAATTCATACAAATAAAAATACGGATCATTTGGTTCTCTATTTACGCCTTCCTTAACTCTAAATATTATATTAGGGAATATTGGTTGTTCACCTTTTCCTAATCCCTTTTCATATTCCTCTAAAAATGCTTCACATATTAATGCAGCATCTTTACTCTCTGGTATTCCTATATTTACAGAACTAAATGGAACTTGAGATCCTGCTCTTGAATGCATGGTATTTAAATTATAAACAACTCCTTGCATTGCTTGATGCACTCTCTTTTTAACTTTTTCCTCTAATACTTCTGATATCTTTTCATCTGATAATCCTAATTCTTTTAATTCATCTTTTATCTCTTGTCTAGTTGGTTCAACGAAAATTGACATATCATTATCAAAATTCGGATGTGATTGTCCTCCAAACATATCATTCTGAGAAGATTGTAAAAGTATGCATGATAATTCAGCTGCAGTTTCTATACGTTTAGGTTTTTTTATAGTTCCATATCCAGTATTAAAACCATTCATTAGAAGTTCTCTAGTTGGTATATGTAAACAGTTTGTAGTCAAATTGTAACTATCCAAATCATGATAATACAAGTTTCCCATTTCATGTTCTTTTGCTAAATATTTAGGCATTGTAGCTAAATTATGCCACTTATTAGATTCAGAAGCTATTCTAAGTAACTTCGAACTAAAGTTATTACCAACATTAGCATTATCCCTATCAGTTTCTACCCCTATTCTCTGAATTGCCTTCATTAAGTCAGATTTAATATCTCTTACCTTTGTTCTCTCAATACGATAATTGGAATAAGCAATGGCTATATCTTTATGTCCACTGTCCTTTAATGCTTTTATAACAAGATTCTGAATATCTTCTACTGAGATTTTCTCTTGTTCTGTCATTTCAATATAATTTATTACTTTTTGAACAACATCAAATATCTGGCTTGTTTTTAATTCTAACCCTTCTTCTTTTGCTGTTCTACTTATTGCTTTAGATATCTTGTCAGGGTTGAATTCTACTCGTCTTCCATCCCTTTTAACAACATATAGCATCCCTTATCACCTCATATACAATATATAGTATTCAACCTTAAATATTATACTTCATTAGATTTAATATATCAATCTACATTATCATTGATATTTTGATATTAAGTTAAATTTGTACCATTTATCTATCAATAGATATTTTTTATATATCTATTGATATTTTTTTAGATTTTATTCTTTCTATACATAAAATACAGCATTACTTCCAATATATAAATTATTAAAAATTAGCATTCAAACTTATCAATCTATTATAATTTCAAAGCATAATAAACATTATCAATATTGATAATATATTTATGTAATCATTCCCCTATTCATCCAATTTATCACATTGTAAATTTTATATGTTTTTTTTATTATTCTATTGTAAAACTATATCAGTTCTGATATAGTTAACCTTATCAAAAGTGATATAGTTTGGAATATTTTTTTATTCCATTAGGAGGTATATTGTCATGGAAAAAATAGCCATATTAACTGATAGTGCAGCTGATTTAACTCAAGATGTAATTGATAGATATAATATAAAGGTTGCCCCTTTTAGAATAATATACAAGGACGCTGAATATTTCGATAATGTTACCATAAAACCAGAAGAAGTATATGCTAATTTAGTTAATGAAATTCCAACAACTTCTTTACCTAGTGTTGAATATATCGAAAATTTAATCACAGAAATTGAAAATGAAGGATATACTCATTTAATTGTTTTAGATATATCTTCTAACTTGTCAGGAACTCTAAATTCTATGAGACTTATTTTAGATAATCATCCTAGTTTAACATCATTTGTATATGATACAAAGACTTTAACAATGGGGCAAGGAGCTCTAGTTATTGAAACTGCCAAGATGATAGAAAGTGGAAAGTCTTTTAATGATATTGCTGTTGCTCTTCCTTTACTTAGAAAAAAAATAAATGTATACTTTACTTTAGATACTTTAGAGTATCTAAAAAAAGGTGGAAGAATAGGGAAGGTAGCAGGGACTATAGGGGAAGTCCTTAAGCTAAAACCAATAATAAAAGTTTCTGAGGAAGGTATTTATGAAACTTATGCTAAAGCTCGTGGTCGTAAACAATCTATCAAGAAGCTACATGAAATTCTTGATAAACATTTATCTGAAGGTAAATGTAATGTTTGGATAATTGACGGACATGCAAAAGAAGACGGAGATGCTCTATATAATTCAATAAAGGATTTGCCTATGATCAATTATATAGGTCGTCAGATTTTAACACCTTCATTAGGTGTACATACTGGCCCAGGATTAGTCGGTTTTGTAATTCAAGAGGTATAAAATAATGGATGATTTTAACTTACTTACAACAAAAGAATATGAAGAAGAAGAGAAAAAATTATATGAAGAATATAAACAAAAAGTAGCTCAACTAAAAAAAATAAAAAAAGAACAAGCTGCAGTAGGGCAAGTATTTACAAAAGGACTATTGCCTATATATATTTTGTATATTTTGAGTAAATCGCCATCTAATGGTAATGATATTTCTCATAAGATAGGAAATAATACTAACGGATTATGGATTCCTAGCACCGGTGGAATATATCCTATTTTAAAAAAATTCGAAAAAGAAGGTCTTGTTATTGGCGAATGGGATGATCCTCATAAAAAATTTCAAAAGATATATAGGTTAACAGATCTAGGTTATGATGAATTCAAAAGAAGAAAAAAAATACTAAAGCCTAGAATAGAAGAATCTCTCAAGGTATTCAAGATTATATATAAAGATCTATACTAGTTATAAGTATAGATTTTGTTCTATTTATACCAAAGAGGTTGTAGCTACTTGTTATAACTACAACCTCTTGTATTTATTCACATGTAATTGCAGAAACTGGACAACTAGATTCTGCATCCTTAGCTTCATCTTCATTATCTCTTGGTACTTCATCAACAATAACATGTGCTTTACCATCATCCTTTAACTCAAAAACAACGTCACATATAGATGGACATAATCCACATCCAATACATGTTTCTTGATCAACTATAGCCTTCATACTTAATAATCTCCTTCCTTAAAATAATTCCTTATTATTTTAACCAGGAAATTATAAATTATTAGTATAATCCTTCAAATATTAATGAATATAATGGACTATCTATTACATATTGCTCTGCCTTACCTTGTTCTAATGCTTCTGTAAAATCTAAGTCTATTGGCAATTCACCTATTAAAGGAATTCCTAAATACTCTGCATTTTCTTCTGCAGACTTTTTACTAAATACACGTGTCTTTTTTCCACATCCTTCACATGTTATATAAGACATATTTTCAACAACACCTTTTATTTTAACTCCCATCTTTTGAGCCATAATAACTACTTTTTTAACTATCATAGATACCATATCTTGAGGTGTTGATACTATAATCAATTCATTTATCGGGAAATCTTGCATTACTGTTAATGCAATATCTCCTGTTCCAGGTGGCATATCTATTAAAAGATAGTCTAATTCTCCCCATTCTGTATCAGTATAAAATTGATTTAAAACACCATTTATAACAGGACCTCTCCATATTACAGGTTCTTCTTCTACTTGAGTAACTAGATTTAATGAAATAATCTTTATTCCACTATCAGTAGTTACTGGAACAAACTTAACTGTATTCTCATCTAAAGCTAATATTTTTGCTCTCTGCTTATTAATTCCAAAGAATCTAGGCATAGATGGTCCTGTTATATCTGCATCTAATACACCTACTTTATAACCCTTTTTAGCTAATGAAGATGCTAACATTCCTGTTACAGTAGACTTTCCTACTCCACCTTTACCACTTATTACACCTATTATATTTTTTACCTTACCATACTTAGGGTAAACTTTTATTGAACAATTTGATGCTCCTTTTGAATTACACTTATCTCTACTTGCACAATTTTCACAACTTCCCATATATTAATATCTCTCCTGTTCTTGTTTGTTTTACCAATTGCTTGGTTTAGTATCTGGTTCACTTATGTCTATATCCCAATTCTTATATTCATAAGTACCTTTTACATAATATGTCACATATGATTTATTTAATTTATCATCTATGGTAATAACTGTTTTGAATAAATTGGTACTATATCCTTTATTACTTATTGTTACAACAGTATCATAATTCGATATATCTCCAGAAACTAAATCTGCATTTGGAATCACTTTCTTTATATCTTTCTTAAATTGCTCTAAATCTACAGAAAACATATACTTCAAGCAATCAACATCTGCTGATATATTTATTCCAACTTTATTATTCTTGTCTGATAATTGTTTTTTATTTTTCTTTAAAACATCTAATATACTATTGTAATATATATCTGTAAAATTCTTAGGTTTTCTAATGAATTCTAGATTGTTAAGTATAGTATCATCAAGATTACTAGATACCGAATAAGATATATCATCATTATAGAAGTTTCCTATTCCTTTGTCGCTAACCGAAACTACATAATTATAATATTTAACTTCATCTCCCACCATATGTACCTCAAATACATAATCTGGATCTAAAGATGATTTCTTATCAGTAACCTTACCATTTCTTAGAATCTTATATATATCATTTATTGCTTTATCATCTGTTACTATAAACCTAAAACCAGTATCCCTAGAATTCTGTATTATAATCTTATCAACTTTATTTTTAACCATATATTCAAAATCTGTATTTCTAAAGCCTAATTTTATTAATGCTTTATCAACAGTTGAACATCCTGTTAGTACCATTGTTAATATAAGAGTCAAGCAAATTAGCATTACCCTCTTATTGATTATTCTTTTCTTCACTCTTAACAACACTTCCTTTATTTTTCATAATGCAGTTGAAAATTATTGCACCTATAAACACACAAATAGATATAACTTGTGATGTAGAGAATATACCTACTGCACCTCTTGGATCATCTCTCAAGAATTCAACTAAGAATCTACCTATACTATATAAAATCAAATATAATGAAAATACACTTCCACTTCTCTTTTTCTTTCTAGAATATAAAATAAGCACTATTACCAATACAAAATCAAAAGCTGATGAATACAATTGAGTAGGATGTAATAGTACTCCAGTTGGTGCTAATGAATCTGCTGGAAATTCAACCCCTATCCATAAATCAGTTTCTCCTCCATAACAACATCCTGCTAGGAAACATCCTATTCTTCCTATCCCTTGAGCTATTGCAAGTGCTGGCACAGCTAAATCAAACACTTCTAATATGTTCCACTTCTTAATCTTACTATATATTGCAAGTGCTAAAGCTCCACCTATTATACCGCCATATACAACAAAACCTTCACCTACATTAAGTAATATAGACGGATCCTTTATAATAGTTTTTATCTCAACTAAAATATATAGTAACTTACCACCTAATAATCCTGATATAACTGAAATTATAACAGCATTCAGTAAATAATCTTCATTATACTTTTTATCTTTTCCTCTTTTACAGAACATAATTGTTCCTACTATTATAGCAATAGCTATCATTAATCCATAACTATATATTTTTATACTGCCAATTTCTAATAAAACCTTACGCATATCTTTCCTCCCAGAATAAAGCAAAATAGTATATTAGGAGAAACTATTATTAGTTTCTCCTAATATACTTCATTATAATACGTAAATTATATATTCGCAAACATTGTGCTACAAATCTTATTGCTTCATCGGTACCACTACAATAGATTTTTTATAATCATAAAACATTAACCAATAACCTCTATCTGAACTCTTCTCTGGCATCCATGTTACAAATCCAGTTTTGCCCATATACGGTTGTTCTTCTATATCCTTTCTTCCTGGAATTCCATATACTATATATTTAGCATTTCCGCGTTTATCACATTTATACCCTAATAAAAAATATCCATATCTCTTTATATAAGGGAAATAATTTAGCATAGGATAATATACTACTGTATATTTGCTATAATCTTCAACATTGCACATATCTTCTATATTATCTATATTAACCTTATACCACTTACAATATTTTATATCTTTAAATTTATGTTTTATTTCTTCAAATCCTTTAGCTACTTCAGAAAAATATTCGCCTATCTCACCTCTTAAATCAAAATCAAAACAATCTACTTCCTTATTATCTTCTATATCACTTTCGTATCCAGCAAAATCTATATTAACACCACTTTCTCTATTGCACTTATCTTTATCGTCATGATCATCATTTAGATATTTATGTTTACACTTGCATTCTTCATTCTTCTTACAACAAGTATCTTCTTTTGATTTTTTCTCTTTATCACACTTTTCTTTATCATTTTTATCTTCTTTTATTTTATCTTTTGATATTTCTATTTTTTTCTCTTCTACAGCTTCCTTATGCTCTGATTTTTTCTCACATTTTTTATCTGTATCCTTTAATACTTCTTTATCTTTTTTCTGCTTATTATCACAAAGTTCAGACTTATTTTTTTCTTCTTTCTTTTTCTCTTCTATAACTATATCATTTTTCCAATTATCATCATTATCCTTGTGTTTTACCTTTTTGCACTTCTTCCAATCATCCTTAATATGTTCTCCACTCATAAATCCATATAATATATATTTTGACTCTTCTTCTCGATCTAACATTACTGCAGCCCCAGATATCTTCCCATAATCAATTCCCAGTCCAGCAATATCATTAATATAATATTCCTTAGTAACTTCTCCTTTTCCGCCTTCTCTTATTTTTAAGGAGCCTAAATCTACTATTTGTTTAATTTCTTTTTTATAGCAGATAAGTACTATAGAATACTTTTCTTCTTGATTTAAATTCTGAGCATAGAATGATATTTTACACTTATCACCTTTTGCTTCGATCTTAGCATATCCAGAACAAGACTTATCATCAGAAATCTTCTTTTCATCACCCTGTAATATTATAAAATTCCTATACAATTTATTATGTGCCAAGCTCCTATTACCTCCACATGTACTATTCTATACAGTATATGGCATAGCAAAATTTATTATTCTAATTTATTAATAAAACACTCATTGATATTCTCAATGAGTGTTAATAATATAATTCTATCTTAACGTCGATATAACATCTGATAATTGTGCAAACTCTTGAAGAGTTAATGTTTCACCTCTTCTTTTACAGTCAATACTGCTCATCTCAAAAGCTTTTTCCATATCATCTTTTGAAAGGCCTAAAAATTTTGTGCAATTCCATAAAGTTTTTCTTCTCATATTAAAAGCATTTCTAATTATATCAAACATTAATTTTTCATCTTTAACCTTTACTCTTGGTTCTTGTAACCTATCAAGTCTTATAACTATTGAATCAACTTTAGGTCTTGGAATAAAACTACTTGGAGATACTTTTCTTATTATTCTTGTATCACAATAATATTGTACCAATAACGATAATGAACCATAATCTTTGCAATTAGGCTCTGCATTCATCCTCTCTGCAACTTCCTTTTGAATCATTATTGTAAGAGATTTAAAATTATATCCTTCTTTTAATAATTTAACTATTATTGGAGTTGTAACATAATAAGGGAGATTAGCAACCAACTTTACACTTTTTTCATCACCAATTATTTCATTAAAATCTACCTTTAATGCATCATTATGAATTAATGTAAAATTAGGATGTTCCCCTAGTTCATTAGTAAGTATAGGTATCAAGTCATTATCTAATTCTATAGATGTTACTTTTTTAGCTTTGTTTAATAATTGTGCTGTAAGAGAACCTACTCCTGGCCCTATCTCTATTACTAAATCATCTTCATTAACATCAGCCCCATTTACTATATCCGATAGCACCGAATCATCTATTAAGAAGTTTTGACCTAAACTTTTTGAAAATTTAAAGTTATACTTCTTAACTAATTCTTGTGTTTTGTAATCTTGTATATCCATTATTTTATTCTCCTAATTGCTTTTTTATTTTTTCTATAGCATCTATAAATTCTTCTTTTGTAATTCCATAATTGTTAAGTCTAGAAACCATTTGATTAGCATTACCATATCCTATTCCTAGGAGCTTACCTAAAAGTTGTCTTCTTGCCTTTGAATCAGAACTTCCTGTTAATTTGAAATAATACATATCTGTCATATTAAAAAATTCTTGCTTTTCTTCTAATGTAATCTTAGCATTTTCTAATGCCTTCAAAATCACTTCTGGTTTAGCATTTTCTACTCCTATATTACCATCTTTTGCTCTTAAACCATCTTCTTGTGATATATAAGCATGTTTAACACCTTTAACTCTCTTAGATATAATACTTCTTATCTTCTCTCCTGCGAAATCTGGATCTGTCAATATTATTACACCTTTTCTCTTTTGAGCTTCCTTTATTCTCTCAATAGTTTTTGCATTAATTCCAAATCCACTTGTTGCTATAATCTCTGCATCAACTGCTCTTTTTACTGCTGTAATATCATCTCTGCCTTCAACAACTATAACTTCCTTAATCAAATAATCTCTTCCTTTCATATAATATATAACTAGAGTACTAATATAATTTAATTCTGTCAAATCGATTAAAACAAAAAATAATTTCCTAAAGAGTCAAAAAGCAGCCTTGTGATTACTCACATAAGGCTGCTAACTCTTCACTCTTTTTTTATATTTTACTTTTTACCATTCTCCAGGATATGCTATTATTCCTACCTGAAGACCTGTCTTTTTGCCCCATTGACATGATTCCTTGTAGGTACTTGTATATACGTCTATTTTGTTACCTTTTATTGCAGTTCCAACATCTGCTGCTACTGCTTTTCCATAACCTTCAACATATACTAATGTTCCTAACGGAATTACTGATGGGTCTACCGCAATTGTACTTATTCCATTTGGATCTCTAACAGCTCTTCTACCTGTTGCAGTTATTGCATTATCACCACAATAATAAGCTGTTGCTGATACTGTAATAGTATCTGATTTTATTTTTATTTGTTCTCCACTTCTACTAGCCATAAAATAGCTACCACCTTGTACCACTATTTCATCTACTGGCTCTTTTTCAACAGTTACACTTTCTAGTACCTTTTCTTCAGTTCCATCTTCATACTTATACACCTTATAAGCTAATTTTTGAGTTCCTTCTTGACCAGCTTGAACTACTTCTGCATCAGACTTGATATCTTTATTGTAATCTGTTTGCACTTGTGTGTTGTATGCTAATGCTTCTGTTTCTGTTACTTCTTCTATATCTACTTGTTTTATCGATATGGTCATATCTTTTTTGATTGATTGAGTTCGTGAAGGTTCTACTACGTCATCTTCATCAAACCCTCCGCCTTGAGATTCAATATAATCAATATTATCTTTTAATGTGTCTCCTACTGTCTTGCTAGTTGTCATGATTTCATGCTCTTGACCTGCTATAACAACTTTAACTGGAACAGCTTTAGTTATATTGATACTCATCTTCTTTTTTAATTTTGTATCTAGTGCTGGCTCTACAATGTCGTAAGAATTTACTTCTACACCTTGTTTTTCTAATAATTTCTCTACTGTTGCACTGTATGTTACATAAGTTTTACTTTTCCCATCAATGTTTATTGTAACTGTTTTTCTTATGTTAACTACTGCTATGGTAAGAAGAAATAAACCTACCACTAATCCAATAATTATCTTTGCCTTGGAACTGTTATTCTTAAAGAGTGATTTTAATTTTCCCTTCATTTTCTACCTCCTTTGGCAAGAGCGTCTTCTGAATTATAACGTATAAATGCCTATATTGTCAAATTTTCGGCATTTAATTGCCCTTAACCCCTGATATAATGGCACTTTCACAAAATAGTGTTTAATACTTGCTTTTTTGTCTTCACTTATAGTTTTACCATAAATTTGGAAAATATGCAAACGTTTTTTTCTTCTTCCCTTTATTAGCTTTATAAACAACTAAAATTTTTATTTTTGTAGAACTCTAATATTATTCTTAAATCTCTATATTTAACCCTTTAAATATATTTTTCGAATTATTGTTTATTATCTTATTTAATTCATCTACATCTATATTCTTTATCTCAGCTATTTTATCAATAACATATTTTATATAACTTGATTGATTTCTCTTGCCTCTAAATGGCTCAGGAGCCATATATGGGCAATCAGTTTCTACCAAAATTCTATCTACAGGAATATCTTCTATAACCCTCTTTAATTTCTTAGAATTCTTAAAGGTAGATACCCCACCAATTCCTATATAATATCCCCTTTTTATACACTCTCTAGCAAATTCTACACTACCAGAAAAACAATGTATTACTCCAACAACATCCGGAAATTCTTTTATTATACTTAATGTATCCTCATGTGCATCTCTATCATGAATAATGACTGGAAGAGATAATTCTTTAGCAAGCTCCATATGTCTTCTCAACACATTTTGTTGAATTTCTCTAGATGGATTTTCCTCCCAATAATAATCTAACCCTATCTCACCTACAGCAATTATCTTTTTATTATTTATTATTTCTGTTCTTATCTCCTGAAATACTTCTTCTGAAAATTCATCTGCATTCTCTGGATGTATCCCCAATGCACCATATATATAATCATATGTATTAACTATATCTATAGTCTTGGCTATACTTTCATAAGATGATGAACAATTAACAATTCCTATAACGCCATCTTTTCTTAAATCCTGTAGAAGCTTATTTCTATCTTCATCAAATTGCTCATCATCATAATGAGCATGTGTATCTATTATCTTATATGCATATTCCATATTTTTACCACCTCAATTTATTTATTTAATTTATATTATATCAAAAATTCTAAATTTTAAATCAAGTTAGCTTATATTCCACATAATTCCTATATTATGTCCGTTTTATTAAAAAATTTTAAATTATTTTTAAATTTAATTTAATTTTGACACAAAACCGACACATTACTACACTATAATTACATTTGTAAAGTAGTTAAAGCATTATTTACCCCTTATAACCATTTGTTATGAATGGTTTCTAGAACATCACGTCCCCCTAAGTGTGGATGTTCTAGATTTTTTATTCTTTATCATATTAATTCATTTTCCCTAATAAAATGTATAATTAATTTGAGAAAAGCCATTGCATTCCCCATGCAATGGCTTCTTTTTTTATTATCTTACAATGCTTCCTGAAGGTAATTCTCCCGGATCAACTACAGACAATACACTATCATCATCAGTAGATGCTGCAAGTATCATTCCTTGTGATAATTCTCCTCTTAATTTTACTGGTTTTAGGTTAGCTACAAGAACTACATTCTTTCCAATCAAATCTTCTGGTTTGTAGAATTTTGATATTCCAGATATTACTTGTCTTTCTTCCCCACCTAGATCTATTTTTAGTTTTAGTAACTTCTTTGCTCCTTTTACTGGTTCACAATCTTTTACCTTTACTACTCTTAAATCTAACTTTTCAAAGTCTTCTATTGTTATTTCATCTTTTATTGGTTGTATTGGCTTCTTTATAGCTGCCTTCTGTGCTTCTTCTATAGCTGCTAATTCTTCTAACTTAGCTTCAACATCTATTCTTGGAAATAAATTTTCTCCCTTTACTACTTTAGTTCCTGCAATTGTTCCATTAAACTCCTTTAATGAATCCCAGTCAGTATTTTTAGCATTTAATTGAGCATACATCTTATCAGCTGTATCTGGTAAGAATGCTGATAATAACACTGCTGATATTCTTAATGATTCTGCAAGGTTATATAATACAGTTCCAAGTCTAGCTTTCTTACTTTCATCCTTAGCCAATATCCAAGGTGTTGTTTCGTCTATATATTTATTTGCTCTAGAAATCAATGTAAATATTGCTTCTAATGCTTCTGGTAATCTTAATGCGTCTATATATTTTTCTACCTTTGTTGGAGTTTCTAATGCTAATGATATAAGTTCATCATCAACAGCTTCTTTATCTAATTGTGCCGGTACAATGCCATCGAAATACTTTTCTATCATTGCTACTGTTCTTGATAGTAAATTACCAAGATCGTTGCACAAATCTGAGTTAATCTTCTTTATAAATGCTTCACTATTATATGATCCATCAGCTCCGTATGGCATCTCTCTTAATAGATAATATCTAACTGCATCTACTCCAAATATCTCTACTAATTTTACAGGATCAACTACATTACCTTTTGACTTTGACATTTTACCGCCATCAACTAATAGCCAACCATGACCAAATACTTGTTTAGGTAATGGTAATCCAAGTGCCATAAGCATAATAGGCCAATAAATTGTGTGGAATCTCAATATATCTTTCCCTATAAGATGTACATCTGCCGGCCAATATTTATCAAATAATTCTGTATTATCACTACCATATCCTAATGCTGTAATATAGTTTGATAATGCATCTATCCATACATATACTACATGCTTTTCATCAAATGTTACTGGAATACCCCAATCAAAACTTGTTCTAGATACACATAAATCTTGTAATCCTGGCTTAAGGAAATTATTTATCATTTCGTTCTTTCTTGATTCTGGTTGAATAAACTCAGGATGACTCTCTATATATTCAATTAATTTATCTGCATATTTGCTCATCTTAAAGAAATATGCTTCTTCTTTTGATTTCTCTACAGGTCTTCCACAATCAGGACACATTCCATCTACTAACTGAGTTTCTGTCCAGAAAGATTCACAAGGTGTACAATATAATCCTTCATAAGAACTTTTATATATATCTCCTTGATCATATAACTTTTTAAATATTTTTTGAACTGCCTTAACATGATAATCATCTGTAGTTCTTATATATTTATCATAGCTTATATTCATCATTTTCCATAGTTCTTTAATTCCTGCTACTACTTCATCTACATGTTCCTTAGGAGTTATTCCTTTTTCTTCAGCTATTCTCTGAATCTTCTGTCCATGTTCATCTGTTCCTGTTAGAAACATTACATCGTATCCTGTTAATCTCTTAAATCTAGCAATTGCATCAGCTGCTACAGTAGTATAGGTATTACCTATATGTAGTTTAGTTGATGGATAATAAATAGGGGTTGTAATATAAAAAGTTTTCTTACACATAAAAAATGTTCCTCCTTGCTTAAAATAAAAACGCCTCTATGTAAGAATTATCCTACATAGAGACGCAATAAATACATAATTACGTGTTACCACTCTACTTCACTTCTACCTCACGATAGAAATCTCAATAAGTGACTACCATCACTAAGCAATATAACGGTTGCTACCGTAGGCTCCTAAAAGCTATTATAAGCTACTCAAAACCTATGCTCCAAGGCCATATTCACAACAACTCCTGTCGCTATCTTACACCTAAACATAATAGCTCTCTGTAGACTATCATTATTGCTACTCTTCTCTTCATCGCATTTAATTAAATGATAAATCAATTATACAAATCTGTCAAATCTTTTATACTTCATCTTCTATAGGTTTTCCCAGGAAATAAGTCAATGCTATAAGTACTATAATAGCCATTGGTAATGCCACATATATAGGTACTCCTAAACCTACAGGTATATAGCCAAACAATATAGTTACAAGCCCTACAAATAAGCTATACCACATCTGAGTTTTAACATGATCTATATGACTACATCCTGCACCCATGGAAGATAATATGGTAGTATCTGATATAGGTGAACAATGATCTCCAAATATTGCTCCAGTTAATACTGCACTTGTACTCATAACAACATATGTATTATCGGGATATATAGCATATGCTAAAGGAATAGCAAGTGGCATAAGTATACTCATAGTTCCATAAGCTGTTCCAGTAGAAAATGATATTACTGCACCAAATATAAAAATAACACTTGGTAATATGAATTTAGGTAAAGATGATGATAATAATGTTATTAAATAATCAGCAGTTCCTACTTCCTTAATAACAGATCCTAAGGACCATGCTAGAAGTAATATAACTCCTGTTATAAGAAGTCCCTTCATTCCATCTATCCACGTATCAATTGCTTCAGATATAGTAAATATCTTCTTACATACTCCAAGTATTATTGTAACAATACTTGAAAACAATGCTGCTTGAAACAATGAACTAGATGCATTAGCTACTCCAAAGCATTCTCTTATTGCTGTAAAGGATAATGGAGATTGCTTAATTAATTGTTGAAGTAATATATCATCACTAGACATTATAGAAGAATATCCACTATAATAGAAACTAATTAAAGCCGATATAATAAGTGTACCTATAGGAATTATTGCATTCCATACACTTAATTTAACCCCTTCTTTTACTGATGTTTCTTCTATCTGTTCCTTAGAAAACTTAATATCCTCTAACAATTGCTCCCCTCTTCTAGCTCTAAGTTCAGCTTTTCTCATAGGTCCAAATTCTCTAAGTGTAATAGCTGTTAATACAACAAATATAAGAATCAATATATTATAGAATCTATAAGGAATAGTATTTAAAAATACAGAAAATGCATCAGCTTCTAATCCAATCTTAGCATAACCATCATTAATAAGCCCTACTTCTAATCCTATCCATGTTGATATTATAGCAATACCAGCTATAGGGGCTGCTGTCGCATCTATAACGAAAGCTAGTTTTTCTCTAGAAACTTTCATTTTATCTGCTACTGGTTTCATAATAGGACCTACTATTAAGGCATTAGCATAATCATCAAAAAATACACATATGCCTAATAACCATGTTACTATTTGCGTGCTTCTAGCTCCCTTCGCCTTTCTAGCAAGTGCTTCTGCTACTGCTTTCGCTCCTCCCATTCTTGAAACAAGATTAATAATTCCACCTATAACTAAAACTTGAAGTATTATACCGGCATTCCACGGATCTGCTAACGAATCAAGTATTAAACTAACTAATTTCAAAAATGATTCTAAAATTGCTAAAAAGACATTATATTCTAATATCTGCAACATAAAACATCCTGATAAAACGCCTATAAATAATGATATAACTACATTCTTAGTTATAAATGCAAGAACCACTGATACTAGTGGTGGAATTAATGTTAATATTCCAAACTTATCTGCATTAGTAACACTATCTGTTACTTCAACTGCCAATACTGGTGTAGAAGCTATTATTAATAATCCAATAACTAGAATTAATATTCTAGTTCCTCTTTGCTTCATCATATTCCTCCTCTTTAGTTAACTATGATAAAAGCCTTAAGTTATACTTAAGGCTTCCTTATTCTTATAAAAATAAGCTAATTAATTATACAATTTTTATAGCTTTTCTTCAAGTATTTTTAATATTTTGAAATTTATTTTTTCCTTTTCTTGTCTTTGGTTCTGAATAATCCAGTTTTAATCATACTTCTGAGTAGAACCATAGCGAATATTGTCGCAACTCCATATCCTAATATTCCTATTATTGATACACCTTTATAACTAGGTCCTATTTTACTTGCAACTATAACTGATGAAGAAATTAATAATGCTGCTATAATTAGTCCTCCTGTTAATCTATTAACCATAGTATCAATTTTATGTACATATTTCTCAAGGTTGGCAACTGAAAAAGTTAATTGTGCTTTTCCATTCACAGCCTTATTTAATAACTCAATTGATTTTGTAGGAAGTCTTATAAGGTCTCTTATAAATTCATAGGTTGATATAACAGCTTCTGTTTTATCGAAATTCTTTAATATTCCCATCTTGCCCTTAGATGTCATATACGAAACAATAACAGATATAGCATCTAACTCTGGATCAATTTCTGCTATAACACCTTCTAATATCATAAGTCCTCTTACTAATGTCACCAATTCTTTAGGAAACTGAATATTATTCTTTCTAGTTATTTCAAATACCTCTTGTAGTAAAACTGTCATCTTTAAATTCTTCAAGCTTGTAGTTAAATACATATCTACAAGATATGAAACATCTTCATATAATTCTCCTCTGTCTATACGACCATCTTTTATCCCTATTTTTAATATACAATCTACAACCTTATTCTTATCTCTAGTTGCTATAGCTAACACTGCTGAATTAAGCCAACTTTTTAGATTGTCATCTAGTGTTCCCACTATTCCAAAATCAATAAAACATAATTTTCCATCATAAATTAATATATTGCCTGGATGAGGGTCTGCATGAAAAAAACCTTGATCAAATACCTGATAGCAATAACTAAGTGCTAATTTTCTAGCAACATCTGTATTATCATATCCCTCTTTTATTAACCTAGAAGAATCTGTTATCTTAAAACCTTCTATTTTTTCTTGTACTATAATCTTGTCACTCCATATATCTGTTATTAGTTTGGGAACATACATAAAAGCAATATCTGCATTATTTTCTCTGAACTTTAACATATTCCTTCCTTCTAACAAGAAATCTAATTCAGTTTCAACTGTTTGCTCAATCTCTTCTATTACTTCAAGTGGATTTACTACCTTTATATCTAACCTAGTATTAGTGAATTTTAGAATTCTCTTTAATATAGCTAAATCCATCCTCATCTCATCATATATATCTGGACGTTGTATCTTAACTACAACTTCTGTTCCATCTAATAAAACAGCTGAATGAACTTGTGAAACTGAAGCTGAAGCTAATGGTGTCTCATTAAAATATTTAAAACAATTCTCCATTTTTTTATTAACACTTGTTTCAAATATCCTTTTTAATGTTTCCATTGATTCAGCAGGAACGGAATCTTGTAATTTAACAAGTTCATTAACATATTCCTTAGGTAAAATATCTGATCTTGTACTAAGAATTTGCCCTATCTTTACAAATGTAGGTCCTAATTCTTCTATAGCTTTTCTTAGATTGTAAGGAGATTTCTTCTCCTGTTTACTATTAGATTCCATAAGATAACCAAATCCATAAGATGCAAATACCTTAACTATCTCTTGAAATCTTTGTCTAGAATTCTTCTCCATAACTCCACCTTTCAAAAAGCCCTTACTCATAAAAAGTAAGGGCAATTTCTATTATTCTACATCTACATCATTGTCAGAAGCATCTACAATAACTTCTTCACTTTTTATCAAGCCTAATTTTTCTTCAATTCTATCTAATCTAGTCTTTATTTCCAATAAATCTGCTTTTGTACAATAATTATTTTCATTTAGCAACTCTTTTAATGATTCTTTAGTCAAAGGTGTCATATCGGAGATTTTAGTTTTTATAGATTCTTTTGCCCCTTCACCCTTATCCTCAATATTTCTCTTTAACTCTTCTGATAATTCTTTTCCTTCATCTATTGATAATTTTCCTTTTTCTATCAGCTTATTAATAACATCTCCAGCTTTTTCACATGTTAATGCAGCTGTACCCACTCCTGTTAAAAATATTTTTCTTGCTTCACTCTTCATATCCATAGTTTAATCTACTTCCTTTCTTTCATAAATTCTTCAATCTCATCCACTGTTTTTATCATATTCTTAGTTAGGACTTCAACGCCACCATCTACAACTAGAATATCATCTTCAATTCTTACTCCTATACCTTCTTCTTCTATATATATACCAGGTTCAACTGTCCAAACCATTCCTTTTTCAAATACAGTTTCTCTATCAACTGTATCCACATCATGAGTATCTAGTCCTAAACTATGACCTATGCTATGCCAATAATATTTACTTACTTCTTCTTCGTCTTTTATCAAACCTAACTTTATACATTCTTCTGCAATCCATTTTCTAGCCTGTTTATTTAATTCTTTATATACAACACCTGGTTTTATTGTATCTATTACTTTTTGATTAACTCTTAAAACTGCATTATATACTTCCTTTTGCCTATCAGTAAATGTTCCATTTACAGGGATTGTTCTTGTAATATCTGCATTATAATAATTCCATTGAGCACCTAAATCAAACAATACTAACTCATTATCTTTTACTTCTGAATTATTATCTACATAATGTAATACAGTTGCATTCTTACCTGCTGCTGCAATAGTTTTAAATGCATAATCCTTTATTCCTTCATTTCTACATGCAAATTCGAAATATGCTTCTAATTGATACTCCTTCATTTTGGGCTTTGCATTTTTCATTATATTTTCTACACCCTTAATAGTTATATCAATAGCCTTTCTTATTTCTTCAACTTCTTCTGAAGTTTTCACTAATCTTAATGGAATTATCTTGGGAAATATATTTTTTATAATTACTGTTTTGTATTTACAGCTAATTTCTTCTGCAAACTTTTCTGCAGCTGTATCTGAACCTTCTAAATCTTCCTTGTTTAAATCTAAATAAATATTTATACTAGGAACCTTCTTTATTATTCTATGAAGATAACTATCTAATTCATTCTTAAAACTAATCTCTTCTATTCCTGATACTTCTCTTGCTTCATCAGGTCTAATACTTTTACCTACCCATCTTTCTCGTTCTTCATCTATTTCTTTTATAAATAATTTTTCTTGTAAATTATTATTTATCTTAGATATAACAAGTAAATGTTCTTCTTCTGCTATGCCAGTGAAATAATAAAAGTTTCTATTTGGAGTAAATTGATAATTTTCATCAGCACTCTTAAGTGGTGCTCTACCAGCTATAAGAATTATTATAGAATTATCCTCTACTTTATCTATTAATCTATGTCTATTTTCTCTAAAAAAATTCTGATTCATAATATCACTCCTTATTTGTAATTATATACTTTATCTGCTAATCCAATCAATCTGTTATATAACATCCAACATATAATAAATGTTATTATTTCCATCAAAATAAACATTACAATAGCACTCTTTATATATAACGAAACAATAAAGAATAAAGCACTTAAAACAATCATTATTATCCATATAAGCATAGGCATAAAATTATTCTTCATCATATTCTTCTCATCGTCCCAATCTAAGTTAGGCTTTCTATAATCAGTATACATTCCTATAATAGTTACTAAAATTACAGTTGTTTCTGCTACTATTATAGCTGGTAACAATATTTCCAAACCAATATCAAGAATTATTAGAAATATCAAAATAATAAGCACTGTTATATTATTTATAATTAAAGAAGAATAGAACTTAGCCTTTAGCTGTTCTGAAGCTTCTATAGGAATATACCTAGCTATAGTAATATCCTTGCCTTCCCTAGATATTGCAGATATTCCTGCTCCTCCTGTAGCAATGAAGAATGATACCATTAAAAATACTATGGCAAATATTGTACTATTCACACCCAATGAATTAATAAACTTCGATATGCTTTTATAATTGCCATTTGATAAAAATGCAACTCCAAATATTATAGGCATATAAACTTGCATTGCTATAGCATTAATGAAAAATTGTGGTGTCCTTAAAATATTTTTTATATCTCGCCTCACCAAAGAACTAAAAACAGTTCTTTTCTTAAACTTACCTCTAATATCATTATCTGATAAAATATCTTTTCTTCTACTATATGTTTCCGATATTCCTATTACACTATTTAAATATAGTTTTCCTCCAACAGCATATAATATTCCAATAACTAGAATGCCTACTAGAACAGCTAATAAAATATTATATACACCTTTTGCCTCCATATTAAATGCTAATGCATTAGCAGAAAATTTGTTAGTAATAAAAAATCCTGATATTTTTCCTATTATACTCTCATCACCTTCTGCTACTAAATTTATAATTTGACTATTATCTGAACTATTCTGTGAAATTATATTTATAGCTATAGCAAAAACTAAAGTAAGACATCCTCCTACCATTTTTAAACCATCTTTATGTTTAGTTAACTTACCAAATCTCATAAGTAACATTGCTAATATAGATACAAGTACCATTGGTAAAATAGGAGATATAAAAAATACTATAATCATATAAATGTAATAAAGTATACCCGCTCCATCTTTAACTCCAAACGCTATTAATGGCAAAATAATTATAGATGAATTCATTAATAAATTAACATATAATGCTGAAAACTTACCTATTACTATATCGCTACTTTTAATCGGCATAGGTAAAAATATTTCAATATCGTTTGAAAAATAAAATATATTTAAAACTGAATATGTTCCAAAAAACATCAAAACAATAACATTACATACTAGCACAAGAGATATTAACATAACATCTAAATTCATAGCTTTTAATTCATCATATGTTGAAATAACAAGAAATACTAGTGGAATCGATACCAAAAATAGGCAAAACGCCATAAATAACCCTAAAAATATTTTCTTTTTCTTATCTTCAGAAGTAAATATATTACTCCAAGCATCCTTTAAAAAATATCTTATTAATATACTACGTCTACTCATTTTCTGTCATCTCCAAGAACATTTCTTCTAATGAATCGTTTTCTTTAAATTCATGTCTCATTTCTTCTAGTGTACCTTGAAATATTAGTTGACCTTTATTGATAACAGCCACCTTATCGCATAATTTTTCTGCAACATCTAATACATGAGTGGAAAACAATACTGTATTTCCTATCTTGGCATGTTCCTTCATCATTTCCTTTAATATATATGCAGATTTAGGATCAAGTCCCGTCATAGGTTCATCCAATATCCACACTCTTGGTCTATGAACAAGAACACCCATAACTACTATCTTCTGTCTCATCCCATGTGAATAACTTTGAATCTTATCCCCTAGTGCATTTTTCATATTAAATCTTTCTGCTAGATCACTTATAGCTTCTTGTCTATCTTCTGAAGATACATCATATATATCTGCCATAAAATTAAGATACTCTAATCCTGTTAACTTCAAAAAAATATCAGGATTATCTGAAACATAACCAAATTGTTCCTTTGCCTCAATTGTATCTTCTATAATACTGTTATTATTTATATATATATCCCCTTCACTTGGTGCTATAACACCAGTTATCATCTTAATCGTTGTTGTTTTTCCTGCTCCATTAGGTCCTAACAACCCAAATATTTGTCCATCTTCAATTTCTAGATTTAAATTATCTATAGCCTTATATATACCATTATAAGTCTTTGTAACATTTTTAATTTCTATCATCAAATCTCCCCCTAAATTTATTATAATAGAAACTTGAATTTATTTCCTTAAAAATTTTCTTAAGATTTTTTTACTTTATAGGAAATTATATAAAATTTGAATCTATAAAAAAATATTATAAACGTAGTACTTATACAATATAAGAGACTAGCCTATAGCGCAAAAAAATAGAGTGTATTTAACATAAAAACACTCTACTTCTTATATTAATTCAGTTTATTACTTTGTACTCTCTCTCTCAATTAATCTATAATCAAGAACATAACTAGATTGTTCTAATTCTTGTTTAGTTAAAAGTTTGATTAACATTCTCATTGCAACTGATCCCATATCATAGCTTGGTTGAGATATAGTTGTTAATTTAGGATAGAATATAGAAGATACTGCATTGTTATTAAATCCTATAACACTTACATCATCAGGTACATTTATTCCTTTTTCTCTTAATCCATTTATTGCACCCATAGCAATTTCATCAGATGCACATACTATTCCTTCAAATTTCTTTTTGCTTTGTACAAACTTATCTACAGCTTCATAACCTGACTTTACTTTCATTGTATCTAAGAATACTAAATCTTCATCTAAAGCAATATTATTGTCATCTAGAGCTTTTTTAAATCCTAGATATCTTTCTCCCCATGCATTTGTATTATCAGCTTCAACACCTATAAATGCTAATTTTTTTATTCCTTTATCTATAAGATATTTTGTTGCTTCATATGTTGCACCAACATTATCTATTGTTACACTAGGTAATCTATTCTCAGAATCCTTTGATTCAACCAAAATTGTATTTAAGTTTAATTCATTGATAAGCTTTAATATCTCTTCACTAAAAGAACTACTCATGTATATAACACCATCTACCATCTTTTCTTTTAGTACTCTTAAATATTCTTTTTCTTTTTCTGAATCAAAGTCCGAATTACATAGTATTACATTATAATCATATATATTTGCTACATCTTCTGCCCCTCTAACTATCTCAGGATAAAATTGGCTTGATATATCTGGTATTAATATTCCTATTGTTTTTGTCCTTTGAGTCTTTAAACTTCTTGCAACTATATTGGGTCTATATCCCAATTCTTTTATAGCATCTAAAACTTTTCTTTTTGTATCTTCATTTACAACATCTATATTATTTAACACTCTAGATACTGTTGCAATAGATACTCCTGCTGTCTTTGCCACGTCTTTAATAGAAGCTGCCATCTTAATCACTCCGTTCATAATATTATACTTAAATTATAACTGTATATAATTTCAAATACAAGAATATATATGTATATTTTATCTTACTTATTTATTAATAAAAGGGCGTTATATAGCGCCCTTTTTTATTAACTCTATAGGAAAATTGCATAAAGTTTAATTCTATGAATAATTATCTTAAACATAGCGTTTATATATTACTAGATATACTACCTATAGAGTTAATAAAGAAAATAGTGCCATGACATAATCCAAAATAAGTTTTAGGATCTGTCATAATGGCTAAACAAAATCTAAGACTTCATAGTCGCCTTGACGATTTTATTCCTTTTATCTACTTAACAACAACAACGTTTATATTAAGCTTTTCTCCATTTATAGTTGTTTCTGTATATTCAACATCAGAACTATTATATACAATATCAACTGTTAATGTATCTTTCTTTATATTATCTGCATATTTCTTGATAATATTCTCTAACATTTCATTTCCAGCAACATATAGATTTATCTTGTCTGCAACTTCGAATCCTTTTTCTTTTCTCATATTTTGAATCTTCGAAATTACTTCTCTTAAATGTCCTTCTTCTCTTAATTCATCTGATATATGAGTATCTAGAACAACACCTATTTCTCCTTCACCTGCAAACGCATATCCTTCTAATCCTTGCATTGTTACTAAAATGTTATCTGAATTTAATTCTATCTCATTGCCATCAATATTGATTACTTCTACTCCACCATTTTTAATCTTTTGAGCTAATTCCATTTGATTTCTTGATGAAATTTCTTTTCTTATCTGAGGAATTAACTTACCATAAGTTCTACCTAATACAGGTAAGTTTGGTTTAAGTTCGAAGTTAACATATTTTGATAAATCAGCCCCAAATTCAATAGTCTTAATATTTAATTCATCAGTTACTATATCACCATAGTACTCAGGTAATGAAGCTGTAGATACTAATATTTCAGAAAGCGGTTGTCTGTTCTTGATATTAGCAGCATTTCTTGCACTTCTTCCTAGTTGTACTATCTTGTATGCTAAGTCCATTTCTTTTTCTAATTCTTTATTAATAGCAGTTTCATCTACTTGTGGCCATAATGTTAAATGAACACTTTCCTTTGCATCTTTATCTAAATTAACAACTAAGTTTTGGTATATCTCTTCTGTTACAAATGGAACAAATGGAGCTAATACTTTTGATAGGTTTACAAGTACATTATATAAAGTAACATAAGCTCCTATCTTATCTTCTGTTAATTCTTCTGACCAGAATCTTGCTCTATTTCTTCTTACATACCAGTTAGATAATTCATCTACAAAAGCTTCTATTTGAAGAGCTGCATTAGTTATATCATAAGAATTTAACTTTTCATCTACTTCTTTTATTAAAGTATTTAACTTAGACATTATCCACTTATCCATAACATTTTCTGACTTAAAGTCCTTATAATCTAATGGATTGAATTTGTCTATTTCAGCATATAATACATAGAATGAATATACATTCCATAATGTACTTAAGAACTTTCTTTGAGCTTCTCCTACGTCATCAATAGAGAATCTTGTTGGAAGCCATGGGGCACTTGCTGTATAGAAATGCCATCTTGTAGCATCTGCTCCTTGTGATTCTAATACAGACATAGGTTCAACTACATTTCCTTTTGATTTTGACATCTTTAAGCCTTTTTTATCTAACACGTGTCCTAAAACTATACAATTCTCAAATGGATTTGTATCAAACAAAGCAGTTGAAATAGCTAATAATGTATAGAACCAACCTCTAGTTTGATCCACTGCTTCTGAAATAAATTGAGCTGGGAAGTTTTGCTCAAATAATTCTTTATTCTCAAATGGATAATGTAATTGTGCAAATGGCATAGATCCTGAATCAAACCAACAGTCTATAACTTCTTTAGTTCTTGTCATTTCCTTACCACAATGTGGACATTTTAAATGTACGTTATCTATATATGGTTTGTGTAATTCTATATCATCTGGAACATTTATTCCTTTTTCCTTTAATTCTGCAATGCTACCTATACATTCTTTGTGACCACATTCACATTCCCATATAGGAAGTGGTGTTCCCCAATATCTATCTCTAGATATTCCCCAGTCAATAACATTCTCTAAGAACTTTCCGAATCTTCCTGTTCTTATATTGTCTGGATACCATTTTATCTTGTTGTTGTTTGCAATTAAATTATCTCTAAGCTTAGTCATTGCAACAAACCAACCTTCTTTTGGATAATATAGAAGTGGTGTGTCACATCTCCAACAATGTGGATATGAGTGCATATGTCTCTCTGATTTAAATAATTTATTATTCTCTTCTAACCACTTACAGATACTTTCATCGCATTTCTTAACGAACTTACCAGCCCAAGGAGTTACTTCATCTACGAATTTACCTTCTTTATCAACTAAGTTAACAAATGTTATTCCATTTGCCTTTGCAACATAACTATCATCTTCACCATAAGCAGGAGCTATATGAACTATTCCTGTACCATCTGATAGAGTTACATAATCTCCATGAATTACTTCAAAAGCTTTTCCTTCTACTTTTGCAAATGGCATTAATTGTTCATACTTAAGTCCAAGAAGAGCATCTCCCTTGAATTCTTTTATTATCTCGTATTCCTCTCCTAGAACCTTATCAGCTAAGTCCTTTGCTAGAATATATACTTCTTCTCCTACTTTTGCTTCTATATAAGTATAAGCTTTATTTACACATAGTGCTAAGTTTGAAGGTAATGTCCATGGAGTTGTTGTCCATGCTAAAATGTACTTATTGTCTTCATCTTTTACTTTAAATTTTGCTATACATGTTAAGTCTTTTACATCTTTATATCCTTGTGCAACTTCATGAGAAGATAAAGCAGTTCCACATCTAGGACAATAAGGCATTACTTTATGTCCTTCATATAGAAGACCTTTTTCCCACATTTGTTTTAATGCCCACCATACTGATTCAATATATGGATTGTGATATGTTACATATGGATTATCCATATCAACCCAATAACCAATCTTATTAGTCATCTTTTCCCACATAGAAACATAAGTAAACACACTTTCTTTACATTCTTTAACGAATTTTTCAACGCCATATTCTTCGATTTGTTCCTTACCAGAGATTCCAAGCTTCTTCTCTATCTCTAATTCTACTGGAAGTCCATGAGTATCCCATCCTGCTTTTCTTATAACCTTGTAGCCCTTCATAACTTTGTATCTAGGAATTATATCCTTCATAACTCTTGTTAAAATATGTCCTACGTGTGGTTTACCATTAGCAGTTGGAGGTCCATCATAAAAAGTGAAGTACTCACCATCCTGATTCATATCAAAATTCTTTTTAATTACATCTTTTTCTTTCCATAATTCTGCAACATCTTCTTCCATGCCAACAAAACCTTTTTGAAGTTCAACTTTTTTGTACATTTTAATACTCCTTTCACTTTCATTCTTAGCCTTTATTACTTTAATCAAAAATATTATTTGCTGATATAAATAATTAATATATTTTTCTTATAGAATAAAAAAAACTTCATCCAAAAGGACGAAGTTACATTCGCTATACCACCTATTGCTAGTTACACATAATCGTGTAGTATTCTATTCAAGTACATCATAATACTCTAATCCTATAACGCAGGCTAACGGGAAAACCTAGTGAACTATAACAATAATAGTTGTTCAGCATCCAACTCATAGGGGATCTTCATTAAGATATTATATAGTCTCACACCTAAACGACTACTCTCTGAAATAACACGTCTTAACTACTTTTCCTAATCACAGTTATTTCCTCTTTTATTTCATCATTATATAATAAATTTTCTTCATTTGTCAAATATTTATTTGCTACAAATCTGTTTATTATATATACTCCATATATAGTTTTAGCAAAGGAGTAATTATTATGAACAATATATCAAATGAAGAAATACTCGATAAATTAACTAAAGTTTGTGTATGTAAATCAATTTCTAGAAAAACAATTAAAGATGCCATAAATAACGGAGCATTAACTGTAGAAGAAGTAATTGCTATAACCAAGGCTGGAACTGGTAGTTGTAAAGGAAACCGATGTATTCCAAAGATAAAAGAATTATTACAAGAACAAAGATTAAAATAATCAATAATTTCCCTATTCATAATATAATTTAATATTTTTTATAAGAAAAAAATAAAGACCCTCTATAAATGCTATATTGTCCGAACTTTAGTTAGTTTATAGCATTTAGGAATCTTTATTTTTTTATTATCTTAAAAATACATAATGATATTATATTATTTACTTAGACCATGTAATATTGATACTAATTGAATTCATTATATACAGCCTTTATAGCTGCTTCAAAATCATCATTTTCAGTTCCTATTAATATATTTATTTCTGAAGAACCTTGATCAATCATTCTTATATTAACACCTGCATCTGCTAGTGCTCCACATACTCTAGCTGCAACACCTTTATTACTTGCCATTCCTTTACCAACTACAGCAATTAATGACATGTTAGGGTGTATTTCTATATTATCTGGATCACAAGTTCTCTTTATTTCTTCTATAACTTTGTCTCTCTTACCCTTTAAATCTGAATCAGATACAACAACACATACTGTATCTATTCCACAAGGCATATTTTCGAAACAGATTCCATTCATCTCTAATATTCCAAGAAGTTTTCTACAGAATCCAAGTTCTGAATTCATCATTGCTTTTTCTACAGAAATAACAGTAAAATCTTTCTTACCAGCAACACCAGTAATAGTCTTGATATCTTCTTTTTCAGATTCTTTTACAATTAATGTTCCTGCATCTTCTGGTTTATTAGTATTCTTAATATTTATAGGAATACCAGCTTGTCTTACTGGGAATACTGCATCTTCATGAAGAACAGAAGCTCCCATATATGCTAATTCTCTTAATTCTCTATATGTTATTTTTTCTATTGCCTTTGGAGAATCTACTATTCTTGGATCTGCCATTAAGAAACCTGAAACATCTGTCCAGTTTTCATATAAATCTGCATCTACTCCTGCTGCAACTAATGCACCAGTAACATCTGATCCACCTCTTGAGAATGTAACTATTTCGCCTTCTTTATTTGCTCCATAGAAACCTGGAATTACAGCTCTCTCTACATTCTTTAATCTATTTCTTATTGCTTTATCTGTTTCTGCTCTATCTAATGAACCATCTTCATTAAATATCATAACTTCTTTAGCATCAACAAATTCATATCCTAAATAATTAGCTAATATTAAACCATTTAAATATTCTCCTCTACTTGCTGCGTAGTCTTTAGATGCCCCATTTTCTAAATCCTTCTTAACAATATCAAGGTGTTTTTGAATATCAAATGTTAGTCCTAAATCATTAACTATACCAACATATCTATCT
Organism: Clostridium sp. MSJ-8; assembly: GCF_018918325.1. Lineage (GTDB taxonomy): Bacteria > Bacillota > Clostridia > Clostridiales > Clostridiaceae > Clostridium. The sequence goes on along the minus strand of NZ_JAHLQH010000054.1, from coordinate 14,539 downwards.
ACAACATGTTTAAATACATCATCTAATGAAATTCCTGTTTCAACATGTGCTTGACATAAGTATAATAAATCAGTAATTTTTACATCTTTCTTATCTCTTTTACCTGGTGCTGAAGGTACTACGAATTTTCTTGCTTCATCAGCCATAATTATATTTTTTACCTTCTTAAACTGATTTGCATCAGCTAATGAACTTCCACCAAATTTAGTTACCTTTAAATTCATTTTATGCGCCCCCATTTTAAATTTATATCCAAGGTTTATTCTACCAAGTTTTAAGATATTTTCAATAGCATTTCTTTCTTTTTCTATCTTTTTATATATTTATTTTGCTTTTATTGATATAATTTTATCTGATATAATGCTTCTACTTGTATTATTGTGTAGAAGCAACTATTTATTACAATAATTTTTGAAAGAGGTTAAAAAAATGATTAGTAAATTTTATTTACATAAAGGAAAAAATAAAAAAGCTGAAAATGGTCGCCCTTGGATATATACTGATGAAATAAATGAATATGAAGGAGAATATCAAAATGGTGATATAGTTGAAGTATATAATCACAAACATTATTTTATAGGCAAAGGTTATATTAATGATCAAAGTAAAATAACTATAAGAATCATGACAAGAGACATAGATGAAGAAATAGATAGAGCATTCTTCAAGAAAAGATTTGATATGGCTTGGGAATACAGAAAAACTGTCATTGATACATCTTCTTGCAGATTCATATTTGGTGAAGCTGATCTTCTTCCAGGATTAACAATTGATAAATTCGAAGATTATTATGTAATTCAGATTTCAACATTAGGAATGGATAAATATAGAGATCTTATAGTTGATATACTTGTTAAAGACTTCAATGCAAAAGGTGTATATGAAAGAAGTGATCTTAAAACTCGTGAAATAGAAGGTTTAGAACAAAAGAAAGGTTTCTTAACTGAACCTTTTGATACCAATATTCAGATAACTGAAAATGGAGTTAAATATATAGTAGACATTGAAAATGGTCAAAAGACAGGTTTCTTCTTAGATCAAAAAGAAAATAGAAAAGCTATCCACAGAATCTGTAAAGATAAAGATGTATTAGATTGTTTCACACATACTGGCTCTTTTGCATTAAATGCTGGTATATCAGGAGCAAAATCAGTATTAGGTATAGATGTTTCTGAACATGCAATAGAATGTGCTACAAAAAACGCTGAACTTAACAACCTTCAAGATATAGTAAAATTTGAATGTCATAATGCCTTTGATGTACTTCCAGCTTGGTCTAGAGAAGGTAGAGAATTTGATGTTGTTATATTAGATCCTCCTGCTTTTACTAAATCAAGAAACACTATAAATGGTGCTAAACGTGGGTATAAAGAAATAAATCTAAGAGGATTAAAGATGGTAAAGAGCGGTGGATACTTCATAACATGTTCTTGCTCTCATTACATGAGTGAAGATTTATTAAAAGCAACTATTAATGAAGCAGCTCACGATGCACGTAGAATATTACGCCAAGTTGAATTCAGAACTCAATCAGCAGACCACCCAATTCTATGGAATTCAGATGAGAGTTATTATTTAAAATTCTTTGTCTTCCAGGTTGTCGATGAAAAGTAATGACTGGAAAGTAGCTGAAATGCTTGATTTATAAGGAATTGAAGGCATTCGACGTTTACAGTGAAAACCTCGTAAAGTATCGCAAAATATCACAAAACCGTGATTCAAAGTGGTAAGAAAAGTGGTAAGTCTGAGTGGTAAGCACCTGAAATGTAACGAGTGGTAAGCTTATGGGGAAAACGGTATGTTCTATTTGAATGATAACGGGAAATTAACAAAAGACTAACCATGGACTAACAAAGAACTAACCACACGTATCTTTCTTTTTGAAATAAGAGATGATAATATTATTGTGGAAAGAAAAATGACTTACAAAAAGTTACAAATATATACGGAATGACTACGGTTTAGCTACGGTATTGAGACTTTTTTTGAAAAGGAAGCTATGATATTATTATCATGGAAGTAATGAACAGAGAGTGATCGAGAAAATTCGGTTGCTCTTTTTTTATTGTGAAGGGGGTTACATGTGCTATAATAAAACAAATTAACAAATCGGTATTTTAAGGAGGATGCTGTCTTATGAAAATACATATTATTGGTTGCAGTGGTTCTGGAAAAACCTATTTAGCAAATGCACTTTCAAAAAAGTATAATATTTCCCATTTCGACTTAGATGATATTCAATGGGATAATAACGCCAAAGAATATGGCAAAAAGAGAACGCTTGATGAACGAAAAGCGTTATTACAAGAAATATTATATAATAATGATGAGTGGATAATTGAGGGGTATATTATGCCTGGGTACAGCAAAGTTTTGATGAAGCTGATAAAATATATGTTTTAGATATGCCTGGTTATTTATATAAAAGTAGAATTATTATGCGCTCTATAAAAAGAAAATTGGGAATACAAAAAGGAAAAAGAGAAACTTTGAAATCGGTCTATAACCTTTTGAAATGGACTGAAACTTTTCAGAATAAAAATCTGAAAGAAATAAGAAGTATTTTAGATAGATATGATGATAAAATTATATGGCTATCAAGAAAAAAAGATGTAGAAAAAATAATAAAGGCGGTATGATAACTTTCAATTTGCAGAATTAAGAAAACTGGTAATTGTGAGGAGAAAAGAATGAATATAAAGCAATTTGGGAAAGCTGTTCTTGCTCAGGATGAGGAAGAAATTAGAAAATATTTCCACAAGGATGCCTATGTAAATTGGCATTGTACCAACGAACATTTTACTGTGGATGAATATATTATTGCGAACTGTGAGTACCCTGGAGAATGGGATGGAATTATCGAACGGACAGAAATAGTAAATGAGTTAATTATCACCGTTACGCAAATCTATCCCAGGGATAAAAGTATTTCTTTCCATGTAACATCCTTTATTCAAACAAAAGATGATAAAATCATAGCAATGGACGAATATTATGCCGATGATGGAAGTGCACCGCAGTGGAGATTGGACAAGCACATAGGAACATCTGTTAAATAATTTTCAGTTTATAGGGATGATTCAATAATTATTTTTGAATGAAAAAAGGTGCGAAGCACCCTAGTCCGTCCAGGGCGACAGCCTTGGCCCATAGATGTGTTGTGACACATCGTATTGGGTTATTATCTGTCACGCTTCGCTCAGATATCGTAGCTTTGCTACGAAAAGAAAAATTGAATTTGTAAAGAAAGCAGCAAGGGCTGAAAAAAGGAATCGAGAAATCGGTTCCTTTTTTTGTTATGGCGACGTGGAAAATGCAACATGCTTGCATGTTTGCATTTGACGACCACTAATCAGCGCCACAGCGTGCAGAGCGCGTTGTGGCGCTGGCACGGAAAAGGAGAAAATTGAGATGGAAAAGAAAAAAGTGCCTTATGAGAAATGTGAAAAATGTGACCGTACTGCTTACCAGAAAGCAAAAGAAAAATGCGATAACCGTAAAAGCCAGTTAGAAAAGAAATATAAAAATATGACGGTTGGTTATGAAAGTATCCTGTTTCTACTGGCATGGTACAGTATAACAACAACACTGTTTACCGCTATTCTTTCTCCGGTTTTCCTTAACGACTGTAGCAGCTTTTTCGGTGCGTTAGGAAAAGGAATGGGAAGTTTGCTTCGGGAGTTTGTGCTAGGTGCAGACTCTTTCGGACAGTTAAGCAGCGGAATACCTAACCGTATCCTTTCCGGGCTTATGTACTGGCTGATCGTAGCTATTGTTATGGGAATTTTATTTATAATAACCGGATTACTGATAGTTGGGATTGGCTATCAGGTTGGAAAAATCTACCGGAAATATTGCTGGGATATCCTCAGTATCATAGTGGCGATAACGAGTACAGCTATTGTAATTTACTTTGGAGAATGGATTAAAAACGCTATTCCGATAAATCTCATGGTATTACTATTACTATCACATGTTATTTATATTGGAATTCGATGCTATGTGAAAGACTGGATGGAAAAACGGGGATATTTTTAAAATCTAATTTGTTCATTGGCGTTATTTATATTTACTTTCATGCTAATATATATTATCATATTAGCATGAAAGGAGATTCTATATGACTCAATTTGAAAAATTAGATTTGTTATTGCGTGAATGTGGAGGGACAATTCAGACATTTCAAGTCTTAAATAATGGAATTAGTAAGTCTGTGTTTTATGCCTATGTGAAGGAACGAGGATTAGAGCAAGCTTCTCATGGTGTGTATGTATCACCTGATACGTGGACAGATGTGATGTACCTTTTGCATTTGCGTTGTGGTCAAGCTGTATTTTCTCACGAAACTGCATTGTTTTTTCATGATTTAACGGACAGAGAGCCTTTGAAATACACCATAACAGTAAGAACCGGGTATAATCCGAGCCGTTTGCAGGAAGACGGTTTTCAAGTGTATACAGTAAAAAAGGATTTACATGAAATAGGGATTACAACTATGCCGACATCATTTGGACATTCAGTTCCGGTTTATGATATGGAGAGAACGATTTGCGATCTGCTTCGCAGCAGGAAAAATATTGAAATGCAGGTATTCCAAGATGCATTAAAGCAATATGCGAAGCGTAAGGATAAAAACTTACGAATGCTTATGAAATACGCAGCTATGTTTCATGTTGAAAAGATACTAAGACCATATTTGGAGGTGTTACTTTAGATGATAACAACGGCAAGACAATTAAAGGATTTGATTCGTAATCTGTCAAAGAAAAAATCCGCAGATGCACAGATTTTGATGCGGAATTATATGATGGAACGTTTTTTAGAACGAATTTCTTTATCAGAGTATAAAAATCAGTTTATATTAAAAGGTGGGATGCTGGTGGCGGCAATGGTCGGTCTGGATGCCAGAGCTACTATGGATCTGGATGCTACCATAAAAGGCACTAATGTCAGTGTGGAGGATGTAGAGATGATTATATCCAAAATTATATCAATCCCCCTGAACGATGGTGTCTCGTTTCGGATCAAACGGATATCAGAAATCATGGAAGAAGCAGATTATCCGGGTGTTCGTGTAAGCATGGAAACAAAATTTGATGGAGTAATCACACCATTAAAGATTGATATTTCTACAGGAGATATCATTACACCAAGAGAAATCAAGTACAACTTTAATCTTATGCTTGAAAATCGCACAATCGAGGTATGGGCATATAATCTGGAAACGGTATTGGCTGAAAAACTGGAAACTGTTATTAGTCGAAACGTTACAAATACACGAATGAGAGATTTTTATGATATTTATATTTTACAAAAGTTGCATGGAGAACAACTCAAAAAGCAAGTTTTATGGAATGCACTTGTGGCAACTGCAAGAAAACGTGGAACATTGGAGCAGATAAACTCTGGGGATATAAGAGAAATATTTGATGAAATAGAAATAAGTTCTGTTATGGAAAATTTATGGAAAACATATCAAAAAAATTATTCTTACGCTGCTGATATTTCATGGCATGCAATTATGAAATCAATTTGTACATTATATGGAAGTATGTTAAAATGAAAGAAATTAAGTTAAAAGGGGAATAAGAAATATCCTTACAAGCGTATTCGGAATTTCTATAAAATATGAAGCAGGGAATCATCAGGATTCTTTGCCTGTTTATATTGCAGGGAGTTATGATTTTCACACAGCATATATTGGAAACAGACGCTGTATAATGCTTGCTCCGACAGAAGAACTTGCCACACTTTCGGCATTGAAAAAGCAAAAGCATATTTGACGACTCCTTTCAGAGGATAACAGTGTTGACGATAGTTCCATTGTTTTATCTTTTGGAGATACAAACGATGAGAGAATTGAAGAAGCAGTACTCTGATATTAAATATATATAGTTAATAAAGAGAGGTGCATATGCTATGCCAGGTATACTCGTGGTTGAAGATGATGAAAATTTAAATCGTGGAATTACATTCTCACTGAAAAAATCCGGATATGAGGTTTTTTCAGCAGAATCAATGAAAAAAGCGAAAAGAATTGCAAGTGATCATAATGTGGATGTTACCATTTGTGATGTGAATCTTCCGGATGGGAATGGACTGGAATTTGTAAGGTGGATGAGATGCAATTATAATACATACATTATTTGTCTTACAGCACTAGATCAGGAGATGGATCAGGTCATGGGATATGAAGCAGGGGCAGATGATTATATTACAAAGCCGTTTAGTCTTTCGGTACTTCTTTTGAAAATAGAAGCACATTTCCGCCGCAGACAGGAGAAAACGGAAGTCGGAAAGATGATTTCGGGAGATATCGTATTTATCGCAGGAGAAATGAAAGTCCTGATAAAGAGTCGTGAAATCAGTTTGACAAAAACGGAGTTGAAAATGCTGACTTTTTTTCTTCAGAATCCGAAACAGATTCTTTTAAAAACACAAATATTGGAAAATGTGTTTGATCTGGAAGGGGATTTTGTGGATGAAAATACAATCGCTGTCAATATCAGAAGACTCCGTGAGAAAATCGAAGACAATCCGGCTGCACCAGTCTATATAAAGAATATCAGAGGTCTTGGGTATATATGGAATCAGGAGGTAAGGCAGTGACAAAGAGATATCGCAAGAAGATTACAGTAGTGCTCTCCTTGGTATTACCTGTCATATTATTGTTTGCAATATTAAATTGCTTTACCACGTATGTGTTTTATGAAGATTATAAATATAAAATGAATCTTATGACAGAAATTGCAGCAAAGGAAAAATTTTCCGGGCTGGATGCTGTTTCGGAATTGCTTAAGGATAAGGATATTGAAACCAACGAACAGGGAAGGCGATTATTGGAGCAATATGGATACTGGGGAAATAAAGGGAATGTGTTTTATTCGCAATTCCGGCATCAGGTTATGGTGACCGGTGCTGTAAGCACTGTGATATGCGTGCTTCTTTTGATTATTTTATTTTATTGGAAGAAGACAGAAGATGCGTGTCATCAGAAAATTTTAGACCAGTTAGAAGAAATTCTGATCAGATTCCGTGAAAATAAATTTGATGATTTACTGAAAACGGAAAATCACGCTGAACTGGAAAAATTGAATGACCAGCTTGAAGCAATCGGACATCATATTCAGTTGCTAAAGGAAGAAGCACGGGAAGAAAAAGAGAGCACGAAAGAAATGGTTTCTGATATCTCTCACCAGTTAAAGACACCGGTTGCAGCTTTGGATACATGTTTTAGTGTGCTGATGCAGAATGACTTAAGTGCCACAGAACAGGAGGAGTTTCGTATTCGTTGTCGGAGTGCTCTGGATGGACTGGAGACATTATTGCAGTCGCTTCTTGAAATATCCAAGATGGAAACCGGACTGATTCAGATTAATAAGAAAAAACTTCCGCTTATGGATACTGTCATATCTGCTGTGAACCGTACTTATCCAAAAGCGGATGAGAAAGAAATTGAATTCGTTTTTGACTATGCAAAAGAGCTGGAAACATGCATGGTTGTGCAGGATAAAAGGTGGCTTGGTGAAGCTTTTATCAACGTTCTGGATAATGCGGTCAAGTACAGTCCGGGTGGTTCAAAAATATTTATCCGGTTACAAAAAAGAAACGATCTTGTAAGAATGGAAATTGAGGATCAGGGAATCGGTATTCCGCAGAATGAGTATCACAAAATTTTTCAACGATTTTACAGAGGAGGTTCCAGGGAGGTCATGGAAAAGAGTGGTACAGGAATCGGACTTTTTCTATCGAGAGAAATTATCGAAAAACACGGAGGTACGATCACGGTAACTTCCGGCAAAAAGAAAAAAGGAAGCATGTTTGTGATTCAATTACCATATGTTGGTTAAATTTTAAGTGGGCAGAAATCTTACAATTCTGTAAGACTTCTGCCCACTTTTTGAAAGTGAAATGAAAGATTATATTGCTACAATCAGCATGTAGGTTGAAAAATGATATATAAACAGGCAAAGAAAGTGTGCTGAAAAGGTACGCTTTACAGAATTGAAAAGGAGGCAACACATGAGTGTGATATTAGAAACCAAGCAGCTTTGTAAGTTTTATGGCGCAGGTGAGAATCAGGTCAAAGCGGTCAATCAGGTGGACATTCAGATTGAGCAGGGAGAATTTGTCGCAATTGTTGGAAAGTCAGGTTCCGGTAAAAGTACATTACTTCATATGCTTGGAGGGCTAGACACCCCGACAAAAGGCAGTGTTACTTTAGCAGGGAAAGATTTATACAGGATGAAGGAAGATGCCCTTGCTGTTTTCCGCAGAAGAAAAATCGGATTTGTTTTTCAGGCATTTAATCTGGTTTCATCTGTTAATGTCTGGGAAAATATTGTACTGCCACTGGGGCTGGATGGAAGAAAAGTGGATGAAGCGTATGTAAATGATATTATTGCAACTCTGGGGATTGAAAACCGGATTTATAATCTGCCAAATCAGTTATCCGGAGGACAGCAGCAGAGAGTAGCGATTGCAAGAGCACTGGTGAATCGTCCGGAAATTATATTTGCGGATGAGCCGACAGGAAATCTTGATTCTAAGACCAGTGATGAGGTGATCGCTCTGCTTAAGATGACAGCAAAAAAATATGGACAGACAATTGTAATGATTACCCATGATGACGAAATTGCACAGGTCGCTGACCGTATTCTGGTAATTGAGGATGGACAGGTGGTGGATTTCAGATGAAGACAATAAGCAGGATTGCATATAGCAATGACAAAAAGAACAGGACAAGAAGTATACTGATCATGATGGCAATCTGTCTGGCCACGATGCTGCTTGTTATCATCAGTACTGTGGGAAATGGGGTAATTCATTTACAGAAAAGTCAGGCGGCAGGATCATATGGAAGCAATTATGGTCTGTTTGTTTCCGCAGACGGATCGCAGTTAAAAGAAGTAAACCGCCGTGCGGAAATAGATGCTACAGGCACTATGTGCACCGAAGGTATCATAAAAGGCAATGAAAAAGGCGGGTTTGTCTGCATGGATGAGACTGCAAGAAAAATGCTTCCCTATAATAAGGAATATGAGTTGAAGGAAGGAAAGTATCCGGAAAAAATGCAGGAAATTGCCGCAGGAAGAGCATTTTTTCGTGCAATGGGGTATGGTGATGTAAAGATCGGAGATACGGTTACACTGGATTACCGCGCAGGGATGCAGTCAGAATATAAGCCGGAAGAATTTGTTGTCAGCGGAATCCTATATGATCGGGATGAGTATACCATCGAGGCATCTTATGTTGCTTTCGGGTCACAGGAGTTTTATGATGAGCACGTCGCAGAGAATGACAGACAGTATAATATTTATTTTACTTTAAATGATTCTGCAAATGTATCTATGAATAATATTGATTCGGTTATAAAGCAGATTGCAGCAGCTTGTGGGATCGAAGAAAAAAACGTTATAGTCAATGATCTCTATTTGCAATGGGTCTTGCAGCCGAGTTATGAAATGATTGCGGTATGCGGGGTTTTGATTCTTGCAATTGTACTTTTCTCTGTTGTGGTCATTTATAATATTTTTCAGGTCGGTATTGTCAACAAGATACAGGAGTATGGAAAAATCAAGGCTCTGGGAGCGACAAAAAAGCAGATGAAACAACTGATCTTCAGAGAGGGCATTTTTTTGACAATTTTTTCAATACCGGTTGGATTGCTTTTTGGCTTTCTGATTGCAAAATGCGGTTTTAACTGGCTGGTAGAACAGGGAAACCTTGTATCAACCGGAACTGGATTTATGGGAGATCAAAATCAGCAGGTGCCTCTGTTTTCCCTGCCTGTTATGCTTCTATGTATTTTCGTGTCATTTTTTACCGTTGCTTTGGCGCTGCGTAAACCAATGAAAATTGTTTCACGGATTTCACCTATCGAAGCAACACGGTATTTAGAAAATGCAGAAACACAAAAGAGAGGAAAACGAAATGGCAGAAAAAATGTCACTGTGTTTTCTATGGCAATGGCAAATGTGACGGGTAATCCAAAAAGAACCATTGGTACCATCCTCACAATGGGGCTTTCCTGCACATTGTTTGTGATTATCTCTAATTATGTGGGAAATATTGACACGGAGCATGAAGCACGTCTTTCCGTTAATCATGGACAATTCGAACTGCAGCTTGACTATTCTGCTGAGTATGATGAAAGATATCCGGAGAATAATCTGGATACGATTCTGACGGACAATCCATTGAATGATTCGCTGATTGAAGAAATCAAAAGCATTCCGGGAGTGACAGATGTCATGACGAGAGAGATTGTCTCTGTAAATCTGAACGGAACAAGATTTCCGGCTGATATTGTGAGTAAAAAGGATTTTGATTTTATGCGCCAGGACGGGGATATTGGCTCTATGGACTATGATCAGGCGATAAAGAATGGTGATATTTTCTTTGGCTGGTCGACGTGGATGGAACAAGATGGATATGCTCCGGGAGAATCCATTGCATTTGACTTTGAGAATGGAAGTGGAACCTATACCTATCGGGGAAAGATTGCAGGATCCTTTGTAAGTGCGGACACTTATCTTGTCATTCCGGAAGGTGTATACCGTTCCATGAATCCGAGGGGAACAGCCTATGGATATCTGTGGGTGGACTGTGATAAAAAAGATGTTGCATCTGTGGAACAGAGTCTGAATACTTTGATTTCGAATGCTTCGCATATAAAAATGGATACCTATCATGCACAGTTACAATCTGCAGAATTAGCAGCCCGCATGATGAAGCTTGGCTGTTATCTGTTTATGGCGGTTGTAGGACTCATCGGTTTTATGAATATGGCAAACACCATGATCATGAATATTACGACAAAAAAGCAGGAATATGGTGTATTACAGGCTGTGGGTATGACAAATAAACAATTAAATTTATGTCTGCAGTTACAGGGACTGATTTTTACGGTTGGCACCATATGCGTAGCTTTGATCATTGGTCTGCCGCTCGGCTATGCACTTTTTTCCTATGCAAAACATAATGGAATATTTGGAATGAATGTCTATCATGTTCCAATTACACCAATTCTTGCTATGATTTTGCTGGTCAGCCTTTTGCAGATTGTGCTTTCCTGCGTTTTAAGCAGTAATCTGAAAAAGGAAACGCTGGTAGAAAGAATAAGGTATCAGGGATAGCAAGTATTGCTGGGATATCCTCAGTATCATAACAGGAATTAAAAGCACTTGGTTTCAAAAAGTTTTGTACTTTTGACAAAATGCAACCGATTTTTCATCAATTATAATAAATTTGATTAAGCAGCTTGTGTGTAATGAAGCATACAGGCTGCTTGCATTTTATAACTCTAATGAATCTTCTGTATCTACCCACATCTGTAAATTGCCCTCAAGATATAATCTCGCATATTCAAGTGGTTCATCGACTGCAAGTGAAGTCAATGCACAGTCTGATCCGGGTGTGGTTTTTAAATCCTTTTCGGCTTCCCAGCAGTCAATGCGAAGCATATAGCCAACATTTGTATAAATGTCAATGCTGTTTCGTTGTGGATTGTATTCTGCAAATATTGTTCTCATCGTATCCCATCTCCTTATCATTTAATCAATCATTAGTAGCAAAAATTAAGAAGCATTTCAATCAGTCCACCATGTCACTTTTATTTTATGTTATACTGTTTTATATAATTTTTTTGCCCTTGTATTTGCCCTTATCAGAGTTCATAAACACTGATGGGACGATATAACACAAGGGAAAAAATAAGGAAAAGATCACCTGCGACAAATCCAGTGTTTTCAAGGGTTTGCGGAGAATTTAATAACAAAATATAACAGTTATTAAATCTCTTAAAACAGGTGAAATCTCAATCGAAATTTGTGGAGATAGTATAGTGAAGTATGTTGAATATGGACTAAAACAAAATAAGACAATTATGCTTTTGCATGGCGGCGGATTGGCTCCTTGGAATTATTCCGAGGAGGCAGAACAGCTCCAAGACAGATATCATATCATCATTCCGATTCTTGATGGACATAGCGGAAGTGACAAGAATTTTACTACAATCGAGAATAATGGGGACGAGATTATCGCTTATATAGACCAGAATCTCAATGGAAAGGTTTTTATGATTTGTGGACTTTCTCTTGGAGGGCAGATTCTCACAGACATACTAGCAAAGAGAAAGGATATCTGCAAGTATGCAATCATCGAAAGTGCGCTTGTCCTGCCAATAAAGGTGACATATGCACTGATTCAACCAGTTTTTTCAATATGTTATGTTCTGATAAAGAAGCGTTGGTTTGCTCAACTACAGTTTAAATCATTGCATATCAAGAATAGCCTTTTTGAAGACTACTATCGAGACAGCGCAGCGATCACAAAAGAAAATATGATCTCATTTTTAAAAGCCAATTCTAATTATAAACCCAAAGAAGATCTAAAAGAATCGCAAGCTAGCGTTCTTATATTGGTAGGAAGCAAGGAGTCGGGAATTATGAAAAAATCTGCCAAACTTTTATGTGAAAAAATCCCAAGCTCCACATTGGAAATGCTGCCTGGGTATTATCATGGGGATTTAAGTTTGAATCATGCTTCCGAGTATGTTCAGAAAATAGAGAAATATATATCTAAGTGACAAATTCCAGCTTATAGGGATGATAGAATAATTATATGGGTATAAAAAAGGTGCGAAGCACCATAGTCCGGCCAAGGCAACAGCCTTGGCCCATATAGATGTGTTATGACATATCGTATTGGATTATTATCTGTCATGCTTTCCTCTGACATAGTAGCTTTGCTACGAAAAGAAAAATTGAATTTGTAAAGAAATTAGCAAGGGCTTGTGCATATCAACATCAAAGTGTTTTTCTGCATTTATCCGTTAGGATGCAATATTAATTTTGCTGCCAGAAGTTTCTGACTATATCTTCCATACATAGTTCTTTTTATCATTTTTAATTTGCTATTAGTTCCTTCGACAAGTCCATTGCTTAAATCATTAGAAACTGCATTCTCAATTGCTTCAATATCCTTTAATGATCCATTTGTAAATGAAGCTATTTCTGATATATCCGAATTTCTATATTTATCTATAAATATGTACAATAATGCTAAGTTTTTGGTTTTAAATATTTCTCGAAATTCAATAATGCATTTTTTTAATGTGAATATTGGAGGATAATTATGATATATATGGTCCTTTTCTGTTTCTGACAACTCTACATCCATCCATAAATGTTTAAAAATATAGCTTCTTTTTAAATAGATATATTCATTATTAATCGCACCACTAGGTGTTTTTATACTGTTAATAACAGGAGAATACTTATTTATATTTAAATTATTATTTTTAACTACTTTACGAATCATATGCCTTGCATTACTTTTGGATAGTTTATATCCTTCTGCTATAACAAGGCAAAAAATGAAGCACCTTTAGGTGCAACCAGTAAAGGTTTTGTGGTCAGCAGACCATTCAACGTGCGAGAAGCACGGACAGTAACAAAGCCTTATAGATTCAGTGCAAACCACCCGTTATGATTGTATGATACCCGTTGGAGTGTCAAATTATCTTTTTTGTAAATTGAAAAAGTAAGTTCCGTTTTTTAATCAAAACGGAAGTTAGTCCTGCAAAGAGTTTGATATAATTAATTTGATATTTGTCCTAAACATGTTAGGAGGAGTAATTATGTCAAATTTATGCAAAGGAAAACATCTTAGAATCGAGGATAGACTTATTATAGAATATGGACTTGATGAAAATTATGCATTAAAAGAAATTGCTGAAAGAGTTGGAAAAGATCCAACAACTGTTTCTAAAGAAATTAAGAGAAATAGGTTCTTGAAAACAAGCAAACGCAAGGAACACGATATTAAGCCGTGTATGCACCGAAAAAATTGTACTAAAATGAATCTATGTAACAACAACTGCAGTAAACAATGTAAAAAATGTACCTTTGTAAATTGCTATAGAGTATGTAAAGATTATTCTATCCAGCAATGTTCTAAGCTTAGCCGCTATCCATACGTTTGTAACGGATGTAACAAAGTCACTACGTGTACGGCAGAAAAGAGTTATTATAAGGCCAAAGTTGCAGAATCAAAATATAAAGAAATCCTTGTATCATCAAGAGAAGGACTTAACATAACATCTAGAGATTTAAAGAAAATAGATGATATTATTTCCCCACTTATATTTAAAGGACAATCAATATCTCATATTTTTACACATCATAAACATGAACTTAATTGTTCTGAAAGAACATTATATTATTATTTTGACAAAAATGTTTTTACAGCTAGAAATATTGATTTACCAAGGAAAGTAAAATATAAGTCAAGAAAAAAAACTTCATTTTTTACAATTAAAAATGCAACAGATAAAGTAAATAGAACCTTCAATGATTTTGTAAAATATATTGAAGAAAATCCCGGTGTACAAGTTGTTGAAATGGATACTGTCCACGGCACACGAAGTGGAAAGGTGCTTTTAACCTTCCAATTTAGAAGTTGTTCATTAATGCTTGCATTTATAATAGATAGCTGTAGTCAAGTAGCTGTAAATGAAGCAGTAGATAAACTATAT
>NZ_JAHLQH010000040.1 GCF_018918325.1 Clostridium sp. MSJ-8 | reverse complement strand
TATCGCTGTTTCATGCGAAACTACGATCTTATGCGGTATTAATCTCCCTTTCGAGAGGCTATTCCCCACTATGAGGTAGGTTGCCCACGTGTTACTCACCCGTCCGCCGCTAATCCACTTCCGAAGAAGCTTCATCGCTCGACTTGCATGTGTTAGGCACGCCGCCAGCGTTCGTCCTGAGCCAGGATCAAACTCTCAATAAAAAGTTTAATCAATAATAGCTCTAAAACTTACTCATAAAGAATTGCTGGTTCTTAATTTATCATTCTGTTCAATTTTCAAAGATCATATCCTATCGCCCTCAAGCGACTTCTCTATCTTATCACCTCATCAGACACTTGTCAACAACTTTTTTTGAAAAACTTTTTTTCTTTAGTTTTATTCGTCATTACTTGTCTGCCTCAGCGACGTGTTTTATCTTACCACCATAAAATACATTGTGATTATTATAATATAGCCATTTTTTCAAAATATCTTTGCATTATCTATCTTATTCTTTATTTTTCGCCTTTTTTTATTATATTGACACTCCAGGCTATGTTTTCGCAAAGTAAAAATAAAAACAGAAATTAATATTGTTTTCAAAAAGCTTTGGTTTAACCTTATTTATGCTAACTTCTAATTCATCCTAATTATATTATTCTATAAAAAATAGCACCCTTCTAACATTATAGAAATGGTACTATTACTTGGTTTAGGACATTCCTAGTGGGATTCGAACCCACGACTTCAGGATTCGAAGTCCTGCACTCTATCCAGCTGAGTTATAGGAATATATATCAGTTATAACAATTATATACGATATTTTACTTGACTACAACTCACAATGTATTGTGAAACTTGTTTTTACTTTTTTTAAGTTTCATTTAATAAATAAATATTAATATATAGCTATAGAGAAAAGAGTTATTAAATATAACAAAACATAACTTTACTCAATTATTAAGGAGATGTTTAAATTGAAAAGAAAAATTAAAAATATTATAATGATTGTTTTTATATGTATAATGTGCACTTCTATGTTTTTCACTATGAATTATGCCAAAAATCATATTGCTACTTCTATGAATAGCGGTGCTCCTCAAATGCAAGGAGAAAATGGTGCTCCACCAGATATGCCTAATGAAAATTCACAAAATACTTCTGATGAAACAACTAATGCAAATAACAATTCAAATAGTACTGACACTAACAAACCAACTAATGACAATATGGGAGAACCACCAGAAAAAACAGATGGTGAAGATAATAATGCCCCTTCTGGTGGAATGCCAAACGATAACAATAACTCTTCTCTATCTTATGGTTACTATATAGCATTTGGAACTGAAGCTTTTATTTCATCTATTTTATTAGTATATCTTGTAATGTCTTCATTTAACAAAAAGACATTCAAAGAAACATTTAAATCTAGCAAAAAAATAATTGCTTCTATATTAATTATCATTATACTAACTTCAGGTTTAACTTACACAGATAGTATAATTGCAACTAAATTCTTTTTAAGCTCTGATACCGTTACACAAGGAAAACCAGATAACTTTGGAGGTAATGACAGTTCACCCATTACTTATTCTTCAAGCAATGAAATAAAAAGTGATGATACAATAACAAGTGGCTCATACGAATCTACAACTGCTGATGAAAATGCATTATTAATAGATAGTGATAATACTGTAAACATGTCAAATATAACTGTAAATAAAACAGGTGATTCTGATGGTGGTGATAATACAAGTTTCTACGGAATAAACTCAGCAATACTTGCAAAAGATGGTGCTAATTTAACTTTAAAAAATATCACTGTAACAACTGATGCAACAGGTGCAAATGGTGTATTCTGTTATGGTGGATCAGCTACTACAAATAATTCTTCAAGTGATGAAACAACAGTAACTATAAGTGATTCAAAAATAACTACTTCAAAAGATAATTCAGGTGGAATTATGACTACTGGTGGTGGAATTATGAATGCTTATAACTTAACTATAAACACTTCTGGAACATCTTCAGCTGCAATAAGAACAGACCGTGGAGGTGGAACAGTTACAGTTGATGGTGGAACATATACTACTACAGGTCAAGGTTCACCAACAGTATATTCAACAGCTAATATAAACGTCAGTAATGCAACATTAGTAGCTAAAGCCTCTGAAGGTATTGTCATTGAAGGTAAAAATTCTGTTTCTTTAGATAATGTCAACTTAACAGATACAAACAATAAATTAAATGGTCAATCTACAACATATAAAAATATATTCTTATATCAATCAATGAGTGGAGATGCAGCAGATGGGGTTTCAGAATTTACTGCAAAAGACAGTAAAATCACTACTAATAACGGGGACTCATTCTATATTACTAATACAACAGCTACTATAAATCTAACAAACAACTCTATAGTTAATAATGATTCTGATGAAAATTTCTTAAGAGCACAAAAGGATTCTTGGGGAAATAGTGGTTCTAATGGTGGTATTGTTTCATTAAACATGACTAATCAAACTGCAACAGGCAATATAGTAATTGATTCAATATCAACTTTAGATATGACTATGAAAACTAATTCTTATTATGAAGGAACTATAAATGGTGATAACACTGCTAAGTCAATTACTTTAACACTCGACAAAACTTCTAAAATCAAATTAACAGGCGATAGCTATATCACTACTTTAAATAATTCTGATTCCAGCAATAGTAATATTGATTTCAATGGATATACTTTATATGTAAACGGAAAAGCAATAAACTAATATTATCTAAAAAAGATTAATTACAAATACTTTTTATGAATTTTTGTAATTAATCTTTTTTTATAAATTGTCCCGTTTCTTATTTCACTTAACGCTTTTATTTAATATAATTATCTTTATATAATTTCATATAATGTAAAAAGACTTGCATTTATTTGCAAGTCTTTCTTATGGAGCGGGTGATGGGAATCGAACCCACGTAACTAGCTTGGAAGGCTAGGGCTCTACCATTGAGCTACACCCGCATATCATATATTATATTTTGTTATTTAAAAATGGTGCAGATGAAGGGAGTCGAACCCCCACGCCAAAGGCGCTAGATCCTAAGTCTAGTGCGTCTGCCAATTCCGCCACATCTGCATATTTTTAAATGGTGGCTCACTGGGGAATCGAACCCCAGACACCTTGATTAAAAGTCAAGTGCTCTACCGACTGAGCTAGTGAACCTTAATGGCAGGGATAGCAGGATTCGAACCTACGAATGCCAGAATCAAAATCTGGTGCCTTACCGCTTGGCGATATCCCTACGATGGGGTGAACGATGGGACTTGAACCCACGACAACCAGTGCCACAAACTGGCGCTCTACCAACTGAACTACATTCACCAAAAAAAATGGTGCGCCATCACGGGTTCGAACCGGGGACACCCTGATTAAGAGTCAGGTGCTCTACCAACTGAGCTAATGGCGCATAATGGTGCGTCTTAAGAGATTCGAACTCCTGGCCCACGCCTTAGAAGGGCGTTGCTCTATCCAGCTGAGCTAAAGACGCATTATAAAAGATATATTACTTTTATATGGAGCGGGTGATGGGAATCGAACCCACGTAACTAGCTTGGAAGGCTAGGGCTCTACCATTGAGCTACACCCGCATATTATGGAGCGAGAGACGGGACTCGAACCCGCAACTTTCACCTTGGCAAGGTGACACTCTACCATTGAGTCACTCCCGCATAATATACTTATTATGTTTTTATCACTTAAAAATGGTGCAGATGAAGGGAGTCGAACCCCCACGCCAAAGGCGCTAGATCCTAAGTCTAGTGCGTCTGCCAATTCCGCCACATCTGCATATTTTTAAATGGTGGCTCACTGGGGAATCGAACCCCAGACACCTTGATTAAAAGTCAAGTGCTCTACCGACTGAGCTAGTGAACCTTAAATGGCAGGGATAGCAGGATTCGAACCTACGAATGCCAGAATCAAAATCTGGTGCCTTACCGCTTGGCGATATCCCTGTATATGGGGTGAACGATGGGACTCGAACCCACGACAACCAGTGCCACAAACTGGCGCTCTACCAACTGAACTACATTCACCATAACTGGTGCGTCTTAAGAGATTCGAACTCCTGGCCCACGCCTTAGAAGGGCGTTGCTCTATCCAGCTGAGCTAAAGACGCATTATAAAAGCATTTAGCTTTTATGTGGAGCGGGTGATGGGAATCGAACCCACGTAACTAGCTTGGAAGGCTAGGGCTCTACCATTGAGCTACACCCGCATATCATGGAGCGAGAGACGGGACTCGAACCCGCAACTTTCACCTTGGCAAGGTGACACTCTACCATTGAGTCACTCCCGCATAATATGTTTTATAAAATATTTAATTTTATATGGTCGGGGTGACAGGGATCGAACCTGCGACCTCATGGTCCCAAACCACGCGCGCTCCCATCTGCGCCACACCCCGATAAATGGTGCGTCTTAAGAGATTCGAACTCCTGGCCCACGCCTTAGAAGGGCGTTGCTCTATCCAGCTGAGCTAAAGACGCTTGTGTTACTCAAACAATTATTATCAGAGAACGAATATTATTTTATTCTATCTCGCCACATTTGTCAAGAAGAATTTTTACTTCTTTTTATGTGGAGCGGGTGATGGGAATCGAACCCACGTAACTAGCTTGGAAGGCTAGGGCTCTACCATTGAGCTACACCCGCATGTTGGTCGGGGTGACAGGGATCGAACCTGCGACCTCATGGTCCCAAACCACGCGCGCTCCCATCTGCGCCACACCCCGAGGTTGTTTAATTACCTCGCAACGACAATGACTATTCTACATTACGACCAAAGATTCGTCAATACCTTTTTTAAATTTTTTTTATTTTTTTTATTTTTAAGTGATTTTCTCTAGGTATATATCTGATAACTTGCCATTATCTAACTCTATTACTCCTATAAATCCTCCTCTACTGCTTCTAGGCATAGAGATACTTCCAGGATTCATAAATGTAATTCCATTATACTCTTCTAATGAACTCACATGAGTATGCCCAAACAAAACAAGATTAGCTTCTACCTCTCTTGCCCTATAATATAGATTATTCATTCCCATTTTAACATTATACATATCCCCATGAGTTGCTAATATACGTATTTCTTCTATATCTATCACTTGATCCTTAGGCCACTTCTTCCCATAATCGCAGTTTCCTTTAACTATATATACACTTCCTGAAAAATCTTCAGTAATATACTCACCGTCGTCAGTATTATCGCCTAAATGTATAACACAATCAAAGTCTTTAATATATTCCTTACATATCTCCAGAGTCTTAGGATCCCTGTGAGTATCGCTAATAACTGCTATTCTCATAACATTCTTCTCCATTCTTTTATTTTATAGTACTTCTTCTATTCTCCTTTTTAGTTCATCAAGAGCTCTTCCTCTATGGCTTATTCTATTTTTCTCTTCACTGCTCATTTGTGCAAATGTCTTCTTATATGGTGCATAATAGAATAAAGGATCATATCCAAAACCTTCTTCTCCCTCTAGCTCTTCTAATATTGTTCCTCTAACTTCTCCTTTTATACCTATATATTCTCCCTTATCATTCACTATAGATATAAAACAAATAAAAGATGCCTCTCTTTTTTCTAACGGAACACCTTTTAATTCTTCTAGTAGCTTTTTATTATTTAAAGAGTCATTCCCATGCTCTCCTGCATATCTAGCAGAATATATTCCTGGTGCACCATTTAAATAATCAACAGATAATCCTGAATCATCTGCCATGACAACAAATTCCTTCTCTCCTTTTTCTTTTAGATATTTAGCTATTTCTGTTGCCTTTTTCTTTGAATTTTCTTCAAATGTATTACCATCTTCTACTACATCAATAAATATATTTTCATCCTTAAGAGATTTTACCTCTATTCCTTTTAGTATTTCTTTTATCTCTGATACTTTTTTTTGATTGTTGCTTGCTAATATTACCTTTTTCATTAATTTCCTCCAGTTCCTATCCATAACGCATCCATTTTCAACGCTTCTTTTTGAATATGAATCATTTGTTTTATGCCCTTTTCAGCCAAATCATATAATTCATTTAAATCATCTCTACTAAATGGGCTTTCTTCACCTGTTCCTTGAACCTCTACAAACTTTCCTTCATCTGTCATAACAACATTCATATCAACTTTTGCATTAGAATCCTCTATATAGCATAAATCTAATAATTTTTCATCATGAACAATTCCTACACTAGTGGCTGCAAGAAAATTTCTAATTGGATATACTTTAAAAGGTTTATTTTTGTGTAATTTGTTTACTGCATCTACTAATGCAATAAAAGCTCCTGATATAGCTGTAGTTCTAGTTCCTCCATCTGCTTGTATAACATCACAATCTATCCATAATGTTCTTTCTCCTAAGGCCTTTAGGTCAACTACAGATCTTAAAGCTCTGCCTATAAGTCTCTGTATCTCCATAGATCTTCCATCTATCTTTAATCTTGCTATATCTCTAACCTTTCTAGTTTCTGTTGATCTAGGTAACATATTATATTCAGCTGTTATCCATCCTTCTCCTGATCCTTTTAGAAAAGGAGGTACCTTTTCTTCAACTGAAACATTACATAATACCTTTGTATCTCCTACTTCTATAAATACTGATCCCTCTGCATATTTTGTAAAATTCCTAGTAATTTTTGCACTTCTTATTTGGTCATTTTTTCTACCATCAACTCTCATTTTTTTATCACCTTTCATTTATTTTAAATTAAACAATTCATCAGTCTTTGGTGCTTCTACCTCTACTTCTTTTCCTTCTCTGATTAATATTCCTCTTGATTTTGTTATTTTACCTATTAAAGTAGCTTTTATACCTACCTCTTCAAGTTTTTTAGCTAACTCTTCTCCTACAGGAGTTGTTATAAGCATGCTACCTGATGATATTAATCTTAAAGGATTAATTTTAAATTCATTTGATATTTTTTTTGTTATATCTAACATAGGTATCTTATCTTCATCTACTATAAATCCTGTATTAGATGCTAATGCCACCTCAAATAAAGCTCCAAGCAATCCTCCTTCTGTAATATCATGCATAGAATTAACACCTACTGTAGTTGCAATTTTTGATTCTTCCATAACAGATATATCTTCTATTAATGATTTTCCTTGTGAGATTTCCTCTGAAGATAGTATATTATGTACTCTCTCTTCATTATCATTAATTATTATACATGTGCCTTCCAAGCCTATATTCTTAGTTACTATTATATCATCTCCAACTTGTGCTCCAGATGTATTTACTGATTTTCCTTCTGCACATTTACCTATTACAGTTATTGAAACTATAAGTCTATTAACAGCAGATGTTACCTCTGTATGTCCACCTATAACTTCTACATTCATCTTCTTAGCTTCACTACTAAGCTCCTCCATTACACTTTTAATATCTTCTAAAGAACTAGAAGGAGGTGCAAGTATAGTAACTAAAAGTGCTACTGCTTCTGCTCCAGCTGATGCAATATCATTACAATTTATCTGTACTGCTAATTTTCCTATATTATTACAAGAACCTGTTATGGGATCAGTAGAAAAAACCGCATCACAATTTCCAAAATTAATTATGCTGCAATCTTCTCCCACATCATTTCTTACCTTAACTTCTTCTCTTTTTACTTTTCTACTATTTAAAATTATCTCACGTAAATCTTCAAAATCTAATTTTCCTTCGATCATAAAAAAACTCCCCTAAATTTGATTTTGTGCACTATTTTTTTATTTTACTCATATTATTAATATAATAAAATAATACGAGGTGAATTATATTGAAATATATCGGACCCTTTTTTAGAATGAATAGCTTATCCCAAGAAAACATCTACGGTCAGCTATTTCATCTATCTAAAGAAGCTATAAAAACAATTGCTTTATCATCTAGATGTGGTATAACATCCTCCTTTAGATCTTCAAAAAAAAATCATCCTACAAAAGATATTAGCACACTAAGTAATTTTTCTCCACTATTATGTGTATACAAAAAATCATCACCTTCTTTTATTCGTAGTAAAGAAAACTTAGGATTCGATGAAAATACATTTAAAAAAACAATAGTTCCTTTTACTAATGCGCTTTTTACGTTATCAATACTAGAATTGTCAGATTATTATTCCAACTATCCAAGACTATGTAAAAACATGCCTAGTATGGATAAGCCTTATTACTTATTGTCCAAAAAGCAACTAGAATTCTATAGTAATAATCTTAGAAATTATGAAGGAGTATTTATAGAACGAAAAAATATAGGTGATAACTCTGTAAAAGAATGTAAAATAATTGATACCGAAAAAGGATTCAAATTTCCTAATCAAGCTTTTATGATGAACGCTTATTTTTTATTTTCTATGTATTATAGAGATGACTCTATAAGTAATGAATATGAAGATTTTGCTTCACAGATACTTGACATGTTTATTAATTCAAAAGAAGAACTGTATAATGTCTCTTTTGAAGATGGTTGTTTGTTATTATTGTGTTTTAATATCCTATGTGATTATAGGCAGGAAGATGCATGCAAAGATTTAATAATAGATTTAAGTGATTTTATGATAAGCAAATATGAAAGTAAAGATTATCTATCATCAGATATAACAAACACTTCACTTCTTGCTCTAAATCTTCTTGAATCATATAAACATACTGACATTATATATTTTAAGGATAAAGGCGAAGAAATAGTTAATTCTTTAGAAGGCATATATGATTCTTCAAATTGTATATTTACTAAAACTTCTAATAAAAAGGAAATTAAATACTCTGCAGATGAAATATGCTTTTATTTTTTAGCACTATTAAGGTATAATCCAAATACTTCAAATATTACTCATAAAAATATGATTACTTCTATATATAAAAATCTAATTGTTAATTCTGGTATTATATTAAGTTGGCCTAAAGCCCCTACTCTAGATGAAGCTGAACGATACAGAAAGTTATCAATGCACTCTTCTGATATGATAGAAGAATCTTTCTTCAGATCAGATACTATAGTAGATACTAACTCTAAAGTTGCTAATGTATTTAATAAATACATTACTTACTCTAGAAAGAAAAAATCATTTACTTCGCCTAAGCAATCCTTCGATAGCGAAAAAAACATGTTAATATTTTTCTATATTATTCATTACTTTAGAGATTATTATTCTACTCAAATGGGATTCTTAGACTCCCCTACAGAAAATTCCACAACTACTGATATTTCTATTGAAAATAATGCTAATATTGTTAACTCTATAGATACTTCTACTACTGAAGATAATATTGAACTTCCTGATAATGAATCAAATAATTCCTCCTCTAGCATTTGTGAAACTATCAACGATAATACAAATTAATTAAAATATATATTTCCATAGTAATCTATTTCTTTTATTATTGCTTCATTTGAAATTGCAACATTACAATTATATATAATTAAAGGCATTATATAATAGTTATTAAATAGTTCATCTTCAACTATAGTATAATCTCCTACACTATCTATATATGGATATATAGATAATGCATCTTCAAAAAATTTATTATTACTTATAGAATTATTTTTAAGTTCTATTATGGCTACTTCATAATTATCTGATGATATATTATGAAGTAGCTTTTCTGTATCCATAGTCTTTAATTTTATTTCATTACTATCTTTTAAATACTTTTGGATAGATGAATTATCAGTGTATATTTCTATATTATTATCATAAATATCTGTTGAATTTATAATTACCTTTCTATCTTGAAGTACCTCTATATTCTCTTGAGGTACATACATATAACGTCCTTCTAATAAAGAAAATTCATTATTATGTTCTTCAAAATATGTCTTAAATACATCATAAACCTTTTTAAACATATTTTTCTTTTTGTCTAATGATAGATCTTTGTTCATATACATATATAATCCAGTATCAGATCTTATTGTTAACAATTTATTGTGTTTGCTTAATTTATTTATAGCAGACTCTCCAACATTAGGAACTATATCCCTTTTACCTAATTCAAATGCTGCAATAGCCACCTCACTATTTTCATCCTTTGTAAATGTTATTGTTTGGTTTCCATTCAATTGAACACTAGAATCCGACATATACTTAATAGTATAATCTCCACTATATTTTATATCTGAATAATATTTCTTTAAATCGTTCCATAATAAAAGAGATTTCTTTAATCTATATTGAGGTTTTGCAAGTTCATATATAAAATTATCATTTTTCTTATTAAGTCTTATCTTAATAGTGTTACCAAAGCACTGCATCGCTACACCATCCTTAAAAGACGTATATCCATTTCTGTAATTTCTAGCTCCATATACATCTAAAAGTGCTGTTATATCCTCTTCATCTTCTAGCTTTATAACTTCCTTAAAAAAATCAATAATATCTTCACATGTTATCTTACTTCCATCACTCCAATATATATCCTCTCTTATATCAAATGTATATTCTATTCCATCATCACTTATAGAATAATCTTCTGCTAGTTCACAATAAATATTCTCATCTAAATCCATACTCACTAACCCCTTGGATATAGCACATATAATATCTTTCTGTCTTATAGATAATTGAGATACTTTCTGATAATCAGATGGAATCTCATCTAATGAATAAACTATTCCTTCTCCTGCCGATACTCCTATCTCTCCCTTATTCTCTGTAATTATTCCAAGCAAAAATAACATTATAAAAATAAATCCTAATACAGAAAAAATTATCTTCTTCATGACATTATCTCCTTATTTATCAATATTTTAATTATTTCCATATTTAATCTATATTATTCAATATTACAATATTATTTTTAATCTTTAGGCGATTATTTTTTTATGCTATAATTATATTAAATTAATGTAGGAGGACCTTATTATGAATATATTATATGGAATGACCTGTGTAATAGGAATAATCTTTATGCTTACATTTACTTTTATAGGTATATGGCTTTTCGTAGTAGCACTTCAAGCTTTCCGTCAATTAAAATACCGAAATTATATTTTACACAAGATATATAAGAAATTAGATTCATTATCTTCTATGGGATTTAATGATGATTGTTCAGAAGACTTTGACCTATCTGAATTAGATTTTATTGATGAAGAACCACCTAATTATGAAAATGTAAAAGCTTTTGATAAAAAACAAAAATAGATGTTTTTAATAAATATTATTAATATAGATAGGATATATATCTTATTTATTTTAATAATATTTTTTTACTCTATATAAGAAGGAATTTATACAAAAATTGGCTAACAATACATTTTATTATAAACATACTGTCAGCCAATTTTTAATAGACATTAATAATATTTATTTCACTATACCTATAGATACAATAAGTACTATAGAAGTTACTATGCAGAATAATACAGAAAAATGCTTTTTATCTTTTCGTTCATCTACAATCATATTTGTTGCTAATAATAGCATAGTTATAGCCAAGCTTATCTGTATAGGTTTATAAGAATTAAATATCAAATCTATATATACAAATTGATAAGATGTTAAAAAAGTACATATTACAACCAAACTAGTTATAATAGCTGATATTATTGTTATTACATTTATTATTTTTTTCATATTTAATCACCTATCATATTTTCAAATTCTTCCTCTGAAATAACACTTACACCCAAATCTATTGCCTTAGTTAATTTACTACCTGCTTCTGCCCCTGCAAGTACATAATCTGTTTTTTTACTTACACTACCAGATACCTTTGCCCCTAGAGTTTCTAATTTTTCTTTTATTGAGCTTCTAGAATAATTATTAAGAGTTCCTGTTACTACTACAGTTTTACCTTGGAACATACTCTCAACAATTTCACTTTCTTCATATATTGGATTAACTCCTAGATCTAATAATTCATTTATAGTCTTAAGCACTTTCTCTTCTTTAAAGAAATCTATAATGCAATTTGCAACAGTATCACCTACATCAGGAACATTAACTAATTGCTCAAATGTTGCATTCTTCAAATTATCTAACGACTTAAATTCATTCACTATGTCTTTTGCTGTTTTAACTCCTACATTAGGAATACCTAGTGCATATATAAATGCATACAACTTACAATTCTTACTCTTCTCTATAGAATCTAATAAGTTTTGTGCTTTTTTATCCCCAAATTTATCTAATGTAAGTAATTGTTCTTTAGTTAAAGTGTATAATTCTGATATCGATTTTATATTTAATTTTTCAAACAACGCTTCTGCAGTTTTCTCTGAAAATCCCTCTATATTCATAGCTTCTCTACTACCATAATGAACTATACTCTTAACCATTTGAGGTTTACATGATAATGTGTTTTCGCAGAAATAATGAGCACCATTAAGAACTAAATGGCTACCACAAGCTGGACATATAGTAGGCGGAATAATATCTTTTGCTCCTTCTAATGATTCTTCTACTACCCCCATTATCTCAGGAATAACATCATTAGATCTTCTAACAAATACCTCTGCTCCTATCTTAACACCTTTTCTCTCTATATCATCCATATTATTAAGTGTAGCTCTCTGAACAGTAACTCCTGCAAGTTCTACTGGTTCTAATATAGCTGTAGGGGCTACTCTTCCACTTCTACCTATATTCCATTCCACATCTAATAATTTAGTTGTTGCCTCTTGAGCTTCAAACTTATAGGCTATAGCCCATTTAGGAAACTTAATGGTATAGCCTAATAGCTCTCTAGTTCTCATATCATCTATAGCTATAACTATTCCATCTATATCATAATTAAGATCAAATCTAATATCCCTTATATATTCTATTTCTCTCTCTATATCTTCCATTGTATAACATTCCTTTAGATATTCATCTACAGGAAGTCCTAATTCCTTTATATAGTTCATCATCTGCTTATAAGATGTGAATTGCTCCCCTTCCTTATAACCTATATCATAGAAAAATGCAGACAAATTCCTTCTTGCTGTTTCCTTCGCGTTTAAATTTCTAAGGGCACCTGCAGCACCATTTCTTAAATTCTTAAGAGGAACCTTGGCAGTTCTATTGTACTCTTCAAATGCTTCAGTAGTCATAACAGCTTCACCATGAACTTCAAATACATCTGTTGTATTTAGCTTTAGTGGAATAGACTTTATAGTCTTTACTTGTGCTGTTACTTCTTCTCCTATCTCACCAGTACCTCTTGTAGCTGCTACTTGAAGGATTCCTTCATTATTATATGTTAAATTAATAGTCAATCCATCAAATTTTTTAGTTAATATATATTTTAAATCAGGAAGATTCTCTCCTCTTGCTCTCATTTCTTGTACAAACTTAACATTTCTATTATGCCATTCTTCTAATTCAGATACTGATTGAGCTTTATCTAAACTCCATAATCTTCCCATGTGAGTATACTTATTAAATCCTTCTAATACAACATCACCTACTCTAAGGGTTGGAGAATATGGCAACACATAATTTTCTTGTGCTTCTAATTTCTTTAATTCATCATATTTTTTGTCATACTCTTTATCGGTTACAGTCGGATTATCAAGAGTATAATATTCATAAGAATATCTATTTAATTCTTCAACTAATTCTTCAATTCTTTTTTTATTGTCCATAAAATCTTACATTCTCCTTTTATTATAACAATTCTAAATTTGCTAAAGAAGCCATTAGCACCTTTACTCCTTGTTTATCAAAAGCAATAGTTAATTTCTTATCCCCATTAACATCTTGTACTGTTACTATAGTACCTACTCCAAATTTTGAATGCTTAACTTTTCTTCCCATAGTATATTCATCACTACTAATAAAACTTCTAGAATTATTTAGTCCTGATGAAGCTACTGTCTTTTTATTTGATGAAATAGAAGACCTCAAGCTAAAAGGATTATTGTATGCCATCTTCTTCGCCAAAACATCATTATTTCCAATGTTCTTAGTAACTCTATCATTAAGATATTCCTTTTGACTAGCTTTTATTTCTTGAACGAAATCAGATTGGCTATAGCTAGCCATTCTTCCGTATACTCTCCTCATCTCTGCAGAAGTTATATATAATTGTTCCTTTGCTCTAGTTATAGCAACATAGCATAATCTTCTTGCTTCTTCCATCTGGCTTTCTTTCTCTATGTCTCCTTGGCTAGGAAATAATCCATTCTCCATTCCAACCATAAATACTATAGGAAATTCTAATCCCTTCGCACTATGAACAGTCATAAGTACTACTGAACCATCTCCATCTTCTTCTTCTAATTGGTCAGTGTCTTGAACTAGAGATACTTTTTCTAAATACGCCTCTAAACTCTTATCCTCTGTTTCACTTTTTTCAAATTCAACTGCATCAGATACAAGTTCCTTAAGGTTATCTATCCTACTCTTATCTTCTATCTCTCCAGATTTCTCTAGAGACGCCATATATCCGCTATCTTCTAAGACAAATTCTATAAGTTGTGATACTGATAATTCTAATTTCTTTGTTGCAAATTCCTCCATCATATTAACAAATTTCTCTATAGAAGTACAATTTCTAGGGCTTAATGTAGGAATTGCTCTAACTTCTAATAATGCATCATATAAATTGATATCATAATTATCCGCAAATTCTTGAACCTTGGCTACTGTCGCATCTCCAATGCTTCTCTTTGGAACATTTATTATTCTTCTCATACTTATATCATCTTGTGGATTCACAATAGCTTTTAGATATGATAAAATATCTTTTATTTCTTTTCTATCGTAAAATCTAGTACCACCTACTATTTTATATGCAATTCCTCTTCTTCTAAATGCTTCTTCAAACAAACGTGATTGTGCATTAGTTCTATATAGAATAGCAAAATCTTCATTCTTTTTTCCTTCTTTAGCTTTAATATCTGCTATAGTTTTTGCTACGAAGTCACATTCTGCTTTATCATCATAAGCTCTATAAACCTTAATCTTCTCCCCTGCATCTTGAGTTGTTCTTAGAGCTTTACTTTTTCTATTAGAATTATGTGAAATTACTGAATTAGCAGCTTGAAGTATATTGTCCTTTGATCTATAATTTTCTTCGAGTTTTATAACTTTCGCATTAGGATAATCCTTCTCGAAATCTAATATATTAGATATATCAGCACCTCTCCATGCATATATACATTGATCATCATCACCAACAACACATATATTTTTATTAGCTTGTGCTAATAACCTTACTAACTCATATTGTGCCTTATTAGTGTCTTGATATTCATCAACCATTATGTATTTGAATTTTCTCTGATAAAATTCTAGTACATCTGGATTCTTCTTGAATAAATCTACAGTACGAACTATTAGATCATCGAAGTCCATGGCATTATTCTCTTTTAATTTTTTTTGATACATGACATAAACATCTGCTATTTTATTTTCACGAAAGTTATATTGATTTTCTTCCTTATAACTATTAGGTCCTTGAAGTTTATCTTTTGCTCTACTTATCTTGCCTAATATTTCTCTCTCTTGAATATCCTTATCATTAATATCTAATGCCTTCATGCATTCCTTAACTAATGTCTTTTGATCACTAGAATCATATATAGTAAAATTACTTCTATAGCCTATCTTCTCTATCTCTCTTCTAAGAATTCTAACACAAGTTGAATGAAATGTAGATATCCACATATTCTCTGCTTCTTCGCCTATAAGTGCTTCTACTCTCTCCTTCATTTCTCTTGCTGCCTTGTTTGTAAATGTTATTGCTAGAATATTGTATGGCTTAATGCCTATATCTTCTACCATGTGAGCTATTCTATGAGTTAATACTCTTGTCTTACCAGAGCCTGCCCCTGCTAATATAAGAAGTGGTCCATCTATTGTTGTTGCACCTTCATATTGTTCATTATTTAAAAGTTTCTTTAAATCCAAAACTACACATCCTCTCTAAACACTCAAACAATTATAACATAAATTAAACTTCATTATATAACTTATATTTTACCATAGTTATATATTCTATAACCCTATACTAAAGAATAAAATATTAATTTTACCTTTTTTTATTAATAATATCTTTATTTTTGTTGTCTATTGCATTAAAATTATAATTATTACAATTAAAATTCACATAGAAAATAAGAGAGGTTTTAATCATGACAAACGAATCAAGTTCTTCTAATTTTATTAGAAATATCATAAAAGACGATGTAGAAAACGGTAGAGTAAAAGAAGTAATAACTCGTTTTCCACCAGAACCTAATGGCTACTTACATATAGGTCATGCCAAATCTATATGTCTTAATTTCCAAGTTGCTGATGAATTTGGCGGAAAAACTAACCTTAGATTTGATGATACTAATCCAGTAAAAGAAGATACTGAATACGTTGAATCTATAAAAGAAGATGTTAAGTGGTTAGGTTTTGAATGGGATAATTTATTCTTTGCATCAAACTACTTTGATACTATGTATGAAAAAGCTTTACTTCTTATAAAAAAAGGCAAAGCTTATGTATGCGATTTAACACCTGAAGAAATGAAGGAATATAGAGGTACATTAACTACTCCAGGTAAAAATAGTCCATATAGAGATAGAACTGTAGAAGAAAATCTAGATTTATTCGAAAGAATGAAAAATGGCGAATTCAAAGATGGTGAAAAAGTTCTACGTGCTAAAATAGATATGACTTCACCAAATATAAACATGAGAGATCCTATTATATACAGAATAGCTCACTCTACACATCACAATACAGGTGATAAATGGTGTATATATCCTATGTATGACTTTGCTCATCCACTTGAAGATGCTATAGAAGGTGTAACACATTCTATTTGTACACTAGAATTTGAAGATCATAGACCATTATATGATTGGATTGTTGCAGAATGTGAGATGGAATCAGTTCCTAGACAATACGAATTTGCAAGATTAAATATAACTAATACAGTTATGAGCAAAAGAAAACTTAAAGCTCTAGTAGACAATGGATTTGTTGATGGTTGGGATGATCCTAGAATGCCTACTATATCAGGACTTCGTAGAAAAGGCTATACACCAGAATCTATAAGAAATTTCTGCAAGGAAATAGGTGTATCTAAGTCTGCTTCTATAGTAGATGAACAAATGCTTGAATACTTCCTTAGAGAAGATTTAAACCCAACAGCAAAAAGAGCAATGGCTATACTTAATCCACTTAAGTTAATAATAACTAATTATCCAGAAGGTCAAACTGAAGAATTAGAAATAGAAAACAATCCAAATGATGAAAGTGCTGGTACTAGAAAAGTTGTATTCTCTAGAGAATTATATATCGAAAGAGAAGATTTTATGGAAAACCCACCAAAAAAATACTTCAGATTATTCCCAGGTAATGAAGTAAGATTAAAAGGTGCATATTTTGTTAAATGTACAGATGTTATTAAAGATTCAGAAGGCAATGTAACAGAAATTCATTGTACTTATGATCCTGAAACTAAAAGTGGATCAGGATTTACAGGAAGAAAAGTTAAAGGAACTCTACACTGGGTAAATGCACAAACTGCAATTCCTGCTGAATTTAGACTATTTGAACCTTTAATATTAGATAATGTTGAAGAAAACATAGGTAAAGATTTCTTAGAACAAGTTAATCCTAATTCCTTAACAATCTTAAAAGGTTTCATTGAACCATCAGTAAAAGGTTCAAAAGGTAATGAAAAATATCAATTATTTAGACATGGATATTTCAATGTTGATCCAAAATTATCTACAGAAGATAATCTAGTATTCAACAGAATAGCATCACTTAAGAGTTCATTTAAATTAGGTTAATAAAACTTAAAAGCCAGTTCCTAAAACCTAGGAACTGGCTTTTTAATATATTAAATATCTTATTTTATAAACTTTTCAAATCTTTCTCTTACTTTATCTTCTCCTAATATTTGCATTATTGTATATAAATCAGGAGTATTTGATCTATGTGTAACTGCTGCTCTTACTGCACCTGCTACATCTGATACCATACCTTTATATTCTTCTGGATTCTTCTTGTATTTCTTTCTATCAGTTGCATAACCTAATTCTACAGCTACTTCCTTAAGTTCACTGAACCAAGTATCATTATCTAAGTTAAAATTATATTTGTCTTTATAAGCTACTATTATATTCTTAGCCTCTTCCATATCTAAGTTCTTTGGAAGTTCTATATCTTTATCAGCATCAAATAATTCATCAAAGAAATAGAATATCTTTGCTTTTACATCACTCCACTTAGCAAAGTCTTTTCTTGGCTTAGGTCCTTCTTTATCTATATTAAATACTTTCTTCATCATTTCTTCATTAGCAGAAACTAATTCATACATTTTAGGATCAAATTCCTTAGCCCAATCTATATAGTAATTATAAACATCATTAGCTTTTATCTTACATATTACATTTTTGCTAACATCACTTAATTTTACTATATCAAATAATGCTCCACTCTTGCTCATCTTATCTAATGCTATATGGAATTCATGGTAATCAGCATCAGGATTTTCAGCTCTCCATTCTTCGTATGTTGAATTAATTATATTTAATAAATATTCTATAACTGATACTGTTGGATATCCTTCTTCTCTATAATAACTTACTGCACTTTCAGCATCTTTTCTCTTACTTAACTTTCTCTTTGATCCACCATCTTGCTTCATTATAGTTGGAATATGTGCATAAGCAGGTGTTTTAAATCCAAGTACCTCAAATAATTGAAGATGTATAGGTAATGATGATAACCATTCTTCACCTCTTATTACATGTGTTGTATGCATTAATGCATCATCTATTGCATGTGCAAAGTGATATGTTGGTAATCCATCTGATTTTATAATAACTATATCTTGATTATTCTCTGGGAAAGATATATCACCCTTAATTAAATCATGAAATTCTATTCTATTATCTATCTTACCAGGTGACTTCAATCTTATAATATATTCTTCACCATTTTCTACTCTCTTAATTGCATCTTCTGCTGATATATTTCTACATGTTGCATATTCACCATAATATCCTGGTGTAATCTTCTCAGACATTTGCTTTTCTCTAACTTCTGTTAATTTTTCTGCAGAGCAAAAACATGGATATGCCAAACCTTTTTTAACCAAATCCTTAGCAAATGTTTGATATATATCTTTTCTTAAGCTTTGCTTATAAGGACCATATGCTCCCTTTTCTTCCTCTTCACCTATCATCCCTTCACTAAAGTTCATACCGAAATTATTCATTGTATGAATAGTATCTTCTATTGCTCCACTAACCTCTCTCTTTTGATCAGTATCTTCTATTCTTAAGTAGAATACACCATCTGTTTGACTTGCCAATCTCTCATTAATTAATGCAGTAAATATTCCACCTATATGTTGAAATCCAGTTGGGCTAGGTGCATATCTAGTTACTACTGCACCTTCCTTTAGATTTCTCTCTGGATATTTTGCTAGATAATATTCTGGTTCATTATTTACTTCTGGAAATAGTATGTCTGCTAATTTTTCTAAACTCATTTCATCACCTCATGTTATATTTTATTATTTTCATATCTTGCTAGAAAGCATAATCTAAAAATCTCTAAAATTATATACTTTCCTAGACGTTAAAAAAAGTTCTCATCCTAATAATAGGACGAAAACTAATATTCCGTGGTACCACCTAAATTGAATAAGTACATAATAACTTATTCCACTCTTCTCTATAAGGGAGAGACCCATACGACTCCAAAGCTTCTGTTCCAAATATCTGTATATTAAGCTCACACCTAATGCTTAAATCTCTGAAATACTCAATAAATGTACTTTTCTTCTTCACTGCCTATAATTTATTCATACTTCCCTTATTATATCTAATCCCTTAACTTTTGTAAATGACTTTTTGAAGTGTAAATATTTATCCACAACTATAAGCAAAGCTCATACAAGTTATGCACAGTTTGTTAATACTATACACACTTATATTCAAAAAACTCCTACATATCATATATTGAGGCCTAAAAAATTTGCAATCTACTACAAACAAAAAAGAATGCGATCCTTGGGGCTAGATCGCATTCAGCAATAAGCAATAAATAAAAAGGGGGCTATTTCTTTCCTTTTATTTATCCTCGCAACAGATATTATATGTTATTAACTAAAATATTGCAATATTTTTATTGAATTTTTTATGTATTAAATTTAAAAAATTCATTGAAAATAATTAATATTTATATAATAAATCTAATTCTTCTTGAGTTAATTCTCTATATTCGCCTTCTTCTAAGTCTTCATCTAATGTGATTCCACCAAATGAAATTCTCTTTAAATAAGTAACTTTCTTACCTACAGCTTCAAACATTCTTTTAACCTGATGGAACTTACCTTCTTGTATAGTAAGCTCTATCTCTGATCCTTCATCTGAAGCACTTAATATCTTTAATAATGCTTCCTTACATGTATATCCATCATCTATTGTTATACCTTTTTTGAATTTTATAACATCATCTTCTGTTACTTTTTTGTCGATTTTTGCATAATACACCTTATCGACATGATATTTAGGTGATATTAGTCTATGATTTAATTCACCATCATTAGTTAATAACAATAGTCCAACTGTATCTTTATCTAATCTTCCAACAGGAAATGGTTCAAACACTTGATGTTCTACTTCTAAAAGGTCAATAACTGTTTCCTCTCTACTATCATATGTAGCAGAAATAACTCCATCAGGTTTATTCATAAGAAGATATATATATTCTCTATAAAATATTTCTTCACCATTTACAACTATATTGGCCTCTTCTGGATCAACTAACATACTACTATCTTTGATAGTTTCTCCATCTACTTGTATTAATCCCTTACGTGCCATTGCCTTTACTTCTTTTCTACTTCCATATCCTAAGTTAGATATAACCTTATCTAATCTCTCCATGATAATCACTCCTTAATCTGATTAAATTATACTGAAGTTTTTAGATAAAGTAAATTTATAAATTTAAATCATATAATGCAGACAACTTTTTAATATAATTTCTTGTTTCTGCAGGCATTTTGTATAAATCATTTATAGAAGTAACCCCTCTTGAAGCTACTGTTCCTGTTCCTGCACTATACGCCATAAGTGCCATACCTAAATCATTATTATAATAATTCATTAGATAATTTAATAATTTTACTCCACCTTCTATATTTTGTTCTGGATCATATGGATTAGATACTCCAAACTGCTGACATACTGATGGCATAAGTTGCATTAATCCCTTAGCTCCTGCTGAAGATGTTGCATTTGTTTGATATCCTGACTCTTCATATATTAATGCAGAAACTAATTTAGGATCTATGCCATATTGATTAGCATATTTTTGAACTATTGCATCTATATCTGCTGAACTAGCATTTGTAACAGTACTAGATAAGGTACCTGAAACTATATTTTTAAGTTCACTATTATAAATAAGTCCTGACATTCCGTCATTAGTTACTAAATCCAAATCTTTTAATGCAGTTCCTGCTACTGTCTTAATAGTGCTATTTCCTATTTTATTACTAGATTCAGTCGCACCTGAATCTGATATTCCAAATGCTTGATTAAGAGTTTGGGATACTTGTGAATTTTCATCTTCTAAGGAATCTAATAATGCTTCATACACTAATTCAAATTCCATTCCATCTCCCATACTTGATTCTAAACATTTCTTGACCATATTTATTGCATAATACTTCTGTACACTCTGCATTCCATCTACAGAATTAACTTCACTCATTTTTTTCCTCCTTTGAATACCTCAAATTCCACTTCATCATAATCTTCATAAGATTTCTTCTTATAAAAGCTTTTAGCTAAAACTAATATTTTATATTTTCCCTCTTGATAGGGCACAAATGTAAAATAGTTCTTTCTACTATATTCTTGAACTCTATGCCATTCTCCTTCCTTATTAACATAAAATTCATAAACAACTTGTTTTCCACCTTCATTACTTGCTACTACTGTAACTTCATTATTTAATTTAAGATTATCATTATCTAATGTTAATGTAGTATTATTAACTGGCATTGCTTCTAACACATGAATATTTATTTCTTTTTTACAATCATATGATTTTTTACATAATATATTTTTGGAATATATCTCAAAAGAATATTTTCCAACATACTTAGCCCTTGTTACAAGTGGTACATACGGTCTATATTCTGAGTCCTCAATTATTCTGCCGTTAAGTTTTGTAACATACCTTATAAGAACATCACTATAATGTTCCATTATCAAACTTATAGATATTTCATCACCTACAGTATATTTTTCTTTTTGATTAACTAACACATAATCAATATCTGCTGGCATATAATCATAAACTACTAAAGTAGTTACAATATTACTATCGTATTCTTTTAAAGAATATTTATCTTTAACTCTTATTTCTACTTCATACTCTCCCTCTTCTTCAGGAGTAAAATTAACCCAATTAGATATATTATAATCTATCCTCTCTTTTTCTATTCCATCTTTAAAAACAATAAATGAATATAATGGATTATTGGTTCCTTCTACTTTTACCTTGTAATTCACTACATTCCCCTTTATTACTCTTTTATTGGTATTAGATACAATATCTATTATTCTAATTGGTTTATTTGACTTTTCATCAATTACATAATCCATACTATATCTATCTTCATACTCACTAAAACATGAAATATCCTTAACATAAACATTTATCTTATAATCTCCTTGAACCTTGCTCTCCCATACAAATTGATTATTTCTTATATAACCACTATCTTCTGATATAGGTCCTTCTATAATATATCTATATACTAATTCTCTACCACCTTTTGCTTTAACATTTATTGTTATAGGTACACCACTTACTTGTGGTGATACAATATCTGTCATAACCCTTTCAATCTTTACATCACTATATGCATTTACATCATAATTAATTATTGCTCTATCATCATACTCATTTTTAGATAATAAGTCTTTAACATAACATAATATCTTATAGCTTCCTGGTACCTTCTCTTTATATGCAATAGTCTTTTGAGAAGAATAATCTTGAAGAATAGTTGCCCTTCCGGATTTGTTTAATTTAATAAATTTATATATTAAATTTTTTTTATTACTATAAGTTGATTCCACATTAAATACAAGTTCATGATTAACTAATAACTCTCTATTCAAGCAATTAAAATCCACTATCTCTGTTTTTTCTGGTATTTTAACTTGGAATTTTACTGATTTAAATTCATCAAACTTCTCTACTGAGTTTAATCTCTTGCATTCTACAACAATTTCTACAACTCCAGCTTCGATTCCTGTAAATACATATCTATTATCTACAGAATAATCTCTAAGTGGCTGCCAACCCTTATTACTACACTTCCAGAATCTATATAATATATCATTTTCATCACTTACAACTGTTATTACATTCTTCTTACCTATCTCGATTGAAGTACTAGACATTTCTATATTTTTAATTATGTTATTATCTTGATTATTAATAAGAACTTCTTCTTTAATCATAATATCATAAGGTTTTATTGAACCATCCTTTTTCCCTTGCACCATAATCATATATTTTCCTTCTTCTTTTGGTACCCATCTACATATATTATCTTTTGAATAGTCCTGAATAGTACTCCAGATTCCATCATTTCCAATTATAAACTTATAATTTAGATTTTCTTCGGTTGCAGTTACCTTTATTTCTTTTTCCTCATTTATTTTACTTATTCTATCTACATCAAATGAAATCCTTAACTCACTCATACGGTCCCCTCCCTTATCACTCCTTTCTATTTTACCATATTTTTACTATTTTTTAACTCTATTTCTAAACTTTTTATTATTGTTAAAATAGACTAGGTATTTATTTCTTTCTATATTTTGTACACTAACCTTTATTTTATCTAGATCGTAATGTTTATTTCTTCCATATTTTTTACCATAACAATAATGCCTAATTTCATGAAATCTTATTCTATTTTAATTATTCTTGCGTTATGTTTATTATATTTATTCATAAGCTTGCACTATCAGTTTCCTAATAAAGTAAAAAAAGATTAATTTCAAAATTTCTTAGCTTATTTGAAATCAATCTTTATTTCCTATTTTATTTAGTTTTGATATTATAATGATTTATTTAATTTATATACTATTACAATCTATTTAATTGAAAATACAACTTTTATTCCATATGATTATTCATAATAATCTTTGTTAATGTAGCTATTAGTTTTTCCTCATCCTTATTGCTTCTCTTCTTATGTCCTTTAGTTCTGCCACCAGCACTTCTTATAGCTTGTGCTATATGTCTATCCCGCAAGAAAACATCTATATTATCATCTGTAAATAGTGTTCCATTAGTACCTATAACTTTAGCTTTTTTTCCTAAGCATAATGCAGCTACTCCATAATCTTGAGTAATAACAATATCTCCTTCTGTTGTATTATTTACAACATACATATCTACGCTCTGAAATCCCTTATCTACAATTCTTACTGTAGAATAATCACTCTCTATAAGATGATTTACATCACAGAAAATAATTACTTCAATTGAATATTTTTTAGCTACAGATTCAATAAAAGGGATGCTTGGACAAGCATCCCCATCTATTATTATCTTCATAGATTATAGTCTTTTTTCTAATTCAGCTTTCATGTCTTCGTAACCTGGTTTTCCAAGTAAAGCAAACATGTTCTTCTTGTAAGCTTCAACTCCTGGTTGATCGAATGGGTTAACAGCTAATAAGTATCCACTAATTCCACAAGCTTTTTCGAAGAAGTAAACTAATTTTCCGAAATAGTAAGCTGATATTTCTGGAATGTTTACTACCATGTTAGGAACTCCACCATCATTGTGTGCTAATAAAGTACCTTGGAATGCTCTCTTATTAACATAATCCATATCTTTTCCTGCTAAGAAGTTTAATCCATCTAGATTATCTTCAGTTGCTTCAATTATTAATGATTTCTTTGGTGATTCAACATTAATAACTGTTTCTATTAAGTTTCTTTGTCCTTCTTGGATATATTGTCCCATTGAGTGAAGATCAGTTGAGAAATCAGCAGCTGCTGGGAATAATCCCTTATTATCTTTTCCTTCTGATTCTCCGAATAATTGTTTCCACCATTCATTGAAGTAATGTAATGCTGGTTCGTAGTTTACTAACATTTCTACTGATTTACCTTTATTGTAAAGTGCATTTCTTGCTGCTGCATATTGATATGCTGCATTTTCCTTTAAGTTTGGATTAGAATATTCTTCTCTTCCGTCTGCTGCACCTTTCATCATTTCATCTATATCTATTCCTGCTGCTGCTATTGGTAATAAACCAACTGCAGTAAGAACTGAGAATCTTCCTCCTACATCATCAGGAACTACAAATGTTTGATATCCTTCTGTATCTGCTAGAGTCTTTAATGCTCCCTTAGCTTTATCAGTTGTAGCATAGATTCTGTTCTTTGCTTCTTCTTTTCCATATTTCTTTTCTAAATAGCTCTTAAATACTCTAAAAGCTATAGCTGGCTCAGTAGTAGTACCTGATTTAGATATTACGTTAACTGATATATCTTTTCCTTCAACTGCTTCTAATAATTCAGCTAAATATGTTGAACTAATGTTGTTTCCACAATAGAATATTTGAGGAACTGTTCTCTTTGAAGCATCTAATGAGTTTTGGAAGCTATGTGAAAGCATTTCTATAGCAGCTCTTGCTCCTAAATATGATCCACCAATTCCTATAACTACTAATACATCTGAATCAGATTTAATCTTTTCAGCAGCTTTCTTTATTCTTTCGAATTCATCTTTATCATAATTTACCGGAAGATCTACCCATCCTAAAAAGTCACTACCTGCACCAGTCTTATTATGTAACTTTTCATGAGCTACCTTTACCATATCTTCTAAATAATCAACTTCATGCTCTTTTAAAAATGGAGCTGTTTTACTTAAATCTAATGTTATATTTTTCACAATAATTACCTCCACAAACATTAATCTTTTTTCCACTAACAATTATATCATATTATTATCGAATTATTTGTACATTTGCATTTTTTTTTGTATATTTTCTACACAAAAATCTTTACTCAACTTCAATTTTTTTCATGTTTTTGATTTAAAATTACACTTATCTAAAATAATTACTAAACCAAAATTATTGTATATATTTATTTTTGATTACTTAATTTTACTTAAATTAATATCAAATTATTGCTTTAAGCAAAGTAATATTATTATAATGAAAAATCCAATGTTATTTGATAATTCTATATTATGATTTTCTTTATTTGTATCAATATTATTGCTTTGAATAAATATTGATAATTAAAATATAATAGCATTAGTTTCAGTAACCGATTGTTCCATATTATTTATACTAATCTTTAATTCTTCATGGTTATATTATTCTATATCTACCTATAATTCTAACCTTAACAATAATGGTTACTTCCACTAATCTTATTACATTTTAATTATTTAAGCATTATGGTGATTTTTAGTGTATCTGTATTATTTCAAGTATCTTAAGTATTCAGTAATTCTTACTTTTAAAAAATTATCTAATAATAATACCTTAATTTTTTATATTTAGAAATACAATTGAATTTTTCTTTTATAAAATATTATTCTAATTCAAATGCTCCTGTATATAATTGATAATACTTACCTTTTTCAGCAATTAACTTCTCATGGTTACCTCTTTCAATTATTCTACCTTGTTCAAGTACCATAATTACATCTGAATTCTTAACTGTTGATAATCTATGTGCAATTACAAATACTGTACGACCTTCCATAAGAGAATCCATACCTTTTTGTACTATTGCTTCTGTACGTGTATCAATAGACGATGTTGCTTCATCTAATATCATAACAGGTGGATCAGCAACAGCTGCTCTAGCTATAGACAATAATTGTCTTTGTCCTTGTGATAAGCTTTCTCCATTACCTGAAATAACTGTATCATATCCATTTGGTAATCTTCTTATGAAATCATCAGCATTTGCAAGTTTAGCTGCTGCTATACATTCATCATCTGTTGCATCTAATTTACCATAACGAATATTCTCCATAATTGTTCCTGTAAACAAATTAGTATCTTGTAAAACCATTCCTAGAGAACGACGTAAATCATCTTTTTTAATTTTGTTAATATTTATATCATCATAACGTATCTTACCATCTGCCAAATCATAAAAACGATTGATAAGATTAGTTATTGTAGTTTTACCTGCACCAGTTGCACCAACAAATGCCACCTTCTGTCCTGGCTCTGCAAATAATGTTACGTCATGAAGAACTATTTTGTCTTCATTATATCCAAAATCAACATCAAAAAATTCTACATGTCCTGTAAGCTTTGTATAAGTTGTTGTTCCATCTTGATGTGGATGTTTCCATGCCCACATTCCAGTTCTCTTATCTGACTCAACTATTTCGCCATTATCATCATATCTTGCATTAACTAATGTTACATAACCATTATCTACTTCTGGTTCTTCATCCATAAGTTCAAATATTCTTTCAGCTCCTGCAAGTGCCATAATTACGAAGTTTAATTGTTGTGAAATTTGACTTATTGGTTGAGTAAAACTCTTAGATAATTGTAAGAAAGCAACTATTCCTCCAATAGTTAATCCACCTACATTATTTATTGCTAATGCTCCACCTAATACAGCTATAAGTACATATTGTAAATTCCCTAAGTTGGCCATAACAGGCATAAGAACATTTGCATATTTATTTGCCTTATAAGCATCATTAAACAATTCTTCATTTATCTTATCAAAATCTTCTTTTACATTTTCTTCATGACAAAATACTTTTACTACCTTTTGTCCATTTATCATTTCTTCAATAAATCCATTAACAGTACCAATTGATTTTTGTTGACGAATAAAATACTTCGAACTATTGCCAGCAATTTTCTTTGTTACAAATAAAATAACTATAATACTTATTATAACAAATATTGTTAAGTAAACACTTGTATATAACATTGCACAAAATACAGCTACTATTGTTATAATTGATGAAAACATCTGTGGAATACTTTGAGTCATCATCTGTCTTAATGTATCAGTATCATTAGTGTAATGACTCATTATATCTCCATGAGTATGTGTATCAAAATATTTTATAGGTAATGTTTGCATATGTTCAAACATCTCATCTCTTATATCCTTTAATACTCCTTGAGCTATTCCTACCATAACTCTGTTATATATTAATGTACATGCTATTCCTAGTACATATATAAGTGCCATAAACATAATTGCTTTAAGTAATCCACTAAATACTGGATTAGCCTCTGCCAATAGTGGTGTAACATAATCATCTATTACAACTTGAAGGAATAATGATCCTAATACTCCAGCTAGAGCACTTATAATTATACTTATTAAAACTATTATAAATCTAACTTTGTGTTTTCTAGTTATATATGATATAAGTCTCTTCATAGTACTAGAGTCAGGTTTTTTCATATTTTTATTCATCATCACTTCCTCCTTTCACTTGTGATTCATATACTTCCCTATATATATCATTAGTTTTAAGTAATTCTTCATGAGTTCCAATGGCATTTACTTTTCCGCCATCCATAACTATAATCTTATCAGCATCTTCTATAGAAGATATACGTTGAGCTATTATAAGCTTAGTAGTATTAGGTATCTCCTCTCTAAATGCTTTTCTTATTAAACTATCAGTTTTAGTATCTACAGCACTTGTTGAATCATCTAATATAAGTATCTTTGGTTTCTTAAGCAATGCTCTTGCTATACAAATTCTTTGCTTTTGTCCACCTGATACATTTGATCCACCTTGTTCTATATAAGTATCATATTTCTTTGGAAATGTTTGAATAAAATCATCTGCTTGTGCAAGCTTACATGCATGAATTAACTCTTCATCAGTTGCATTTTCATTACCCCAACGAAGATTTTCTTTTATTGTTCCAGAGAATAATACATTCTTCTGTAAAACCATCGCAACTTCATTACGTAGAGTATCTAAATCATATTCTTTTACATCAATACCTCCTACTAATACACTACCACTAGTAGCATCATATAAACGAGGTATAAGTTGAACAAAACTACTCTTTGATGAACCTGTTCCACCTATAATTCCAATTGTTTCTCCTGATTTTATACTTAAATCAACATCTCTTAAACATAATTTGTTAGGATCATTTGAATAACTAAAATTAACATTCTTGAATGTTATTGATCCATCTTTAACTTCTAATATAGGATTTTCCTTATTCTTAAGTGTACTTTCTTCATCTAATA
Source organism: Clostridium sp. MSJ-8 (assembly GCF_018918325.1). Taxonomy (GTDB): domain Bacteria; phylum Bacillota; class Clostridia; order Clostridiales; family Clostridiaceae; genus Clostridium. Next base: position 28,913 of record NZ_JAHLQH010000040.1, on the reverse strand, counting down.
ATTCTGTTATTCTTTCAGCTGATGCACGAGATATAGTTATCATAACTAATACCATAGATAACATCATCAAACTCATTAATATTTGCATTAAATAAGTTATTAAACTAGTAAATTCACCTGTTGATAGTCCATTAACAGGGTTATTTCCAGATGCAATTATTAATTTTGCACCAAACCATGATACTAACAATAAACATGTATATACAGAAAATTGCATAAGCGGTGCATTAAAGGCTAATATTCTTTCAGCCTTAGAAAAATCTTTGTATATATCTTCTGATACATCTTGGAATTTTTTATTTTCTTTTTCTTCTCTTACAAATGCCTTTACAACTCTCATACCATGTAGATTTTCACCTACAATATTATTTAATTTATCATATGTCTTAAAAACACGTTCAAATATAGGATGAGCTTTAATAATAATTACATATAATCCAATTCCTAAAACAGGAATAGCACATAAGAATATTAAAGATAACTTAACATTAATTCTAAATGCCATAATTAATGCAAATATAAGCATTACCGGACCTCTAACTGCAATTCTAATTATCATCTGATATGCATTTTGAACATTAGTGACATCTGTTGTTAATCTAGTTACTATACTTGATGTTGAGAACTTATCAATATTTTCAAATGAAAAATTCTGAACATTGTAATACATATCTTTTCTTAAATTCTTGGCAAAACCTGCAGACGCATGAGCTGCATATTTTCCTGAAAGGAATCCAAAACTCAAAGAAATCATACAGAATATAGTTAATACTATTCCAGCCTTCCATATATAACTTCCATTTTGTTTCTCTATACCATAATCAATAAGCATTGCCATAATTATTGGTATTATTACTTCCATAACAACTTCTAGAGATACCATTATTGGTGAAAGTATAGATGATTTCTTGTATTCTCTAACACTTTTTAATAATTTCTTTATCATATACAACCTCCTATTTATAAATTATTCTAGAATATTTTTTTGAAATTTCTTCATAATATTAAAGAACATATCTATCTCTTCTTTAGATATTCCTTTTGTTAATTTAGATTCCAACTTACTTACATCTTTTCTTATAGTCATATGAATATCTATAGCTTCTTCAGTAAGTGTTATCCTCTTTAACCTAGCATCATAACTAACTGGCTCCCTAACTATCATGCCTTTCTGTTCTAACAGTTTCAATATATTAGATACTGTTGATCTTCTTATAGTGAATTCATCTTCTATATCCTTTTGAAATACGTCTTTATCCCTATGATCATATATATATCCTAGTATCCATCCATTAGTACCTAAGTCCTTATCTCCACATCTCTTACATTCAAACTTCTCTACTTCTCTACGTATTAAGTTATTCATTCTGCGTATCTCTAATCCAACTTCTCTATTTTCATTCACTGCATAACCTTCTCTCTAAAAAACATGTTAGTTTGCTAACAATTAGTTAACTAACAATTATTATAGAATTTAATATATTCATTGTCAACAATTAATATATTAAATTCTTTTATTTAACCTTAGTGTGTGAAATTCTCCCATATTCTATAAGTGGAGAGTAGTTCACATATACATATGATTAAGGGGTCCAGAACCTCTTCCTAGATTAAGTCCATCTTTTAATGCTCCAGTTAAATATTTCTTTGCTTTTTCTATACTATCCTCAAGAGTATATCCCATAGCTAAATTGCACGCTATAGCAGAAGATAATGTACAACCTGTTCCATGAGTATTATTATTATTTATTCTCTCTGATTTAAACCATCTATATTCTCCGTTACTATACAATAAATCTATAGCATCACTAACTAAATGACCTCCCTTTATAAGGACAGCTCCATTTAACATTATAGATATCTTCTTAGCTGCTTCCATCATATCTTCTTGAGATTTTATGGATATGCCACTTAAAACTTCTGCTTCTGGAATATTAGGAGTTATTATATCTGCTATTTTTATAAGTTTGTTTTGAAGAACCTCCATAGCTTCATCAGACAATAGCTTACTGCCACTTGTAGAAACCATAACAGGATCTACTACTATATTCTTAGCCTTATACTCTTGTAGCTTATCTACTATTACATCTATTATTTTACTATTAGATACCATCCCTATTTTTACTGCATCTGGTACTATATCTTGGAATACACAATCTATCTGCTTAGCTACAAATTCAGGCTCTATATCCAACACACCATATACACCAGTAGTGTTCTGAGCTGTAAGAGATGTTATTACACTCATTCCATATACCTTATGTGCTGCCATAGTCTTCATATCTGCTTGAATTCCTGCTCCTCCACTACAATCTGACCCTGCTATAGTTAAAACCTTCTTCATATTACGACCTCTCTTATTTTACTATTTCTTGTGAAATTCTCTTTAATTCTTCTGCTGCCTTTTTTATATCTTTTTGTGCAAATATTGCAGATATAACTGATATTCCATCTATTCCTGTTCCTTTAAGCTCTATAGCGTTATCTTTACTAATTCCACCTATTGCAACTACAGGAATATCTACAGAATCACATATTTCCTTTAGTTCTTCAAATGTAACATTTTTCGCATCTTTCTTGGTAGAGGTTGTAAATACCGCTCCTACTCCTAGATAATCAGCCCCTTGCTCTTGTGCAAGCTTCGCTTGTTCAACAGTTTGAGCAGATAAACCTATTATTTTGTCTTTACCTATAAGTTTTCTTACTTCTGTAACATCCATATCGTCTTGTCCAACATGAACACCATCTGCATCACATTCTATAGCTACTTTTATATTATCATTTACTATAAACTTAACTCCATATTCATAACACAATTCTTTTATATCTATTGCCTCTTTCAAGAAACTGTCATAATCTAGATTCTTTTCTCTTAATTGTATTATTGTTGCACCACCTTCTAGTGCTTTCTTTACTTGACTATATAAAGTTTCTTCTCCTAGCCATGTTCTATCAGTTATAGCATATAATAATAATGACTTTTTATCTAATCTCATATCTTGCACCTTCTCTTACTATGTCATCTGTCATATTAAATATTTCGTCTATTAAATAATTTCTATATGATGAATTACCAGCATGAGTTTCTTGTAATTTCTTCATTGCACGTTCTCCTGCAATTCCCATTGCACAAAAAGCTGCTGCTGTAGCTTCTAACTTATTCTCATTTGCCCCAACATAAGCTCCTGTCATAGCTGTTAACATACAACCACTACCTGTTATCTTACTCATCATCTTATCACCATTATATATAACATATGCTTTTTCTCCATCAGCTACTATATCTATAGCACCTGATGCTGCTATAATGGCACCTGTTTCCTTGGCAAATGCTTTTATAAATTCTATTGATTTATCTAAATTATCTTCTGTAACTACATCTTCTATACCAGCATCTACACCTTTTGTAGTTGCAGTTCCAAGTGCTAATGCTTTTATCTCAGATATATTACCACGAATTACTGTAAACTTGATATCTTTTATCATATTCTTAGTAGTATCTGTACGTAGTTTAGAAGCCCCTGCTCCAACTGGATCTAAAACAACTGGATGATTAAACTTCACAGAAGCTTTTCCTGCCTTAACCATAGCTTCTATAGCTGCATTCATAGTCCCTATATTTATTACAAGTGCACTTGCAAGTGATGTTATTTCTTCAACTTCTCTTGGATCATCAGCCATTGTAGGTGATCCTCCACAAGCTAATAAAATATTAGCACAATCATTTACTGTAACATAATTTGTAATACAATGAACTAATGGACACTTTTCTTTAATATTTTCAATAAAATTTGTCTTCATATACTTCATCTCCTATAATATAGCACAAAAGTTTCCAAAACTTGTTTTTAGATTCTTTTGCAGCACTATAATTTTTTTACGTATTTAACAACTTAGAATTAAGTAATAAAATTAAGTTTACACATAAAAAAATTTTATATTTTTCTAGACATTAAAAGAAGAACTCTACCTGAATAAGAGTCCTTCATAGAATTTCTAATATAATCATTCCCTACGTTGGCATTATCCAAATCAGGTATTCGGTCGAAGTTAGATTACTTCCTCTCAGCCTGCTCCATTCAAGCTCCCTATAATTTCTTCAATTTTTTTCAATATACCACTATATATATTCATTGTCAAATCATCTATAACTTATAATAGAAAAGTACAATATCCTCATAACTTCCATCTTTTAAAAGATATCCTTCTGGAACAATTCCAAGTTCAACAAAGCCAAGTTTCTTATATAATTTTATAGCAGAAACATTGCTCTTAACAACTGCATTAAACTGTAAAACTTTAAATCCTAATTCTTTTGCCTTTACTAAACAATCTTTAACTAATGCCTCTCCTATATGTAATCCTCTCTTAGATGATTTAACTGCATAACTAGCATTAGATAGATGTCCACATCTTCCTATATTATTAGGATGAAGTATATATAGTCCAACAACTTCTCCTTCTATCTCTGCCACAGCAGTGAATGATTGTGATGAGAAAAATTCATATGCATTATCCTTGTTTAATCCTTCTATCTGTGGAAAAGCATCTGCTGCATCAACAACTTCATTCCATATCTCTATCATAGAATCTATATCTTTTTCTTCAAATTTTCTTATCTCCAAGTTATTCACTCTCCTTCTTATGTTTATCATATATCTTTTTTATTATCCTATCATATTGATAATACATCTTTTGAACTTCATTTTCTAGTATATAATAATGAGCTACATATGGTATTAATAATATTAAAAATAATAAACTTAATATTCCTAATGTAATACTAGTATCCATAACAAACATTGCAAAAGATACAATCATGAATATTGCAAAAGCTAATGTTACTATTAAATGAATTAATCTCTCATGTTGAAAGAAACTAACTTGAGTAAGATGCTCATCTAGTACCTCTTCCCACTCTGTTTTATTATCATTATCTTCTAGAAGTTTATCTATTCTTTTTCTATATTCTAATATTCTTTTTCTCATTTTTAATCATCCTTCTATCTAATAACATTTTAGAATACCAAAATTCCTTTTTCTTTATCATAATGAACAATGCTACCCTCATCTATATTATTCTTATATAATTCTTCATCTATAGCTAATATTTCTGTTTTTTCTCCTGTTACTAAATCCATTAAAGTAACCATTACCTTTATCTTTTCTCCAGGTGTTAATTCCTCACAACCATAATCAGCTTCTCTTATTTGAATTATTTTATATTCTCTATTCTGCATACAATCCCCCCTATATTATTATAATTATAACAAAAATAAACCATTATAAGAAATGTGGTGGTCTTAAAACATTTCTATAATGATTTATTTTTTTATACAAGCACTAATTATATTGTAATTAATGTTTATATTCTTTAAATTTAATTATTACCTTGAATAAGTCTCCATCTATAACAACTTTGAATTCTCCGCCTTGAAGTTTTACTAAATTCTTCGCTATAGATAATCCTAATCCACTTCCTTCAGTTGTTCTAGAAACATCTCCTCTAACAAACCTCTCAGTAAGCTCATTACTATCTATATTGAGAGGCATTTCAGACATATTTTTAAGAGATATAACTATATTGTCATCTTCCTTATATACATCTAAATATACTCTTGATTTCTCCATTGCATATTTATATATATTTTGTAATAGATTCTCTATTATTCTAAAGCATCTTCTTCCATCAGCATATATCACTAGATTATCTTCAGATATATTAGCTATAAAATTAAGCTTCCTACTCTCAAACTTTTCACTAAACTCTGCTACTGATTGAGTTATTAATTCCTTTATATTAAGTGGAACTTTTTCTAATTCTATATTTCCTGTACTAGCCTTCGAAGCTTCAACAAGATCTTCTGTTAATTGTTTTAATCTCTGTGATTTCATATCTAATACCTTTAGATATTCTTGAAGTTTTTCATCTTGTATATCTTCTCTCTTAATAAGATCTATATAATTAATTATTGATGTTAATGGAGTCTTAATATCATGAGATACATTAGTAATAAGTTCAGATTTCATTCTTTCATCCTTAATACTTGTTTCTACTGCTTTCTGTAATCCATCACCTATAGAATTAATTCTTTCACCTAATTCCTTCCTATCATCATATAACTCATCTACATTTACCTTCGCCTCTAAGTTTCCACCTGATATAGCCTTCGCTACAGTTAATATCTTTTCCATATTCTTGGTGTCATCAACTATTATTTTAAACACATATATATTAAATGCAATTATTGCTATTAATCCTATAAAAACTAATAATAGCGCCCAGCCATCTGTATCTAAATTGGACAACCCAATAATAATTAACAACACACAGAACATATTAATTATGCTATAAATTATGAGTTTTATTATCTTCTTACTACTTGTGCTTCTATTCTGCCATATATATATAATACTTCTCTTTAAAACTCTATATAATTTAACAATAATTGCAGTATCAATAATCTTATGATTCTTAATTCTTCTAATTAAACTCATCAAACATTCCATATTAAAAATATAACAAGGAATTGTATATAATGAAGTACCTATCATCAATATGCTACATTCTGATAGTCCCCTCTGATAATAATCTAATGAATTAACTACTAGAGCAACCAATATTACTATGCTTATTACTGATAATACTAATCCTATCTCTATAGGAAGCTTATCTCTCTTGTATATCTTATCAACCTTTAACTCATTCTTTATGATATATGCCGTAATTCCTATAATAACTAATATATCCACAAAGAATATTATCCTTGCAGTTGATGAATACTTATATAACGGAAATAATTTTCTTTGTAAATTAATATTGTAATCATAATCTAAATTCTCATCAGTTTTTATTACACCTATAACAATCTTTTTACCCTTATCAATATTTTTAAGATTCTTCTTGCATTCACTATTAAGTAAATTCTTAGAATCAGACTTACTACTTGTATCATATTCAGTACTTATTATGCAATCATTAAAGTCTATATTTTCATCATTAGTTATTTCTAACTTACCACTTTCATCATATATAGCATATCTAAAGCTGGTACTTTTAGCATTTAACATTCTATTACAATTATCATAATATTCTTTATTCTCAAAATACTCTTTAAATTCACATTCAAATAAATTATCTAATGAAGTTAAAAACGGTGCTATTAAAATAGATTGTTCCTTATTCTCTTCAGTTGATGAATTATCTATATATGACATAGGTATATAGATATACTTAGAATCATCTATATCACTACTATCTAGCCAGCCAACATAACTATTGTAATATAGATCTTCGTCATCAGAATATACAAGTACCTTATCATTTTTCATGAATATCATAGCATCTTCTGAAATCTCTTCATTTATTATTCCATATTGTTGTTCTGTATCATTATCGTCTACTTCTCCGTAATAATACTCAATTTCATTATATCCTTTATCTTCTTCTTTATCTTTACTTATTTTCTTTTTATTCTTCTCTGCATATTTATAAAATATTGAAAGATACTCTCTTGTAGGTACAGCTAATATTTCTGAATCACTAAATAATTTCATTAACTTTTCTTGCCCACTTATTGAATTATCATATATATCTATTGAATCATATTCATCTTTATATTCACTTTTCAATTTATTAAAAGATATATCTTCTCTACTATTATCTGCATAATTAATTAATGTAAATTTAACTTTATTCTTATCATAAGAGTCTAATTTTCCTTTGTAGCTATACAAATCATTCAATGTATCTAATTTATCTGATAAATAATTTTCTTTAAAATAATTAGATTCTTCATATGTGCTAACATTCTTATCTGCAGCATCAAAAGAATAATTCTGAATAATACCTATGAAAAATGATATAGCTAATATCCATATGCACAAAAATAATGTTGCTTTTAATATTATCTTCTTTATCTTCATAAAATCACTTCCTAATAATTATTTCTTTAGATCTTCCATCTTATATCCTTGTCCCCATACTACTTTTATGTATCTAGGTTCTTTAGGATTAATTTCTATCTTTTCTCTAATATGTCTTATATGGACTGCAACTATATTATCTGAAGCAATTGCTTCCTCATTCCATATACGTTCATATATTTGATTTGTACTAAAAACAAGTCCCTTATTTTTAATTAAAAATAAAAGGATTTCATATTCTATTGGGGTAACCTTTATGTCTATTCCATCTACTTGAACTAGTTTTTTAGAATCATCTATTACTAGACCTCCATTTACCAATAAGTCATCATCCTTTTTTGCAATATTTCCTAATTTAGTATACCTACGAAGTTGTGATTTAACTCTAGCTAAAAGTTCTACTGAACTAAAAGGTTTAGTTATATAATCATCAGCCCCCACATTAAGTCCTAATACTTTATCATTATCCTCAGACTTTGCAGATAATATTATTATTGGAATATTACTATTTTTTCTTATATCTAGAGTAGCATGAATTCCATCAAGCTTTGGCATCATAATATCTATAAGAAGTAGATGTATCTCATTCTTATTTATTATGTTTAAAGCTTCTTCCCCATTATAAGCTTTTAGTACATTGTACCCTTCGGAAACTAAATATATTTCTATAGCTTCCACAATCTCTCTATCATCGTCACATACTAATATATTGTACATTAAGCCTCTCCCTTCTTATCTTAATGCTAAATATAGCTTATCAAGCTCACATTAAGAACTGCGTAAAAATAATCTTAAGAATTTATGAAGATAAATTAAAATGATATTGATTTTTCAAAGTGTATGCTCAATTTTATTTAAACAAACTCTTTATACCACTTTATCTATTATCAACATCATTATTTTTATCTTAGCAAAAATGCTTTGTTACATCAAATCACTTCTGCATTAATTATTCAAGCGTTATGCTGCTTTTTAATGTATCTGTATTATTGCTTTAAGTAAATTATCTATAATAAAATTTAGTATTTCTTATAATAAAAAAATAAAGATCCCGTTAAAAATACTATACTGTCTGAACTTTAGCAAGTTTATAGTATTTAGGGATCTTTACTCTTTTTTATTATATTAGTAAATACTTAATGATATTATATTATTTACTTAGAACATATAATATTGCTACTAATTAATAAATATAATATTATATTAATCAAACCAAATAACATTGAATTTTTATTAAATAAGCTCTTGGGCTAATTTGACTATGTTATCTTTTGCTGTTTCATCAACTGCAGACTTAATAGTTACAGTTGTATCAGTAAAGGTTATATTTATACTCTTTTCAAATTTATTTTTCATAACTCTAGCTGCTGTAGGAGCCCATGATCCATTTTCTATTAATCCTACTGTACGATTCTGATAGCTTCTTTCAGTAAGATGATCTATAAATTCTCTCATGAATGGAAATACATCGCCATTATAAGTTAATGATGCAAGCACTAACTTACTATACTTAAATGCATCAGAAACTGCCTTAGACATATCACATCTAGCAAGGTCATAAGCATAAACATTCTTACATCCTAGCTTTTCTAACTCTGCTTCTAATAACTCTACTGCTTTTTTAGTGTTTCCATAAACTGAAGAATATGCAATAACTATTCCTTCCTCTTCTACTGAGTATGATGACCATATATCATATAAGTTAATATAATATCCTAAATTCTCAGTAAGTACAGGTCCATGAAGAGGACATATAATCTGAATGTCTAGATTAGCTGCTTTCTTTAAAAGTGCTTGAACTTGTTTACCATACTTACCAACTATACCTATATAATACCTTCTAGCTTCATCTGCCCATTCTTCTTCTCTATCTAATGCGCCAAACTTACCAAATCCATCAGCAGAAAATAATACTTTATCTAAACTATCATATGTTACCATTACTTCTGGCCAATGAACCATTGGTGCAAATACAAATGTAAAAGTATGTCTACCAGTACATAGAGTTTCTCCATCCTTAACAATTACTTGTTTATCTAAAAAATCTGTTCCAAAAAATTGTTTCATCATAGCAAATGTTTTAACATTTGCAACTATCTTAGTATCTGGATATACTTGTGTAAAATTAAATATATTTGCTGAATGATCAGGTTCCATATGTTGAACTACAAGGTAATCTGGTACCTTATCTCCTAGGACTTCCTTGATATTCTCAAGCCATTCTTCCTTAAAGTTAACATCCACTGTATCAAAAACAGTTATTTTTTCATCTAAAACTATATAAGAATTATAGCACATTCCATTAGGTACCTTATATTGACCTTCAAATAAATCTACTTTATGATCGTTTACTCCTACATAGATAATATCGTTAGTTATATTCTTCATATTTCTTAATATCCTCCTAAACACCACTTAATTTTCCATATTATTAATTTATATTTATATAATAACATACTTTTACTTATTAATAAAGATTATCCATTAACATTTCTTATTATTTATTCCTTTTGTATAAGTTCAAATAGCACAAAAGGATTAGTTACTATATGGTTAAACCAACTAATCCTTAATCTATCTTGAAATTACTGTATCTATATGCTCTACAAACATTCTTCTGACAAATGAATAACTCCCTAAACCTATATCTATATTCTGTACGGTATAGCCATTTTCTTCCAAAATAGCTCTCCACGAATGATTATTATGTTTAAATATATCATTATAAGCATGTCTGCCTGATACAATCATAAGTGGTGTTAAATATATTTTCTTGTAATTACATTCTCTAATTATTTCTAATGAATTATTAATTGATAAGTTTCCTTTTATAGTACCTATATGTATATTATATCCTCTTTTATAAATAATATTATTAATATCTAAATAACAAGAATCTGCAACATGATCAGTTCCATGTGCTATTAAAAATATAGCTTCTCCATCAGAAGTATCTGGTAATTCCTTAATAATATTATCAATAAAAACATTATAATCTTCATGGGAATCTAATAATGGCTTTCCTATATATAAACTTTTAAAATGATCCTTATATTTATTAACTGTATTAATCATAATATCATTTTCAACACCATTAATAATATGAGTTGGTTGAATAATTAAATCAACTACCTTATCTCTTATAATCCTATTCATAGCTTCATCTATTGTATCAACTATATAATTATAGTTCTTTTTTAACCTATCAATTATAAACTTGCTAGTAAAAGCCCTATATATTATATAATCAGAATAAGCTACTTGTATATCTTCTTCTATACTATCTATTATTTTTATACCATTATCCTCAACAGAAGTAGTTCCAACACTTACTACCAAAATAGCTTTTTTCTTCAACTTCATCTTCCTATCCTGTATTATGTTTTTACTTTATACAATCTATTTACCTAGATAATTGCAAAACGACACCTTTTTTATTGTTCCATCATCTTCTATATCCAAAGTAATATATTTTCTATCATCTATATTATAATTATCATATTCTCCTTTAGTAATCCCTTGAGCATTCAATATATTATTTGCTTCATCTATTGATATACCAGGTTCAATTCCATATATCTTAAATCCTTCTATAGGTTCGTATAGCCATACAAAATATCCATCACCAATAGTTGATGCTCCAACTTGTAGCTTATCACCTTCAATATGAAACAACATATCATCTTCATTATAAATAGCTTCTGATGATAACAATTTTGCTAATGTTTCAGCTAGATTTCCACCTAAATCTTCTGTTAATATATCCGAATAATCTTTTAAATCTATATTTTTTTCATCATTTTCATCAATAACATTATCAGTATTTTCTATATTTATTTCATTATCACTTGGCTTTATGTCATTATAATCAGTATTACTATTAGTCTTCTCTTTATTGTCATTACATCCTAAACCTATCAACATACAAAACATACTTACAAATAATATAACTGTAACTTTTTTTCTCATAAATTATTTACCCATTCCTTTTTCGTATATTATTTTACTACCTAGATTATATCATCTTTTTATAAACTATTTTTATATTTAAAAAAATGTTACAATTGTAATCTTATTATATTTTATTCGCTTCATAATTTATAAATTTAATTATCAGGTTTGAATTTAACATAATTACCTATAGAACCAAAAAAGTTAGCTAAATATTATAACCTTTAGCTAACTTAATTTTTTTATATTTAGAAATTATGCTATTTATTAATAACTATCTGGTCTAATAAGACTAATATAAGGTCTTCTTTTTCTACTTTCTTTAGCTTCTGATAAATTAATATCTTGTATAATTAATTGTTCTTTACCATCTGCTTTAAATATAATATTACCCTCACTATCTACAACTATCGATTCACCAGAAAAGTTCATACTACCTTCAATTCCTACACGATTGCACATAGCAATAAATACATTATTTTGATATGCTTGCACTCTTATTTCCCATTCAAACATCTCCATAGGTTCATCTAAAGTATTTGCTGTAGGAATTATAATTAATTCTGCCCCTTGCTTTGCGCAGGACCTTATACTTTCAGGTAAATGTCTATCAAAGCATATTACTATTCCTATCTTGCCAAAAGGAGTATCATATACCTTAAATCCATCTTCAGAGGGAGTATAATAATCTTGTTCATAAAACTTGTTAGCTTGATATACATGAACCATCTTAGATACTCCTACAACCCCTCCATTAGAATCTATCATAAGGGACATATCATAATATTTATCATTATCCTTTATATATAGATTAGGAGACATCCACAAATTATATTTTTTGCATTTATCTCTAAAGACTTTAATCTTTTCATTATGTAAACTAATACTTAATTCTTCTTTATTTATTCCTAATATTTCTTGTAAATCTTCTTCTAAATACTGTGGAAAAAAAGGTGTTAATTGTATCTCAGGGAAAAAAATTATATCTGCATCTCGTGCTTCTTCTATTATATCTAAAGTCTTCTTATAATTCTCCTCCATACTAGTACTCATACACATTTGTGCCATTGCAATCTTCATATAATACCCACTTTCAATTATATTGTTATTTATTTTATCATAAGTAATGTTCCAATAGTAATAAATATAGCTCCTATAATTGATTTAGTTGAAAATTGTTCATGCAAGAATATAAACGCTAATAACAAAGTAATAACTACACTCAACTTATCTATAGGCACAACCTTAGATACATCTCCAACCTGTAACGCTTTATAATAAAACAACCATGATGCACCTGTTGCAATTCCAGATAAAATTAAAAAAGTCCAACTCTTCTTACTTATATTAGCTATTCCAGTCTGTGCATTAGTAAGGAATACCATTCCCCATGACATAACAAGTACAACTACAGTTCTTATTGCAGTCGCAAGATTAGAATTTACATTATTAATTCCTACCTTTGCAAGTATAGAAGTTAATGCAGCAAATATTGATGATAAAATTGCAAATAATAACCACATATAACATCCTCTCCTTATCAATTTATTAATGACATTGAATTTATGTTCAAGAATATTATATCATATTATCTACTTGCCTTCTGAAGCTTTCTCTATACAACTTAAAGCATTTAAACTACGTGGATATCCTATATATGGTACACATTGACTTACTACTCTAATAAGAAATGCTTTGTCATTACCAACATTCATATTTCCTGCAGCATGACTTACAAGTTGAGGTTCACATCCTCCTTGACCTGCTAGGAAACAAAATGTAATCATCTCTCTTTGTTTATAATCAAGACCTGTTCTTGTGTAATAATCTCCAAAACAATTAGCTGCAAGCCATCTATTAATATGTCCCTTTTGCCAAAAATCTTTCATATTATCACCAAATATATCTACTTGTGCCTCTGTTCCTTTTTCTCTACGATTTTCTATAGTAGTTGTTCCTTGCTCTGATAGAGGTAATTCTATACCTATTTCTTGTAACACATCGTTAGTAGCTTCTATAAATGGAAATGCTCTTCCTATTCCCATATAGGCAGTTGCTTGATATACTGTCTCTTTTACCATAATAGGACTTAGAGCATTCTTATTTAAAGCTTCTTTTAAAACATATTTAAATACATCTAATCCTTGACTTCCTATCAACACTGATAAAACAGCTAAATATCTAGTTTCATCATCTAATTGTTGATTTTCTTCATTCTCTACTTCATCTACAAAATACTTTAATCTTTCTATAAATTGTTTATCTGTTTCATATAAGTTATTCATTTTTAATTATTCACCTCTATACATTAATGTCTCGCACTTATTATAAACTACTTTCTACCCACTTCTTTATCTCTTCATCAGAAGCTCTATTTAATAATTTTCCTTGCATCCATTCTGTATTTTTTGAACATAAAGGTTTTAATACATCTACTGTTTTGCCAAATCCGCTACCACCTGATGTAGCAAATGGAACAATTTTTTTGCCTGAGAAATCATAACTCTCTAAAAAAGTATTAATAATTGTAGGTGCTACATACCACCATATAGGGAAACCAACAAATACCACATCATATTCATCCATATTATTTAATTTCTCTGCTATTTTAGGACGTGATGTAGGATCACTCATTTCTACTGAGCTACGGCTTTTTTTATCCATCCAATTAAGATCTGCCTTTGTATATGGTACTTCTGGTTTTATCTCAAAAATATCTGCTCCTGCAATACTAGCAATCCTCTCTGCTAATGATTTAGTAACACCGCTAGCTGAAAAATAAGCTACAAGTTTCTTCATAATAATCGTCTCCTTCTATAATAATATATTATTTAAATATTTCATTTTTTTATACAAAAAAAGTAGGTATCTTTCTTAATACCTACATTATATTGCCGATTTTTTACAATGTCTAATACCTATATTAAATCAAAGTATATGCCTTATAGGTATTTTTATTTTATTCGCGAAATCTTATTACATTTCTATTTTTACAATATCACTTATTTTAATAGCGATATCTGATATTAATCCTGAAGCTTTTATAATAATGTTACAATGTTTAAATTCACTTATTATAACATCTAAATATTCAGTTTCCTTTCCAAATATTCCATCCCAAAATCTTCTCTCATTTAAATACAAACATATTTTTTTTCCCACAAAATAATCCTTGTTTAAAGTAGAATATTTCTGGAGATCTACTGAAACCTTATCCTTTGAATCACTATCTTTAATCTCAGTAATATATTTCTTTGCCAACATTCCAATCTTAGTTTCTTTTTTATCAGGTATTACATAATAAAAAAATTCCTTATCTTCATTTACTATATATCCATCAAATATTCCATCATTCCAATCAGTACATTCAATAGTACACTTCTTATGATTATTTTTTTGTTCAATTATACTATCCAAAACTATCCGCTCCTTATGAATTATCTATAGTTGCAATTATACCATATTTTTCAAAAAAATCATATATTAGCGAATGCACTTGTATTTCATGACCATATAACTATTTTCTTTTTTTCTTAAAAATAATACTAGCTATAATAAATATTATTCCAACAACTAAAGATATAACTATAATGCTACATAGAATATTTGCATTGAATACCTCTGAATTATTTGAATAAAATCCTTGTGAAAAATCTACATTTCCTAATCCATCACAACTAGATGTACTTAGTAATAAGTTCATAACATCATTTGATAATCCACTCCAAATACCTATTATACTTATAATAACACCTGTTTTAAACAAAGGTGTAACCCTAGTATATCTTATTATTAAAAATATAATCCATACTAACATAACTAAATAAGTAGTTATACTCATTGAATCTCTCCAATAATGTAAACCTACATTATTAAAAATTCCACACATAATTAATAATAAATATAACCATAAAGTATCCCATGCTAATGAAATAAGACCTATATTATTACTTAATCTTCTTGGTAAATTTATGTTCTTAAAAATATAAGGTAAAAAAATAATCGATATTCCTAATATACAAGCTGAACTTGCTACAAAGAACCATTTTCCTTTAGTATAAATACAACAAGTTAAAAGTAATAGTACTAATGATGTTGTAAAACTAAGAATTGTCCACAGTAACTTCTTTTTATCCACAATAAAAGGCACAACAATAATGGAAGCTGTGACTAAAATAGCTGTTAATACTATAAAAAACCAATCAAGCGCATGTCCTATTGCCAAATTACATATTAAACATACAATTATGGGAATTGTTAATATTCCTGCTGTAACCATACCTACCATATATGTCTTTCTAACTGTTTTTTTCTCATGAGTTTTTAAAACACTTTCTTTCTCTTTTTCAAGTATGTTATCCACCTCATAATTATTTAATTGTTTCATAAGCTTACTACATTCATTACATTCTTTTAAATGTTCTTCAACTATTTTTTTACTTTCATCACTACATACCTCATCTTTATATAGAGGTAATAAATCTTGAATAACTTCACAAGTATATTTCATTTTATAACACATCCTTTCTCATAGCTTGTCTTGTATCTTTAGTCTCGCTCGATGATAGGTTACTCTAGCCCAATTTTCTGACTTATTAAATATCTGACCTATCTCTTTGAAAGAAAGCTCTCCAAATATTCTCAAATTAAATACTTCCTTATATGGTTCTGAAAGTTCGTGTAAAACCATATGAATCCTCAAAGTTGATTCCTTATTGACGATCATACTTTCTATAGTATTTTCAGAAGAAATATCTGAATCTAAATTTTCTAGCTTATTAGATTTTTTCAGATAATCATAACAAACATTCTTTGCAATAGCACATAACCATGTAAATTCACTAGCATCTCCTCTATATGAACTTTTTATTGCTTTATAAAAAGTTTCTTGAGTTAATTCTTCTGCTTCAACTACATCTTTAATTATTGTCATAATATAAGAATAAATCTTCATATAGTATGTTTTGTAGAGCTTCTCGATATCCAACTTATTATTCAAACTTCCTATCACCTCTTTTCTTTTACACTTATTAGACTCACTAATCTGAATTTCGTTACAAACTTTTTTTATTTTTTTTAGATTTATTAATTTACTTACCACTTAATCGTAATTTATTATCTCTTCTAGAATGTGCACCTGTACTACTCCCTCTTAAAGCAAATAATAATTCTACTAGACTCTTATGATATGGAATAAAAGTTTCTTCATCTATCATCTCTAATATTTCGTTTATACTTGCCCACTTTGCATCTTGCACTTCTTCATATTGTAATTGTAATGAATTTATATCTATATCTTTTTCACATAAATAAATATCATCAAATCCACAACTAAAATTAAGAGTCATAGCTGGTCTGTTATCTGCAAGAGATATGTCGATTCCAAGTTCCTCTTTTACCTCTCTCTCTGCAGCTTCCCTACTATTCTCTCCAGTAATAGCACTACCACCTGCAGAAAAATCCCACATATTAGACCATCCACTCTTAAATGGTTGTCTCTGTTGAATAAGCATCTTACCTTCTTTATTAAAAATGCAAATATGCACAACTAACCTATAAGTATCTTCGGGTTGTTTTCCACCTCTAACCATTGTCTTTCCTGTCTTTATCCTATCTCTTGTATACAAATCTAATATTTCCATAATATAATATCCCCCTATGTAAATTTTATTATTTTTTATACAAAATATTTTATCATACTTTTATCTTCCCCCTTTACACACTATTAATTCTATGTTCAAAATAAATATATGAAAGCAAACTATTTACAAGTTATTTTTTAAATTTATTTGTATTTTCTCATTTTTTGTTTTCTTTAGTAATCATTTGTTGTAAAATAAATGTTAAGAACACATTAATTTGTCGAAACACGCTAACATTTCTTTATCTAGTTTATGTTTACATTATAAGAATATATTATTATGACATAAACACCATTAAATCATTTATTAAGTTATCAGATATAGATATATAAAATTTTCAATAATAAGGGGTAATTAAATTTGAAAAAAAAATTATATACAATTACAAGCTTGTTATTAGCATTAATAATAATAGGTTGTAATATAGGCACTAAAACTATTAAATTGGGAGCTGCTGGACTAGGTGGAATGTACTATTCATTTGCTAGTGCATTTACTGAATTAGCATCTACTGAAAATGAAGATTATAACTTTGAAGTTAAATCCACAGCAGGTTCTACTGCTAACATTCGTCTTTTATCAGAAGGTTATATTGATATGTGTATTGCACAAGCAGATTTAATTCATGATGCTTATTATGGTTCAGGTAACTTTACCAATAATAAATATCGTGGTTATAAAGCAGTGGCAGGATTATATAATGAAGCTTGTCAGATTGTTGTTCGCGCAGATTCATCTATCAATTCACTAGACGACTTACAAGGTAAAACAATAAATATTGGTGAAAAGGAATCTGGAACTGAACGTAATGCTAATTTAATTCTTCAGATGAGTGGTTTATCTTCTGATATAGTTAATACAGTTAATCTTAATTATACAAATGCTGCCAAAAAATTAAAATCAGGCGAGATAGATGCATTATTCTGTACAGCAGGAGTTCAAACAACTGTTATAGAAGAATTAGCACGTCAATGTGATATTCGACTACTTAGCATTGATGAAAAATGTATAAACAGAATAACATCTTCTTATGACTTCTATAAAGAATATACTATTCCAGCTAATACTTATACTGGTCAATCAGAAGCAATAAAAACCATTAGCGTTCAATCTGTCCTTCTTGCAAGTAATGATTTACCTAATGATATTGTAAATAACCTAACATCTATGTTGTTTAAACATTCTCAAGATATTCAATATTCTATTTCTGGTAATCTTCAATTAGATATAGATTATGCAGTTCAAGGTGTTGATATTCCATTTCACCCAGGCGCTATTGAATATTACAAAGAAAACAGCATTAATGTACCATCATAATAATAAAACATAGAAAGGATTTATTCATGAACATTCAATTAGATATGTATCAAACACTAGCTATTGCAGTAATTGTATTGATGCTAGGAAAATTTATAAAACAAAAAATTTACTTCATGGAAAAATTCTGTATTCCAGCGCCTGTTATAGGTGGTTTAATATTTGCTATATTTACTTGTATTTGCTACAGTACAGGAATTGCAGAATTTTCTTTTGATGATACTCTTAAAGAAGTATGTATGGTATTCTTCTTTACTTCTGTAGGATTCCAAGCCAACCTTAAAGTATTAAAAAGTGGTGGTAAATCCTTATTTATATTTCTAGGACTTGTTATAACTCTTATTGTTGCACAAAACTTTCTTGCTGTAGGAGTATCGCATCTACTTGGTATTAATCCATTAGTTGGTTTATGTACAGGATCTATTCCTATGGTAGGAGGACACGGAACAGCAGGAGCTTTTGGTCCAGTATTAGAAGATCTTAATATAAAAGGTGCTACTACAGTTTGTACAGCTGCAGCTACCTTTGGTCTAATTGCTGGAAGTTTAATAGGTGGACCTGTAGGTAGAAGACTTATAGAGAAAAAACAATTATTAAATACTGTTGTCTCAGAGGACGATAGTATTCTTGTAGAAGATGAAGAGAAACATGAACGTCATACAAATATGTATGCTGCTGCAGTATTTCAATTAATCCTTGCTGTTGGTTTAGGAACAATTTTTTCTAAAGCCTTAACACAAACAGGTTTGACATTTCCCATATATATAGGTGCAATGATTGCAGCTGCGCTTATAAGAAATGTTGGTGAATATTCTGGCAAATTCGATATTCATATGGGAGAAATTAATGACCTAGGAGGTATATGCTTATCTCTATTCTTAGGAATGGCTATGATAACTCTTAAGATATGGCAATTAGCTGAATTAGCTTTACCTTTAATTATACTTTTAGCTGTTCAAGTTTTACTTATTTTTATTTTTACTTATTTCGTTATATTCAATGTTATGGGAAGAGATTATGATGCTGCTGTCTTAGCAGCAGGTACTTGTGGTTTTGGTATGGGTGCTACTCCTAACGCTATGGCTAACATGCAAGCCTTATGTGATAAATATGTGCCTTCTGTAAAGGCTTATTTAATCATTCCATTGATTGGAAGTTTGTTTGCAGATTTTATTAATAGTTTAGTAATTACATTCTTTATTAATTTATTGTAGAACTTCTAGGGGGTATTGTTTATGAAAGGTAAAAAACCAAAAACAAAAAACAAAAAAAATTATGATATGACATTTGATGAACTTGCAATTCCTGAAATTCACACTAATCATAAAAAAGGAAATAAAAAAGATACTGATAATAAACCATCTGTAAATTATGATACTGCAATTCCTGAAATTCATATCAAGAAGTAAAAACAAAATCGTCAAGGCTCTATAATTGCCTTGACGATTTTGTTTAGCGTTATAAGAATACTATTCTAGTGCTTACTTTACTTGCCTAAGAGTCCTACCATGTGATACAGATTTAAAATAATACGCTATTCCCACTATATCTGCTAAGGCCCAACCAATAGGTACTGATATCCAAATTCCTACAACACCAATTGTAGAAATAGATGACAGAGTATATGCAAGGGCTACCCTTGTACCTAACGAAATTATTGTAAGTATAACAGACATAACAGGTTTATTAACGGCTCTATAATATCCATATAATAAGAATAATATTCCTATTCCTATATAGCATGAACCTTCAATAGACAAATATTTAACTCCTTCTGAAATTATCTGAGTTTCTTTAGAATTTATAAATATACACATTAGTGGTTTAGCCAAAAGTACTACAAAAGCACTTATGATTATACAGAAAATTGATGTTGTGATTACCCCACTTTTTATTCCTTTAGTAATTCTCTTTTCATTCTTTGCACCATAATTCTGAGCAACATATGTTGAAAAGGCATTTCCAAAATCCTGAACTGGCATATACCCAAATGAATCTATTTTTACAGCTGCAGCAAATGCAGCCATAATTGATGTTCCAAAACTATTAACAATTCCTTGCACCATAAGAATACCAAAGTTCATAATTGATTGTTGAATACTAGTCATTATAGATAAATTTAAAATGCTAAAAAGATTTTGTTTATCCCACTTCATATCATTTCCTCTAGGAATAATTTCTTTAACTCTTATAAAAGTATAAATAATAATTCCTATAGCCGATAAATATTGTGAGAATACTGTTGCTATTGCAGCTCCTCTTACTCCCCATTTTAAAATCAGAACGCAAAGTATATCTAATAAAATATTAATTATTGAGGATATAGCTAAAAAAACTAAAGGTACAACAGAATTTCCTATAGCTCGAAGTAAATTGGCAAAATAATTATATAGAAATATTGCTATAATCCCTAAAAATATTACTTCAAGATATTGTTTCATTATAGAGCGAATCTCAATTGGAACTTGCATAGTTTTTAAAATAAAATCCATAAATAAATATACAACAATATTTAAAATAATAGAGATTATAGCTACAGTAACAAATGATATAAAGACACTTTGCCTAACCTTTTTACTATCGCCTTCTCCATATTGCATAGAAATTGCTGATCCACTTCCCATACAAAGTCCAATAAATATTGAGGTTAAAAATGTCATAAATGTATATGAAGAACCTACAGCTGCAAGTGCATTAGCGCCTAAGAATCTTCCAACTACCCACGTATCGGCAATATTATACAGTTGTTGCAATAAGTTACCGACCATTAGAGGTAATGCAAATAATAAAATATTCTTAGTTATTGGACCTTCTGTTAAATTTCTCTGCATTAAAATTCATATCCTTTACTTAATAATTCTTATTTTGCTCCCTTTATATCAATTATTACGTACTCAGACTTACAGCCTGTTTTGAATTTAATTTCCCAATCAGAGATTCCAGATGTTACTATAAAGTTTGTATTTTTTCTTTTTTCATAACCATAAATACAATCATTTCCACCCAATTTATTTAATTTATGTAATGTCATAAAAGGAAAGAATTGACCTCCATGTGTATGTCCAGATAGGACTAAATCTACTCCAGCTTCTTCTTGATTATCATAATCACCAGGTTGGTGATCCATAACAATTGAGAATTTACTACTATCTAATCCTTTAGTAAGCTTCTTCATACTTGCTCTACTACCATTACGGTCTGTTTCTTCTGATCTATCTTGTCTACCTATAATATAAAATCTGTTATCTATAAGAACATTTTCATCTTGAAGAACTGTAACACCATTAGATTTTAATTCTGCTGCCAGATCATCTCCACTATATCCTCTCTTTTCTGGACTATAATATCCTTTATCGTGATTACCAAATACATAATATACACCATATTTTGACTTCATTTTACCAAGTGCCTTACAGCATTGAATCATATCTTCTTTTGTAGTTCCATCATCAACAAAGTCTCCTGTAATAAGTACTACATCAGGATTTTGCTTCTGAATTTCCTTTAAATGTTTTTTAAAACCTTCACTATGAAATGTAGCTCCTACATGTGAATCAGAAATTAATGCAACTTTTAGATTACCTACTTGTTTATCTGTATTAATTACATAATTAGTTTTCCAAACATGATGTGCTAGTACCCAACCTGTACTAAGATAACCTATAGTAAAAATAATTGCTATTAACCCAACATAATATCTTCTAAATGTCTTCTTACCTAATTTGCGTATTAAGAAGAAAATAAAATCAATTATTCCCCAAAAGATAATCAAATGTAACAAACATACAACAGCATTCATCATGCCCCATAATAGATAAATTACTACACTAACACCTACAATAATTAAAGTACTAAAAAGTGTTGCCTTATTTTTATTTCCTTTAGCAAATTTATCTATAAATTTAAATTTTCTTATTCTGTTTCCTATATATAAGAAACCAGCTACAGATGCTACAACTATGGCTACAAAAATTAAAATCCATAGTATCATATTATCCTCTCTCCTCTTTTGTGATTTTTTACTTCTTATATATTTAATCCTTTATAAAATATAGTTTACACAGTTATTTTTCTAAATACAATTAATTGAAAAAGTATTCCAGAAAAATATAAAACATTATCATCACCAAAATCATACCAATAAAAGAAAATATTATTACACCTAACAAAGATACTCTACTTCTAGATTTGTCTGAACCAGCATATAATTTATTAGCTTCTATACTTCTTGTAGGTTTATCATAATTCTTATAATCTACATTTTTGTTTTGTACTTGTTTTTTTAATTTTATATTTTTTCTATATATTGCTATTGGATCTGAAACATTCATTATCTTTTCATAAAAATCTCTAAGCCATTTTACATCTTCATAATTACATTCATAATCTTCAAAAGAACCTTCCCCATGTGCCATTTGATTCCTAACATATCTCACTGATTTAAGCTTACTGTATGTATCATCCCACTCTGGAATATTTACCCTTCCTAATGAAGATATATGCTCCATATCATTGATATAACTTGTCACTCCACCACTATTTTTACTATATATATCAGAACATAACTTGTCCAATCGTTTATATTCATTAAAAAAATCTATGTTTAAATTCTGAGGCACTTAAACACCTCCCTTATAAATATCTATTAATAATATTGTTCAAGCCCTAGCTAATAGAAAAATTATACAGCAATTATCTCCTTAAGTCTATCAACAATATTTTGTAAAGCTCTTTCTACTTCTATAGGATTAGAAAAAAGACTCTGTAATAATTTATCAATATTATTCTCAAAATCAACAGGTAAAATTTTAGCATGTTCTTTTGCATATTGTACCATACGTTTTTCTCCAGGATGAGTTAATTTATTTACTGCAAAAATAATATCTAAATAAGATTCTAGAAATGCAGCAGTTCTATGGTTTACACTTGTCCAATCTTTACGTTTCAATGCTTTCTTTATCTGAGTATCATACGAAGGCAAATTACCAGTTAATAATCTCATATTCTGATTTATAATATTACTTTTTAACTCTTCAGGATAAGGAACTTTAAACCTATTTTTCATAATTTCAAATTTTCCTATTTTGTCATATAAAACACAACTGTGTAACAAATTGTGCCACATACAAGTAGTATAACCATTGTGTGCATAATGTTTTTCTACTACAGATGCAACTTTATTTGAAAAATCTTCTATATTCCTATATAAGATATCAATATCTATTCCATCTTTTAATGTGCAATCATCCTCTAGTTCCCAGAAACTATTTCCAATCTCCATATATTCACAATACTTCTCTAAAATCTTTTTTCTATTTTCTTCATTTGGAATCTTAGTACAATATATATATAAATCATAATCTGATTTTTCATCAAAATCATTTCCTGCTCTAGATCCTCCTAATGCAATTGCTTCCACTTCTTCTAACTCAGCAAATGCATTCCATAACTTCTCAAAATACATTTTTAATCACCTCTAATACTCCTTACAATTTTAATTTCCTTTATTATATATTTACATAAATTAACTAATAATTCAATATTTTCTATAGCAAGTTGTTGTTCCTCTTTCTTATTTTATTAGTAATAATGTCATTTTATCTTTTCATATTAAAATTTTTAAGCATAAAAAAATCTCCAAGACAGCTTATGAATACATCTATTTTTTAGAATCTTATAAGAGGTTCTGGGTTATAACACTATTTTTCTTTACTCTTTATGTAGTATGCTCTAGCACTACTTAAACACTATATCTAAGATACTTATCCACAGATATAATTTCCTAAATAGTAAAATAGAGCACCATTTTGCAATGATGCTCTAATAATACAATCTTATATTTATAATATACCTATTAGAATTTCTTAATAACATCCAATTCTTCTTCTCTGTAGTTTATTATACACGTTATTAACAGCTTCTATATAACATATAAATGATGTATGATTATTACAATAAAAACAAAGATACCTATTTTTTATATCACAATATTGTTGTCGTACTTCTTCCCACATTCCAAATTTCTTAATCTCATTTACCTTCTCTCTAAGATAATGAGAATTTGGTGCCTGTTCCCAATAATATTTATCACACGCTACAAATCCAGTCTTATTATGAATTAATCTATATATTCTATCATCTTTATCTCTACGTACTATTGCAATATCTATAGAAAATTCTGTCTTATTTCCTTTTTTAAAATGAACCTTCTCAGTAGTTATTGCAGATGTAGAATCCTTACATGTAGCTATATTATACTTACTTAAAATTTTATTTAATGTATTCATAACATTCTCTTTAATATCTCTACAATTAGAATATCCACAACGAATAATTTCAAGATTATAATCTAAATCTATGGACTGATTTCCATTCTGCATAATTAGATTTCTATCTCCACTTCCCACCATATAAAAATTAGATCCAATATCCCAATCTTCTTTCAACTGATGGCAAAGCTCTTGCATTATCTTGCCGCATCTCCTTCTCATTTTACCAATAAACTTTTTGTCTTCAACATATCTTAACATAATCCACCTCCATTATTCCCCTGCCTACCACTTGAACATTAATATTCAAATCATTATAATATACATCAATATTAATTTCTTTGCAATAATTTTATTTG
Organism: Clostridium sp. MSJ-8; assembly: GCF_018918325.1. Taxonomy (GTDB): domain Bacteria; phylum Bacillota; class Clostridia; order Clostridiales; family Clostridiaceae; genus Clostridium. The sequence continues at coordinate 3,449 of NZ_JAHLQH010000040.1, read as the reverse complement.
TAATTACGTTAAACTTACATTAATGCTACTACTTAAATAATATCCTAATATACATATCATGTGCTCTACAAAAATAATTGAGATGTAAATCTTACTTTATAATTTTATTGACAATTCTAAGCAATTCCATTCTTCTCCCATTACAGTATACTTTTCTATTACATCTTGGTATACGTCCTCAAAACCTGTTGCTTTATAACAATAATAAGCTGATTCATTATTCTCAAAAACACCTAACGAAACCTTATCCGAACCAAATATTTCCTTGGCATAATTCAAACCTAATGCATACTTATATTCATCAACTTGGATTTGATTAATGACAGCTGTCGCTACAATTTTTCCTTCATCTTCCATAACGAATAAATCCTTTCGCTCCAAACCGTCTTCAGCATTTTTTCTGGTTGGATATATATTTCGAATCCAACCAATTGTAGTCAATCCTTTTTCTTCTTCATCATGTATGTTTTCATATATTTTTTCAATACTATCTATATCATTTTTTGTTGCTTCACGTATTTCCATTATATTAGACCTCCTTTCTTCTTTTTCACAAATTTCCATTGAGATTTCACCTATTTTAAGAGATTTAATAACTATTATATTGGTCTTATGTCAATATTTAGGACATAAAAAGTCAAACTTTATTTATGCTGTAATTCTAGCTAATAATTCACATTGCTCTGGAGTCATGTAATTAATAGAAGAGTATAGTCTTCTCCTGTTATACCAACCTTCAATATACTTAAAAATAGCAACATTAGCTTCTTCAAAGGTTCGGTATTTATTTCTATAAATTTCTTCTTTCTTTATTGATGAATGGAAAGATTCTATGCAAGCATTATCATATGGGCAACCTTTTTTACTAAATGATTGTATTATATTGAATTTTTTACAGAGTTCTTTTAAATCATTTTTCAGATACACTCACTCCTGATTTAAATAAATCTACTATCATATCTTTATAATCTTAATCATATCTTTTGCCCTTTCTCATAATGGACACATCCTTTCTTAACTAAATAATATTTTACTTAGTTTGATTTAATGTGTCCACTACTTTATACTAATACCATTACCTAACAACCTTGTGTAAATGGTATTATGAAAGTGCAGAAAAGTTCCAACATAAAAATGTAGGGATTAATGCACTTTTTTGTTTTATTATTTCAATATATAATTGTACTAATCTTATGGAAAGGATAGGTACAATTATGAGATACGATATAGAGAATAAATTAAAGGAATTTTCAAGAGAGGATGTGAAACTATTGAATAAAAGTGAATTAGCAAGAAGATTTAATTGTGATCCAAGAACAATAGATAGATATTTAAAGATTCAATCTGGTGAACTGAAACCAAAGAAATCTTCACGAGTATACACTTCGCTTATAGATGATTATAAATCTATTATTATAGATAAAGTTGATAATTACGGTGCCACTGCCATGGGAGTGTATAAATTTATTCAAACTAAAGGATATAAAGGTAAATATAGTACAGTAGCTGCATTTGTTAATAAACATAAAAGTATAGAAACTAAAAGAGCTACAGTAAGATTTGAAACCTCACCTGGATTACAAGCTCAAGTAGATTGGAAGGAAAATCTAACTATGATTAGTAAGAATGGTGAAGTATTTAAGGTAAATATATTTTTAATGGTAATGGGATATTCAAGAATGAAATACTTAAAGTTGACTATGGATAGAAATCAAAAAACTTTATTTAACTGTATGATCTCAGCTTTTAATTACTTCGGCGGAATACCAAAAGAAATTTTATTTGATAATATGAAAACAGTAATTGATAGAAGTAAATCTACCTTTTCACAAGTTGAATTTAATAAAACTTTTAGAAATTTTGCTAATGATGCTGGCTTTAAACCTATAGCATGTAGAGCATATAGACCACAAACTAAGGGAAAAGTAGAATCTCTAGCACATCTTACAAACCGCTTAGCCGTTTATAACGGCGAATTCGAAAATTATGATGAATTAGAAGTTATTGTGAATAATTTTATGCATAATATAAATAATGAAATTTCACAAGCAATAAATGAATCACCTGTTAGTAGACTAGATAAAGAAAGAGAGTATTTTAAACCTATACCCCCATTGGATTCATTGCTTTCATATATCTCCTGCGAAAAAGAATATAAAGTTTCAAAAGAATCTATGGTCAATTATAAAGGTAAAAAATACTCTGTACCAACCAAATATATTGGTTATAAGTTAAACATTACCGAAACAACAGACGGCAATATCAATATTTATTATAATAAAGATTTTATTGTTTGTCATTCAATTAGCGATAAAAGATATAATTATAAAAAAAGTCATTTCCATGAAATCCTTAAATCAGATGCTTGTAGCCATCTATCGGATGAGAATATAGACTTGTTTATAGAGGAAAACATATCAATGATGGATATATTATTAGGAGAGTGATTAGACAATGTATGCAAAGTTATTAAATAATTTAGAAACCCTAAAATTAGAAAAAATGTATTCTTACATACCAGCTTATTTAGATACTGTGGTGAAAGATAATATTTCAGTTCTAGATGCTCTTATACATTTAACAGATAAAGAAATTGAATATAAAAATGAAATGGCTTCAAAAATCCAAATTACTGTAGCTGGATTCCCTTTTGTAAAAAAGGTAGAAGATTTTAATTTTGATTTTCAACCTTCAGTAAATAAAGCTGAGATTAAAGATCTTTGTACATTAAGATTTATTGAAAATAAAGAGAATATATTATTTTATGGAACACCTGGTGTAGGAAAGACTCACTTGGCTACCGCTATCGGAGTTGAAGCAGCTAGCAAACGCTATTTAACATATTTTATAAGTTGTCATGATTTAATACAGAATCTTAGAAAAGCTTATAATGAAAATAGGTTAGAAGCCAGGTTAAAACATTATAATAAATATAAACTTCTAATCATAGATGAAATTGGATATTTACCAATAGATAAGTTGGGTGCTAATCTATTCTTTCAACTTATAACTAAACGATATGAACATAATTCTACTATAATTACTACTAATCAACCATTTAGTAAATGGGGCGATGTATTTTCTGATATGACGTTAGCGAATGCTATTTTAGACAGACTATTACATCACTCTCATATAATCAAAATTGTTGGTCCATCATATAGAACTAAAGATGTATATGAATTAATTCAACAAGAAAATAGCAATAAATAGTAGAAATTAATATTAGAATTTTTATTCATTTCCATGTTGGAATTTTATTTCATTTTGATGTTGACATGCACACCTTGCTATTTCACTTATTTAGTAACCACATTTTTACATTTATTAAATCTTATATATTAATTTTAAACGTGATTGTTCAGCTTCGGTAAAGTTATCCACAGTTTTTAGGATTTTTTTTATTATTTTTATCATCTTTTGAGTCAAGAGAAGTCTGTGAGTTATTT
>NZ_JAHLQH010000006.1 GCF_018918325.1 Clostridium sp. MSJ-8 | reverse complement strand
TATCATAATAAAATCTCCATAAACATAGTAAAATTAAGGTTTTTCCTAATATAATTATACCATAATTTATTACATTTATGGAGATTATTAACTCGAAAATTATTTACTCTTTATTACTGTGACTTGATGAATATTAAAAAAATATTTATTAATTTAAGTTTTGCATTAATTATATAAAATATAGCACTTTTTACATATCTAATAAAAATATTGTAAAAGGATTTAAAATATTAATTGTAAAGAATATTTTAATACAAGGAGTTGAACACTATGGATATAGCAATGATAGGTGCCTTAATAGCTATAAGTATAATTTGCTATAATTTTTGGGGTGAGAAAAAAGAAAAAAAATCTAATAAACAAAAATAACTCTTCAATCTATTTAGTCAATTATTTTTTACTCTGTAGTAGTACATATAACAATGTATAGATACTATGTTTAAGATACTTATCCTCAAATTTAAATTTTATTATAATTTCCTATAAAGTAAAAAAGAGCAGGCTGTTCACTTTAAGAACATCCTGCTCACACTATAGACAACTAGCTTATTCTCCAAGCTTAATTGTCTACTTTTTTATATTATAATATCTTTACTAATTTTTAAAGCAATCTAAAATTAATTTTATTTACTTAGTAACAAAAGCCGAGACTCCATTACTATTAGGAGCACTGTCACCCTTTTTAACTAGTTTTATTTGTATACCTTCAAGTCTTAATCCTAATCCTGAAGAACCAGAAAGTTCATCATTTTTAGCCCAACCTAGCCATCCTTTATTTTGAATTTGAACTCTATAATATACATCATAATTTTCTTTCATCTCACCAGTTAAACGTATTTGAATTGCTTCTAGTCTCAACCCTTTTCCAGAAGTTCCAGCCATAGCATTATCTTTAACATAATTTTGCCAGCCTATTTTTTGTACATGAGTTCTATATTCAATGCTACCACTTAATTTTTGATTAGAAAGTCTAATATTAATTCCTTCAAGTCTCTTAGCTTTTCCTACTGTACCACTTAATGCACCATTTTCTACATAGTTTTGCCATCCAAAGCTTTGTACATGTGTTCTATATTGAACACCAACTTCCTTTTCCTTCAAAGCTCCATCTGTACTTCCTGGAGCTGAACTGCCCTTCTGAACCAAAACAACTTGTATAGCTTCTACTCTTTTAGAAAGACCAACAGTTCCTGCTTTTTCATCATTTTTAGCCCAACCTAGCCATCCAAAACTTTGAGCATGAACTCTATAATAAAGATCATATTTATCTTTATTACTTCCTGTTAATCTCATCTTAATAGCTTCTACTCTTAAAGATTTTCCTACAGTCCCTGATACTTCATCATCACTTTTATAAGCTTGCCACCCTATCTTTTGTACATGAGCAGAATATTCTATTCCTAAGTTATTATCTCCTTCTACTTTTGCTCTAAGAGCTTCAAGTCTTAAACCACATCCCATTGAACCACTAGCAGCTCCATAAGTTAAATATCCAATTCCTTTACCATCATCATCTTGTAAGTTAGAAATCCAACCTATTTTCTGAACATATGTATCATAACTTATTGTCGCTTCATTTCCACCATTATCATAATCCGAATTAAATACAAACTTATTCTTGTAAGAATATGCTTCAGCTGTACTGTTACTATATCCAAAAATAATACGTTCTTCATTACTTGCTAATTTATTACCTTCATATACAAAAAATGCTGTATTTGCAATCTTTACATCTTTATTGTATATAAAAATATACATTAGATTTTCATCATTTAGAAATGCATCTTCCCCTATTTCTTCTACATTATCTAGTATATTTACCCCTATAATGTCTAAATTATCTGTACAACCAAATCTTTAATCTATATTTCATTATTAACTGTAATCTCTTGAAAGAACATTTTATCTTTTATAAATGTATCTAATGTTATATTTTTGTATTTATGTAGCATTTCTTTTAAGTTACTTAATCCTAGTCCTCTATTCTCTCCTTTTGTTGAAAAACCTTGTTTAAATAACATAGATATAGGAGGTATTTCTCCAGAAAAAGTATTAGATACAACTATAATAACAGATTGATTTTTCTTAATTAAACCTAAACATATCTTTTTATCTTCACTACCTAGTGATGCTTCAATTGCATTATCCATAATAATACCAAGAGATCTAACTAGTGCTATAATATCTATATTTATCCTTTCTATAGGTTCATATATATCAATAAATGTATGTAATCCTAATTCTTGAGCTTTTATGACTTTGCTAGATAATAGCCCCTTAACTTCTGGTAAATATATATTCTTTAATGCCCCTAACTTATAGTTATTCCTATTCATATTTTGGTTTAATGGTTGTATCTTTTCATCAAAAAATTTCTTTAGACCATTCATATCGTCTTCTTCTATAAAACTATACATCGAAGATAATATATTAGTATAATCATGTCTAAATTTACGCATATCAGTATATAACTCTTCTAATTTTGTAGTATATTCTTCCATATTCTCATATTGTATCTTTTGCTTTTCTATCTTACTTTCTTTAATAAATATATAAGATAATATTCCTATTATAATAAACATTATTACAATATAAAAAATAGCAAGCATTCCTTCTGCAGTTTCAAAATTACTACTATCGCCATCAAATATACATATCGTTAACAAAACTCCAGATATTATTACTACAAAGTATATAAAAAAAAGCGATTTAGTGCTTGATTCTTTTTTAGAATCTGTCGTTTCTAAATGATGTTTAGAAAACAATCTTCCAATAAAGAAACTAATTATGACAACTATTAAACCTGTTAATAGTTCAAATGGAAATGTAATTCTTCCATAGGCATTAAGTGAACATCCCATATATTCAATACCTATTTTAAAAGCTATACACGATATCCCCAAATATATTATAAAAGCTAGCGCTTGTATAAAAAAACTCTTTAATATCTTACGTATTTTTAGATAAATAAAAAGAATAGGCAAAATATAAAAAGCTATTTGCGATATATCTTTATTGATAACAAATATAACACAAAATGATAAAAGAATACCTAGCAACATTCTTATGTACTCTTTAATTGTAAATCTAGGTACAACTAAGTTATATATTATTATAGTCATGAATATAAGCATAACAATACATCCCAAAAATAAATTAAGTGAATCGCTCATTATTACACCGCCTAAACATAATATAATAATATTATATACAACTTACTATTAACAATAAAGTGATTTTTTAACATACTATCATACTTGTAATCAACAAAAAACAAGACTTTGTTACTAATTCAACAATAAGATATAATCCTAAAAAAATATATTCCCTATCATATTTTTATAATAATTGTTAGTTATATTCCTTTTATGGTAGTATATTGTTATGTTCGTAGTATATGAAGAATTCTTTTATTAATATGACATGTATTTATTGAAATATTAAATATTTAATTAATTTAACATATATAGGAGGTTAAAAATGTTAAAAGCTTTTATATGTGAAGATAATAAAAAACAAAGAGAAAAGCTCAGCAAGATAATTGAAGACATTATTCTTATAGAAAATTATGATATGGATTTGGGTCTTTCAACTTCTGATCCTTATGAATTAATCAATTCTATAACAGGAACAACAAACACAGGAATATACTTCTTAGATGTAGATTTGCATAGTGACATCAATGGAATCCAACTCGCTGAAAAAATTCGTGAGCATGATCCTAGAGGTTTTATTATATTTATAACTACTCACGCTGAAATGAGCTACCTTACATTTATCTATAAAGTTGAAGCAATGGATTATATAATTAAAGATAATTATAATAACATTAGGCAAAGAGTTAATGATTGTATAAAAAATGCTCATGATAAATATAAAACAAAATCTTCAGAATTACAGAAAATATTCTCTATAAAAGTAGAAGACAAGATAGTTAACATTGATTATAACGATATTTTATTCTTTGAAACATCTTCTACTATTCACAAAGTTATACTACATTCAGTGAATAGACAAGTTGAATTCTACAGTAAAATGAAAGAAGTAGAAAATTCATTAGATGAAAGATTTATCAGATGTCACAATTCCTTTATAGTAAATAAAGACAAAATTAAAGAAATAGATAAAAAGAATCGTATTGCATATATGATTAATGGAGAAGAATGCCTTATATCTACTAGAGGCATAAAAAACTTATTTAGTTAGTCATAACCACCCGCATAGCAGGTGTTTTAATGTTTCATTTCGTTCAACAGACTAAAGTCCATAATTAAATATTAATGATAAATGCGGCTATATTTTAGCCGCATTTATCATTATATTCTTTTCTTACAATACATTTTTATAAAATGTAATTTTACTATTTTTCTTTTTTACTTCTTCTATTAATACTGAAACTAAATATCACACCTAAAAATAGAACTGCTATAATCATCCATATAGCTAATATCTTAGTTCCAAACCCACTAAACATATCATAATACCCTTTTAGATAAACTATAATTATTATAAGTGGTAATATATATTGCATATAGAATCTTAACTTTTTAGGGAAATTAATTCCTTCTCCTAAATTTACTTCTTCTAAAAAATTATTATATCCCCATCCATTTTTCTTTGTGCAAAACAAAACAAACAACAAACTACCCAAAGGTAATATATTATACGAAACTAAAAAATCTTCTAAATCCATTATTGTTGTTCCTGCCCCAATAGGCTGTATATCTTTTAATAAATTATATCCTAATATTGCTGGTAATGATAACACAATAATAAGTAGCATATTTACAATAACTGCTTTCTTACGTTTCACATCAAATGCTTCCATGCTCATAGCAGTTATATTCTCAAATACAGCTATAATAGTTGATAAAGCTGCAAAAGACATAAATATAAAGAAACATGTTCCCCATATTCTACCACCAGCCATATTATTAAATACATTTGGTAATGTTATAAATAACAAAGATGGACCGGCATCTGGTTTAATGTTGTATGCAAAACATGCAGGAATAATTATTAATCCAGCTGTTAATGCTACAAAAGTATCTAGTACAACTACACTGATAGCCTCACCTGTAAGCTTTTTACTCTTAGCTAAATAGCTTCCGAAAATCTCCATAGCGCCAATTCCTATGCTTAGTGTAAAAAATGCATGGGTCATAGCTGCAAATACAACTTCCCCAACTCCATTCTCAGTAAGCTTACTAAAATTAGGTACTAAATAAAACTTTAATCCTTCTTTTGCACCATTTAAAAATAATGAATGTACTGCAAGAACAAGCATCAAACATATTAACAATATCATCATTACTTTTGTTATCTTCTCCACACCATTTTGCAAACCTAAAGCACATATGCTAAAAGCAATAATTATCGCAAGAATAGTCCAAAATATCATAGTTCCTGGTGAATTCAGCATATTAGAAAATTCACTAGCTATCCCTTCTGAATTCAAATTTGATAGGCTGCCTTTTATCATCTTATAAACATAATAAAACATCCAACCCCCAACCATAGTATAAAACATCATAAGCAAATAATTGCCACATATCCCAAACCATTTATATCTATGCCATACTGTATCTTTAGGTTCTAATTCATTAAATGCTGACGCTATACTTTTATTACTACCTCTTCCTATAGCAAATTCACTAATCAATATAGGCAATCCCAATATCAATAAAAATACCAAGTAAATCAATATAAATACTGCCCCACCATACTTACCACATATATACGGAAATTTCCATACATTTCCTAACCCAATTGCACATCCAGCTGAAACCAATATAAAGCCCAATCTCGTGCTAAAATTTTCTCTCTTCTCCATGTTTCCTCCCCGATAATTACTATTATATTCTACATATTAATTTTATTTATCATTATATAAAAAATTTAGTTAATTAACAATAATTATAGGGAGTTTAAAGCTATTATAATTTACTTATGTTGTAGTCTATCTTCAACCTTATCTTCAACTTTACTAAACCTATTCATAACCCAAGTCACAGATGGATAAGCTATAAAAATCAATACAAGAGCAAGCATCCAATGCTTTAACGCTAATACCTTTATACCAAAAAATTCTTGACCTATAGGTGTAAAATAACATGCTAAACTTATAGCTATTACTGATAAAACAAGTGCAACTTTAAATCGTGTAAGTGGTAATGATACTTTTATTAATATCATAAGGCTAATTCCTAAAAACACAGTAAGTGCCATAGTACTACAATATACATAATCATATCCTCTAAAACACATTAATAAATAAGACATTATTGTTGCAGCTCCCATAACTAAACCATTAGGAACACTTTTAAGCAATATTCTCTTAAAGAAATTTCCTTGAATTCTTCCCTTATATGGTAACATAGCCAAGAATAATCCTGGAATTCCTATAGCACAACTTCCTACTAAAGAAGTCTGTATTGGCGATAATGGATATTTTATTCTTATAATACAAAATACTATAGCTAAAATCACAAAGAAAGCTGTTTTAGATAAAAATAACTCTGCTACTCTCTCTAAATTAAATATCTGTCTTCTTCCTTCTGCAACAACTTGAGGTAATGAACTAAAGTCTGAATTCATAAGAACCAATTGTGCTACAGCCTTTGTAGCTTCAGAACCATTTGCCATAGCTATTCCACAATCAGCTTCCTTTAGTGCTAATACATCATTAACACCATCTCCCGTCATAGCAACTGTATGATTATTTTGCTTTAATGCCTTTACTATTGCTTTTTTCTGATGTGGAGTAACTCTACCAAATACATTATAATTATCTACTACTGATCTTAATTCTTCTTCGTTAGTAGGTAGTTTTCTTGCATCAATATACTTATCAGCACCATCTACTCCTGCACGTTTAGCAACAGCAGAAACTGTTACAGGATTATCTCCTGATATTACCTTAAGCGAAACTCCTTCTTCCTCGAAATATTTAATTACATCTGGTGCCTCTTTTCTTATTACATCTTCAATAAGAATTATTGCACATTCTTCTATATTTGCTGTTATACCATGCTTTAATGATTTTTGAGGAACTTTTGCAAATAACAATACTCTTCTTCCTTTACTAGCTTCCTCTTCTATCTTTTCTTCATATTCAGAATATCTATCTTTCAATAAAATTTCTGGTGCACCCATAACCCATGCACTATCTTCAACAACAATTCCTCCCCACTTTCTTTTAGACGAAAATGGTACTTTTTCTATTATTCTTATATCTGGAGCTTGAGTATATTTTTCTAATATTGCATTTTGAGTTGGATTCTTACTAGGAAGATTATTAACCAAAAGCGCTAACATATCTTCTGTTAATTGCTTATCTTGATTATTTATGCTAACAACATCTACAAGATTTAATTTACCTTCTGTTATCGTTCCTGTTTTATCAACACATAAAGTATCAACTCTTGCTAATATCTCTGTCGCCGATAATTGTTGTACTAATGTATGATGTTTAGATAACTTAATAACTGATGTAATAAATGTTGCACTAGTTAATAATACAAGTCCTTCAGGAATCATTCCTACTATTCCTGATACACTACCAATTATTGCTTGCCTCCAATCATCTTGTATTCGAAATTGTGTAAATGCTAACAATCCACCAGCAGGTACTATAACCCATAATAATGTTTTTATAATTTTGCTTATAGAATCTTGTAATTCTGAATTTTCTATCTTGAATTCTCTAGCTTCTTCTGCAAGTTTAGAAGAATAAGTATCTTTTCCTACTTCTGTAACTCTTGCATATCCTTCTCCCGCTACTATAAAACTACCTGAAAATAATTTATCTCCTTCATTCTTATATACAGGATCAGCTTCTCCAGTTAACATAGATTCATCAAGTTCTAATTCATCACTATGTATAACTGTACAATCTGCTAATATCTGATTTCCTGATTCTAAAACCAAAATATCATCTTTTACTATATCTTCTATAGATATATTCTGTTTCTTTCCATCTCTTATTACATCAACATGAGCCATACTTAATACAGATAATTTTTCTAATGTACTTCTTGCACTTAATTCTTGATATACCCCCAAGACGCAATTTATTATAATAACCAATGCAAATAATGCATTCTTTGGTGATCCAGCTATTATAATAAGTGTTCCTAATACTAGATTTAAGGCTGTAAATATATTAAAACAATTAGCTTTTATCATCTGCCATATTGTCCTTGATGGTGCTTTAGGAAGTTTATTTACCTCGCCTCTTAACACCCGTTCTCTTACTTCTCTTGAAGTTAGTCCTTTTATTACATTTTTACTATATTTATTTGCTTCATTTAAATTCATTTTATTAACTTCCATTGTTTTAGCCCTTCTTTGCCTTACTTTTAATATATATTTTAACACTTATTTCTTAATTTCCTCTTAAGTTGGCATTAAATTTTGTTTATCTTTAATATTTTTTATATTCTAATATTTCTTTTATTTCATAAAAATATATACTATACTAATATAGTAATAATATTATTATCAATTTATAAAGATAGGATGGCGGTTATGATAAAAACAATTATATTCTTTTTAGTAAATATAATAGCACTAATTTTAAGCATTATTATTGGTCCCATAACTATCTTCTTTCTTTCTATATTTAAGAAAGAAGAACAAAAGAAGAAATTTATATTTATGATTTCATCTCTATGGGCACGTCTCTTCTTGAAGGTAACCTTCTGTAAGATAGATGTTAAAGGTATCGAAAATATTCCAAAAGACAGAGCAGTCTTATTTGTTTCTAATCACCAAAGTAACTTCGATATTCCATTGTTAATGGCAAAATTAAACGTGCCTTTAGGCTTTATAGCGAAAAAAGAACTTGCTTCTTGGCCTATTATATCTTATTGGATGAAGAAGATGCGTTGTATATTCATGGATAGAAGCAACGTCCGTAAATCTGCTGAAGCTATTGTTGAAGGTATCAATATACTAAAATCAGATTATTCTATGGTAGTTTTCCCTGAAGGTACTAGAAGCAAAGGTCTCCAAAGACATGAATTCAAAGGTGGAAGCTTCAAACTAGCAACTAAATCAAAAGTACCTATAGTACCTATAACAATAGAAGGAACTTATAAAATACTATCAGGTCCATTAAATACAATAAAACGTAATACTACAATAAATTTAACAATACATCCACTGATAGAAGTAAAAGATTTATCAAAGGAACAACTTCAAACACTACCAGAAGATGTAGAAAAAATAGTCTTTTCAGAATTAGATAATAAATAATTTGTTTCTTAGACGTACTTAATTCTCATAAGTACGTCTTATTTTTCACCTCATTGCTTCTATCTGTTTTAAACCATCTTCCACTTCTTCTCTTGGAAGATTCCCCTTTTCTAATAACACGTCTTCTTTTTCTTTTAATCTATTATAAAAATCATTTCCTTCTTTAATTATCTCCCTAGCTCCATCACTCTTCTTTAATATAGAAAATAAAATATCTTCAGCCTTATCATATTCACCTAACATTTCATATCCTTTTAATAATATTATATTTTCATCTAATGAAAGCTCATATTCAGATATATAATTAACTACTTCTCTTACACCTTCTATACATTTATCCATTAATGCTTCATCATCTTTATATACAAAGAAGTATGCCCTCATAGCCTTTATATAATATGTTATTTTGTTATTCACATCATTTTCTAGATTTCCTCTTAGTCTAATTATCTCTCCAAGAGCTAAATATCTATCTGCATTATATTCACGTTCCCTATTAATAAGTTCTATTATATTATCGAAACTTAATGTATCTATTGTCATCAAATCCAATCCTACAAGCCCCCTCATCTCTCTATCAATAACGGTTAATGCTATATTCTTGTCTTTGTCATAAGCTGCTTTATTAACAGCTTCCCTTACCAATCTAAGTCCATTTTCTATTTCTTTAGCACTATCTCTTTTTAACATTTCTTATTAACTCCTTTTTTTATAAAATTATTTTTGTTAACTAATATCTATTATCTGTTAATCAATATTATCTAAAGCATTTTGTTGTTGTTTTAAGGTCAGCTAATGTCAGTAAAAAAAGTGATTAAATAATTTATAATTATTTAATTCTAAATATCTTATATTATTGAAAAAATTATATCCTTCACCAATGCAAAAACTTCTCTAGTATAAAATATAGGTATTAAATATGGATATGAATCACTTGCATAGATTTCTACCTCGCCATACCCATTAGCCTGTGCTAATAATTTGCTTCTAAATGCATGAAAATCTGTAGTTACAACTTTAACTTTAGACTTACTAACCTTTTTACCAGAATCTTTTTCTATTTTATCCTTTGAAAATTCAAAATTTTCTTTTGTATTAGTTGATTTATTTTCTATTATTATTGAAGTTTTATCTATACCTTTTTTTATAAGATATCGTTTCATAGCTTCTGCTTCAGATACTTCTTCATTGCTTCCTTGTCCTCCAGATACTACTATCTTTGATCCTGTATCATATTTGTTGTGACATTCTATTGCAGTATTTAATCTATCCTTTAATACCTTACTAACTTCATCCCCATCATTAAGTCCAGCTCCTAGAACAAGTATATATTCACATTTTTCTGTACTATGTTTTGGATATACACTAATAATTATAAGAATACTAGCAAAACAAGTAATTCCTATTATTATAAGGATGTTAATAACTTTTCTTATAGTTTTATTTATCTTCTCTTTTATAAAATGGTATATAACAAACAATCCTCCAATAATCATAAATCCTATATTAAAAGCAATTTTGTTAGGAGTTGTAATCATAATAAATACTCCATAAACTATTATAATAATCCCTAATATTAAATCTAATTGAGATAATCTTAATTTCTTCATCACGACTATACCTCTTTCTTAAGGATATATCTTCTATATCCTCCATACTTAATCTTCTCTTCTTGTATATCATATCCTCTATTCAAGAACGTATTTAAGCTATATTTATTATCTGGTGCAACTGTAGCTCCTATTATTTTCTTACCCTCTCTTATTGCAATATCTTCTAAAGCTTCGCATAGTTTATCTTGTAATCTATTTCCCCTAAATTCTTCCTTAACAATTGTTGCTTCAACTTGACCCACTGTTAATAATTCTTGCCCACTCAAGCCCAAATCATACCCATAATTCTCCTCATCATACTGAAAACTTACATATAACCCTATAGCCACAATAACATTATCTTCTGTAACACAACCTATCAGAGTTCCTCCAAAGTCATTTAAGCTTTTTGCGAATTCTTCTTTGTTCATATCACAATAAAATTCTCTCTTCTCTAAGCCCCTTACCACTTCATCTTGTAATGATAAAACTTCATCTATATCCCCAAAAGTAAGCTCTTTTAAATATGCTGATTCTAGCTTACCATCTGCCCTTTTCAATTGAAATTTATTCATTATTTTTCTTCTCCTTCAAAATTTTTCTTAAAAAACTTTTTTATAAGGAACTTTTTTATAAAAGTTCCTTATAAGCATATATTTATATATTTGATTCTTCTGATAATATTTTCTTTAATTTATTTTGTGCAAGCCACAATTTCTTTTGCTTTCTATTGTAGGCTACCATCTTATTCTTATTTCCTTTACTCTCATCCATTAGTTTCTTATAATGTTCATCTGCTATATTTAGTGCATCCTCTATAACTAATAATTCATCTTTACTAAACATACAATAATCATCCTTTCTGTTAGATTATAATCTGTATCTTTTTATTCCTTCATAATTATAGCAGATGTACTATATTTTCTGCTATAATGTGAATAGATATTTATAAAAAGGAGATATAACCATATGAAAAAAATTGTATTCTTTGATATAGATGGCACAATAATAAGTGAAACAACAAGATTAATTCCTGATAGTACAAGAGAAGCTATTAACTCATTACGTGCAAATGGTCACCTTGCTTTTATAAATACTGGTAGACCTATAAGTGAAATAACTCCAGTAATTAGGGACTTAGGATTCGATGGATATATATGTGGTTGCGGAACATATGTAGAATACAATAATGAAGTTCTTTTACATAAAAAATTAGGCAAAAAATTATCTAAAGAAATAGCTTTAGATATGAATAAATATGACTTTGAAGGAATTCTAGAAGGTAGTGAAAATATATATTGGGATCACTTAGATAATATTCACAATAATACAGTCCTTGCACTTATAGATCAACATAAACATGAAGGCTTCTATAAAGGTTTAACATGGCATACAGATAATGTTGATATAGACAAGCTCGTAATATTTCTAAAGGATACTAGTAATTTTTCTAGCTTTTATGATAAATATAGTCCAATACTAGATTTTATTAAAAGGAATGAAACATTCTATGAATTAGTTCCTAAAGGTTATTCAAAAGGAACAGGAATAAAATTTATATGTGATTATTTAAATATTAATCATGAAGATACTTATGCCATTGGTGATAGTACTAATGATCTTCCTATGCTAGATTATGTGCCTCATAGTATTGCCATGGGAAACAGTGCTCAAGAATTATTCAAGTCAGTTGAATATATAACAACTACTGTAGATGATAATGGAATATTTAATGCCCTAAAGCATTATAAGCTTATAAAGTAAACTGCAAATGATAGTGCAGTTTACTTTATTTTATATTAGCTTGTATAGATTGCATAACATCTAAAGCTTTTTTATGCTTTTCATCATTAAAACTTGCACACAAATTAGAATCTACAGTTATTGTTGCATTAACAAATGTTGATTGAAAAGTTACAACATTGCTTATTACACATATATCTGTTACAACTCCTACTATTTCTATATCATCAATCTCTCCTAATTTATCTCGTAACATTATCATATCTGTAGGATCAATTCCAAACGATGCTTTATTAATATGAATAGTATTTTTTCTGTTTTTAAATTCTTTAAGTCTACCATATAAATCATGTCCTTCTGTCTTATCTATACAGTGAACTATAGGAAGGTTTTTACCTTCTCTTGTTTGAAGATAATTTTCTTCATGAGTATCATAAGTAAATATTACAGTATTGCCTTCATCTAAATAACTATTCACCTTTGTATATATACCTACTTCTAATTCCTTAGCCTTAGGAAATCCTAATGCTCCATCCACAAAATCTTTTTGATAATCTACAACAACTAATATTTTCTTCATAATATATCACCTTTCATAAAGCAAAACCTTTTGTTTTATTCATAGTATCATTTTGTTACTATGCTATTATGATATACCACTTTCTTCTATTTGTAAATACTTTTTTGTTTTAACTATAATGCAAAAAACTCGGCTTAAATAAGTTAGCCGAGCTTTCAAATTCATCTTTATTTTTTTATTATGAATTTTATTTCACTAATTCATCTACATAGTCTAATACTTTATCCATTATCTTCATAGCATCTTTTAATTCTTCTTCAGTTATTATTAATGGTGGTGCTACAATTATTGTATTTTCATGTGAATATGTTGAGAAACCTTCTTCTTTTAATTTACCTATTATTTTACCCATTATTCCTTCTGGATCTTTTCCATATGGAACTAAAGGTTCTTTAGTTTCCCTATCTTTTACAAGTTCAACACCAGCAAATAATCCAATATATCTTACATCTCCAATTGATTTATGTTTTGCTTTTAGATCTTCAAGAATTGCACCCAATAACTTACCTTTTTCTTCTGCACCTTTTATTAAATCTAATTCTTTATAAACATCTAGAGTTGCACAACCTGCTGCACAAGCTAAAGGATGTCCACTATAAGTTAATCCACAACTTAACATATGATCATCAAAATATTCAGCTATCTTCTTATCAACTATTACACCACCTAATGGTACATATCCACAAGTAATACCTTTTGCAAATGATATAATATCAGGTTTTACTCCCCAATTCTCACAAGCAAAGTATTTACCAGTTCTTCCATATCCCATCATTACTTCATCACATATCATCATTATTCCAAATTCATCACAGATATCTCTTATTCCTTGTAAATATCCATCTGGTGGAATTATACAACCATTTGATCCAGTAATTGTTTCAACTTCAATTGCTGCAACTGTTTCAGGTCCTTCATATATTACTTGTTCTCTTAATTTAGCTATATAGAAATCTGTTGCTTCTTTTTCACTCTTAAATTCTATTTTTTCTCTATATACATATGGATCAAAGAATTTTACATAACCAGGTATAGGTGTGATTTCACAAGCAAATCTTCTTGGTTCACCTGTTAAGTTACCAGATCCCATTGTTGAACCATGATATGATCTATATCTTGAAAATACCTTCTTTCTTCCTGTATACATTCTTGCCATCTTTATAGCATTTTCATTAGCATCTGCTCCACCTAATGTAAAGAATACTTTTCCCATGTTATCAGGTGCTATTTCTATTATTCTCTCTGCAAGTTCTGATTTTACATCTACTGCATATCCAGGTCCCATAAATGGTAACTTTTCAGCTTGTGTCTTTATTGCATCTATTACTTTTTGGTTTCCATATCCAATATTTAAGTTTACTAATTGAGAACTCATATCATAATATTTCTTTCCCTTATCATCATAGAAATATATACCTTCAGCTTTTCTTACAACCATTGGATTTAATTTATTTTGAATACTCCAAGAATGTAATACATACTCCTTATCTAATTTTTTTACCTCTTCTGTAGTCATATCATATGCTTTCATTTATAACAACTCCTCTACAAAATTAATTTCTTCTTAAATAAAAATGGAGCTCATTCGTATTTCGAATCAAGCTCCATTGCTTTTACTATTTACTATTTATTTTAAGTTTTTCTCTTAACTTGCTTTTATTATATTCTCTTAAATTTTCTATTTCAATCTTCACGTGAACATAAATGATTGTTCATTTGCATATTTAGTATTAATCGGCATTACCACCAATTGGATTAACCTTGCAACTATATTCAGTCACTGTAATCTTTGCAATCATAGTATGCTTTAAGTCATCATGATTATATTCAAAATCTTTTGTTTCTTCATCTCTATTCATAATTACATCCATTGCTTGTTGCTTATCATCATCTTCAACCAGTTCAACAGTTCCTTTCCCCATTAAACATTTGTATCTCATAGTAACATCTTTGGCTTTATAAATTAGTTCTAACTTATGAGCGCAATCCATTTCAAAGGAACAAACTTTGTTCTTTTTTATAAGCTCTACCTTTCTACCGACCTGTGCCCCATGAACATAAAATTTAATCTGATTATCAATAACTTCATAACCAAAACTCATAGGAACTATATATGGATATTCGCCATCTTGAAATCCTAGCCTTATAGTATCACACTCACTTATTATTTGTTTTATTTGATTAAAATCTGTTACTTCTCTATCTTTACGCCTCATATTATCCACCCACCTATAAATTTATAAAGCACAATACTTACATTTATCATATTGTGCTTTATCTTATTATAACAAAATATCATATATTTTAATCAAATCATCCTTGTCTACTACTTTTATTGTATTAGATGGACTACCACTATCCATTGCATCTTTAGCCATCTTTTCTTTTACTTTATCAAATTCAGCTTTATCAATACCATACTCTTCTAATGTAGGTATTTCAACAGCCTTACATAAGTCATCTAATGCATCTAAGAATTTAGAAGCAGCTTCCTTGTCTTCCATATCTTCATCTGCCACTTTTATAGCTCTTGCTATATCTGCAAATTTATCATATGCGCCATCTAAAACATATTTTAAGCATTCTTTAATTAACATAGCATTAGATATACCATGAGGAACATGGAACAATGCACCTATAGGTCTGCTCATACCATGGACTATAGTTACAGAAGCATTATTTATACATACTCCTGCTTCAAACGCTGCTAATGACATCTCTTTTCTAGCTTCTAGATTACCTCCATCCTTATATGCTATTGGTAAGTATTTGAATATTCTCTTTATAGCTGATAGAGCATACATATCAGTTATTGGATTAGCCTTTCTAGATGTATATGATTCAACAGCGTGTGTTAGTGCATCCATTCCTGTAGCTGCAGTTACGCTTTTAGGTGCTGATACAGTAAGATTATAATCTACTATTGCTAAATCTGGTATTAACGCATCACCTTTTAATAACATCTTTATATCTTTTTTTGAATCAGTTATTACAGTAAATTTAGTAGTTTCTGATCCTGTACCTGCTGTAGTTGGTATCAATACAAGTTTTGGAAAATCCCCTCTTATTTCCTTCCCTATATAATCTGATATACTACCATCAAGTACTGTCATTGCTGCTATTGCTTTAGCACTATCTAACGGACTACCTCCCCCTATAGCAATACAGAAATCACAATCATTGGCTTTATATTCTTTTACGCCACTTTCTATCATAATATCTGTTGGTTCACCTGTAATATCATTAAATATTATATAGTCAATATTTAATTCATCTAAATAATCTGTTAACTTATTAACTAAACCTGTTTTGGTTACTACCTTTCCTGTAACTATAAATGCTTTTTTTCCATAAGATTTTAAATAATCTCCACTAGACTTTAGTGCATCTTCTCCTATAATAGTGTTTCCTGGAACCAAAAAATTATAACTCATATTGACATCTCCTCTTCCTTATATAATAAATCGAAAAAAGGGCTTTATTCTTATAGAACAAAAGCCCCTTTGCTTACAATAATTTAGTTATAGATATGATAAAAATACTTTTATCATATCTTCAATTATGATTATATTATTCATAAATATATTATTCAATGAAGATATGCCTAATTATTATTGTGCATACGCACATCTAATTTATTGTAAAAATTCTTATTATAATTATTTTTTAATACTAAACCTATCACTATATCCACATCTCTTACACAACTCTTCTACTCTTCTTCGTTGAGAAAATCCATTATATATATTCTCTGCTCGTTCACCAGATAATATATCTTCAAGTGACGCATCATATATATTTCCTAGTGGAATGTTTCCTTCTCCATCTAAACAACATGGTACAACAGTTCCATCTACTAATATACCAAAATGATCTCTAAGCCCATGGCAAAAGCCCTTTTCGCCTAATATATCTATATCCATATCAGGCCATTGAAACTTCTCTGCGCTATTAAGATATAGATTTTCCCTTATTTTAACCTTTTTATCTCTAGAAATAATTTCTTCTAAATCATATTGATAACCAAACTTATCTCGAAGAATAGTTATTATATTGGAATTAAGCTTATTCTGCCCTCTCAAATTATAACTATCTAAATTCCATAATCTCATAGATATAATAATATTGCTAGATGCATTTGCTTCTTGTATAAAATCTATAATGTTATATAAATATTCTTCAAAATCCACTTCTGAATCATTTGCTTCAAAGCTATGAAGAGATATATTAATCTGTCTTAAGCTCTCTGCTGCAAGTAAAATCTCTCTATTCTTATTAAGTAATGTCCCATTAGTAGTTAAATTAACCTTAAATCCCTCTTCATTAGCTATAGTTAGAAATTGTTTTAAATTAGGATTAAGTAAAGGCTCTCCCATAAGATGAAAATAAAGATATTTAGTATATGGTTTTACTTCCTGAAGTCTGTATCGAAATTCTTCTATATTTAAGAATTTCTTTTCTCTTTTAGTCTTAGGGCAAAAACTACAACTTAGATTACACACATTAGTTATTTCTATATATACTTTCTTAAACTTCTTCATATATTATTCCTATTGTTTATTGAAATATTCCAATATATCATCAAAGTTATTAAACTTCAATCCTGCTGCTTCACAAGTATCCATTATTGCTTCTTCCATTTCACTAATAGGAATATCTTCAAATGTCTTATAATCATATCCTTGAACAACATATGATTCTAATATAAAATTCTTTAACTCTGCTTCTGGTATTCCTTCTTCTTTAAATATTCCTAAAAAAATCTCTTTAGTCTTATTCTCACGTTCAAAAACATTCATAATATTCTTCCTCACAATTTATATATTTTTTTCAATTATTTATTATATCATTTTTTATCATCTTTTACTTCTCTCATAACCTTAAAATAAGTATATATTAAAACTGCTGTTGTTCCTAAAACTGCACTTCCTACAAACATAAGAATATTATTCAAAATATCATTGTTTATAAAACCTGTAAATGATACGCCATAACATATAGCAGTAAAAATTACTCCTCCAATTATACTCTTCTTAATAGCCTTACCTTCAGATTTACTTTTCTCCACTTCACTATCTCTATCAGAAAATATACTCTTAGTACCTTCTTCTGCTCTAAGAATTATATAATTAAATTCATCATATACAGGTGTCCAACCAGCCTTTTTCATTATCTCTAAATATTCTTCCTTATCTTCTCCTTCAAGCTCTCTATAATCTAATTCATATATATAATTATGTGGTTCACCTTTTTCTAGTATATAACCCATATTACTAAAATCTACAATGTGCCATCCCTTTCTAGAGTATTTAGCTAATTTTTTCATATCTTTCTTACCACCTAATGCAAATCCATTAGATACTACCCATTTTTTATCTTTACTCATAACCTTCAACCTCTCTTACTTCTTTTAATACTTTTTTTCCTTGTTCAGCCATTCTTATTCTTCTCTTTATCTCAGATAATATAGCTTCTTCACCTTTTTGAGTAAGCTTATATATCTTCTTCCTATCTTCACTTTCACCAGCTAATTCTATATACCCACTATTTTGTATCTTCTTTATTGTTGTATATAAAGTGGCTGGTCCTATAGTAAATTCTCCTTCAGTCAATTCTTCTACATACTTCATAATTCCATAACCATGTCTTGGTTTTAATAATGATAATAAAATGTAATAACTCGAATCAGTAAAAACCATATTACTCCCCTCCTTAACATATATAAAATTTATATATTTTCCTAAAGCGTAAAAAAGATACTATATCAATATACGATATATCATATATTGATATAGTATCATCATAACCTTTTTTTGTCAACACAAACTAACTTTATAAAGGTCTTACTATTTCTCTTTACCTTTTTTTATTGAAATAATTATAGTTGTTATTAATCCACCATATAAAACTGTTGCCCCTAATATAAAGAATATAAATGCTGTTTTATTCATTAGTTACTTCCTCACTTTCATCATAAACCAAGCCCTTGTTCTTCCATGGCTTTCTAGAAATTAATAACGCACCTATAATTCCTAATGCTATTATGCACCATCCATAAATAAATAAGGCACCTATTGAATATCCTCCATATGGTGTTTTAAACTCATTAATTAAACTACTAATTACCATTATTAATAGTATTACAGGTGTAACATATTTTATAAGCATATCCCACCACTTACCTATCTTGAAGTAAGAAATAGAATTAGTATGTTTACGAATAGTTTCCGGCTTAACTATCCAACCTATCACTATTGCTTCTAATAATCCAACAACAACTATTCCATAATTATTTATAAAATTATCTATTATATCAAGCAAATATAAGCCGGCTCTAGTAGAATAGCCTATACTCAATATAAAACCTACTATACATATGCTTGTCACTACTTTTTTTCTAGATATTCCAAACTTATCTATTATAGGAGCAGATACTGCCTCTAATAACGAAACTGATGATGTTAACCCTGCAAAAATCAAACATGCAAAGAATAAAACTCCTAGTATATTACCCCATATACCCATCAATGAAAATACCTTAGGAAATACTATAAATGCTAATCCTATTCCTCCAGATACCACTTCATCTAATGGAACGCCTTCTGCTACTGCCATAAAACCTAGTATAGAAAATACTCCTATTGCACATAAAAATTCAAATCCACAGTTAGCAAATGCAGTCATAAATGCACTATTATTAATATCCGTTTTCTTAGGTAAATAACTAGAATAAGTAACCATAATTCCCATACCAACACTAAGTGAAAAGAATACTTGACCATATGCTGCAATCCATACAGAAGGATCTTTTACTTTATTCCAATCAGGAGTAAATAGCTTATTAAGTCCTACTGTAGATCCATGTAAAGTTACTCCCTTAATAACTATAACTATCATTATACCTATAAGTAATGGTAATAATACCTTATTTACCTTCTCTATTCCACCCTTAACACCTCTATAACATATAAACCAGTTAGCAAACCATAATATAGCTATTCCTAATAATACAGGTATCATTATGCCACCGAATTTAAATGGCGAATCTGATAATTTTAAAAAATCATCATAAAAATAAGAATTAGTATTATGCCCCCATGCCTTATTAAAACTCAATGTAAAATACTTAATAGCCCAGCTTAGTATCATAGAATAATATGTTAATATGATAAAAGCATTAATTGTAGGCCACCATCCTAGCCACTCTGCTCTCTTAGTAGCTCTTCCAAGAGCTAAAGGTGTTGCTCCTCTATACTTATGTCCTATTCCGTACTCTAAAATCAATAATGGTATAGCCGCTGTAATTATTGCTATAAAATATGGTACTAAAAAAGCTCCCCCTCCATTGGTATACACTAAATAAGGAAACCTCCATATGTTGCCTAATCCTACTGCTGATCCAATAGCAGCCAATATAAATCCAACCTTGCTGCCCCATTCTTCTCTATTGTTTTCCATATCTCACCTCAACTAATAAATTTTAAATAGTACATAAATAATATCTTATAGCGAGGTATTTTTCAATGGTTTTTAATTTAATTTAACTTTTTATCAATAACAGCATTCTTTCATTAACATATTCATATTTTTAAATTCTCTCCTTGCAAACAAAATTGAGAATATTGCTGCAACAAAATCTGCTATAGGTGCTGAGAACATTATCCCATCAATTCCAAATATCATAGGAAGTACAATTATTAGCGGCAACAAAAATATTACTTGTCTTGTTAAAGATAAAAATATTCCTTTTTTAGGTTTACCTATAGTTGTGAAAAATGTCGAAGTTATCGGTTGGAAACCATTTAAAAATGTAAAGAATAAAAATATTCTAAAATACTTTTCTGCAAATACAAAATAATCTTCACTTCCAGAACCAAATATTGAAATAATTTGTCTAGGTACAAGCTGGAAACATATAAATGCTATTATAGCCATAATTGTTGCTATAGTAACTGACTTCTTATATGTCTCTTCAACTCTCTTATAATTTTGTGCTCCATAATTATAACTAGAGATAGGCTGCATTCCTTGAGACAATCCTATTACAAATGCAAAGAATACCATATTAACCTTTGCAATTATCCCTGCACATGCTAATGGAATATCACTTCCATAATGAGATAATGCTCCATAATAAGTAAGAACATTATTCATAACTATTTGAACCACCATCATAGCAATCTGATTAATACTAGGAGTTGCTCCTAATGAGATTATATTTTTACAATACCTCCAAGAAGGCTTTAATGATTGTAATGATATATGTACTGTTCTAAAATTCACCAAATGAACTATAACCATTATTGCAGATACTACTTGCCCTATAACTGTTGCCCAAGCTGCTCCTGCTATCCCCATATTTAATTGAGTTACAAATATAGCATCTAGTACTGTATTAATAACTGCTCCTGTTAAAGTACATATCATAGAATAAGTTGGACTTCCATCTGCCCTTATAAGATTACTTCCACCTGTTGTTAATATCAGAAATATAAATCCTATAGATGTTATCCCTGTATAAGTTAATGCATAATCCAAAACCTTATCTGTAGCTCCAAATGCTACCATAAGTGGCTTCAAAAATATTGTAACTATAACAAATAAACTTATTCCTAATATAACAATTAAACTTATTGTATTACCAGCATATTTTTGTGCTTTATCCTTATCACCTCTACCTAATGATAAGTTAAAGTTTGCTGCTCCACCAATTCCACACAATAATGCAATAGCAACACATATAGTATTAAGCGGGAATGCAACATTAGTTGCAGCATTTCCTAACATTCCAACATATCTTCCAATGAATATCTGATCCACTATATTATATAATGCACTTACAAGCATAGCTATAATACTAGGTATTGCAAACTTAGCTATAAGCGAGTTTATCTTTTCTGTTCCTAATGGATTTTTATTGTTTTTCTCCATCTATTTTCCTCCCTAATGTATATTACATTTATAACTCCAAATAGTTAAATAAAAGCTATGCATTAAACATCACATTTAATGCAATAGCTTTATATATTATACACTAATATATTTATAATTTCTTAATTTTTTTGATGAGCTCTCTAAACTCAAAATCCCACTTGTTATATTCTTCACTTCCTATAACACATTGACTTAATTTACTCAATATAAATGACTTTCTATTCTCTAATACAAGAATAGCATCTTCTTCATTCTTAGCTTTTTGCCTATCTAAATATTCTTTTATGCCATACTCATATCTAATTATCTTATTATTTTTAAACACCAATAACTTATTACACACTTTTTCTAACATATATCTATCATGAGTAACTAGAATTATAGTTCCATTAAATCCTATAAGTGCCTCTTCTAATTGTTCCCTTACATGAAGATCTATATGATTAGTTGGTTCATCTAATATGAGAATATCACATCTCTCTTGTATCATAATAAGAATCTTTACTTTCATTCTTTCACCTAAACTCAAACAAGAAACTTTTTTATTAATATCTTCACTTGAAAATCCTAATAAACTCAATTTAGTCCTCAACTCACCTAATTCATGATTGTTTTGAACATTAAAAAGTTCTATAATCCTCTTATTATCATCTAATCCAATAGTATCTTGACTTATATAACCTATATTTTTATTTTGCGTTACATATAATTCACCATCTATTATTATCTCTCCTAAAATAGCTTTAATCAAAGTTGTTTTTCCACAACCATTAAGTCCATATAAACCTATTTTCTCATATTGTTTTATATAGAAACTAGAATCTTTAAATATAATCTTATCTTTAAATGTTTTAGCTATATTATCAGCCCTCACTACTACAGATCCAATCTTCTTCGCTTGTTCAATCTCAAATTGAATCTTCTCTTCTTCTATAGGCTTATCTACACCTTGAATATCTATCTTTTCTAGTTTCTTAAGCTTAGATTTTATCTGTTTATCTCTTTTTTTTGCTTTGACACGATTATATTCTTTACCGCCAAATTTATTACCACTAACTATAGCATTCTTTCTAGAATCTCTATGTGCCTTATCTGACCAACATCTCAATTCTTGCATCTGATTATTAATTCTCTCTTTTACCTTCTCCTGTTCGATATATTGATGCATCTGATCACTAAATTCCTTCTGTTTCTTACTCCTATAATCAGTATAATTTCCAATATACTTCTTAACAGTACAATTCTCTAGCTCAATTATCTGCTCTGCACATTGATCTAAAAAATGCCTATCATGAGATATCATGATAACTGTACCTGTGAACTTATCTATACTATCAATAAGCCATGAAACTCCTTGATAATCTAGATGATTAGTAGGCTCATCTAATATAATTAATTCATAATTGCCATATAATATATCACTTAATAACTTCTTAGTTTTCTCACCACCACTCAAAGTATCAAAACCTTGTATATATTCAACAGACTGTTTCATATAACCAATAGCAACATTACCTTTATTCCATACAATACCACCCTTATAACTCTCAGTTCCATATATTATATTTGCTAGAGTTGTTTTACCTGACCCATTATTACCTACTAACCCTATTCTATCTCCATAATTAACCTTAATGTTAATGTTATCTAATATTTTATTATATCCATATTCCTTAGATATATTCTTTAATTCAAATAATACTGTCATATTCGATCACCTCTTACTAATATAAGAAGTATAAGCTCATCAGCTTATAAACAAAGCAAGCTAGTATTACAATTTTCTAAAAAGTAAAATAAAAAACACAAGCAAAAGCATATACTCTTACTTGTGTTTCTATATAAATACATAATCTATACATAGAAAAACCTAATATGAGTATCTAGCTTTAATTCATTTTTCTGCATAACAAATAAGCTTATGCTTCTTAAACTATATTGTTAAACAATTTTAAATAATGAATTAAGCTAATATTCTCATCGGTTTCTCCTTTCATTCCTTAATTTGTATTTAGTTTATTATATTTTTTATAAATAGTCAATATTTTACTTTACCCTTTTATTAAAAACGAGGGAATCTTTTCAAACCATCCACTTATACCTTTCGTTTCTTGTAAATTTTTTATTCCTTCAGAGAAGAATAACGCAAAAGTATTAAGAAGTGCATCTTTAAGTTCATCATCTAGTTTATCATAAGTCTTTACCATAGCTATTATTGATTTTATTTTATCTTCTTTTATGTCATTTATTGTTTTATTGCCATTGCTACCCAAAAGATCAAAGAAAACATCAGTAAATTCCTCTCTTTTTGATTCTGGTAATCTATTTAAAAATCTCTTTACTGTTGTATCTAAAAATTTACTTTCTTTCGCTACACTATCTAATTTAACAAATTCAGTTCCACATACTTCCCAACTAAATCCATTATGTTGAAGAACACCTTTTTCATTGCTCTTAACTACCATATAGTTGTAATCATGCTCTAATAACATACCCACAACTGAAGATTCTGGAACTAATGATATTATTCTATCTTCAACTCTCTTGTAATCATCTGTTTCTAATACAGACTCTTTAAATCCAGGGCCATCATTATTGAATATATTAATTATTCTATTTTCTATAGGTTCTTCTATATTCATTGCTGCATATATCGCTAAATTTCCACCTTTTGAATGTCCACCTAAATATATATTATAATCAGGATATTTATATGCTATATCTCGTAAATACTCTACAGCTCTCTTTTGAGATGGTACAATATCTAAGAATGTCATCTTAAAATCTTCCTTCCACCCTACAAGAGTATCATCTGTACCTCTATATGAAATGTATAATTCTTTATTACCCAAATCTATAGTTATAGCTGAGAACTGCATCTCTTCTTCTTCATCAATTTCATTTACATAGCCAAAAATCTCTAGGTCCTTATATCTATTACAATAAGCCAGTTTTTTTATTAATTTTATTATTTCACTACTCATTAAATCAACTGTATTCCTGTCATCATATTGTCCTTCTCTAACAAGCACATCTGTTATATCATAAATACTTGCTTTATTATTGTCAGCATAATCTATTATACCTTCAAAATCTATATATGATATATTAGCCAAAATTAAATTATCCACCTCATTAAGTGGTGACTTTGTAAACGTTAAATCTCCACGCCATAAAATATAATCTATGATATTACTCATATGAAAACTTCCTCTTTTCCCTTATAAATATGAAAAAATACATTTTTAATTTAACAATTATTTTATATTTTATTCATATTTTTATTATATTATATAGTGTTATTTAAAACAAGTACATACAATATTTTTCTTTAATGTCTATTTATGAAGAATTTTCTTTCTATTTGTTATTTATTTAACAAATAGATAAATTATAATTAAAACCCTTGTAATAACTTATTATTACAAGGGTTTTGGAAATAATCTATCAACTGACTTAGCCTTTATATTTTTATATAAGCTCGCCTAAAACAAGCACATCTGCTGGGACCCATTTCTGATTACTAAGTTCATCTACTGATATCCACTTTGCATCATTATGTGCATTAAGATGAATCTCTCCTCCTGCCATTTCACATGTAAAACAATGCATAGTTAGATGAAATTTCGGATAATCATACTCTATTGTTGTTAAATATTCAAGATTTCTTATATTTATCTCTAATTCTTCTTTTATTTCTCTATGAAGAGCCTCTTCTTTACTTTCACCTTCTTCTATCTTTCCACCTGGGAATTCCCACATATCTATAAATTCCCCATATCCCCTTCTTGTTATAAATATTTCATTTTCTCTTTTTATAACTGCAGCTACAACTTCTATTGTTTTCAAATTTTATCACATCCTATAACTTTTATACTTTCTTTGTAAATTCAATATATAAACTTTCAGGAATCTTATTCTCTAATTTCAATTTTACTGTAATAGGCTTTTCTCCTTCGTATTTTATAGTATCACCTTTTCCAATATAAATATATGGTTGAACCTTTTTATCTATCTCTTTATATTTTCTAACAAACAAATGTAAGTTTACATGTCTATTACAATTATCTATTATATTTTTTCCTCTTTCAGATTCTTGAGATGTTGAATTTGGACTTTGCCACTGAAATATTTCTCTACTTATAAATTTATCTTTATAATTTATACTTTCTTTTATGTTTTCATCTTTATGTAAATCTATAAATAAAAAATACTCATTGCCATTTGTAATTAATCCACTACCTCTAAATGAACTATGCTTCTTTTCATAATTTGATAAAAGTGCTGTATCTACCATCTGATACTGTTCATATAGTTTAAAAAATGGTGTTCCATAATTATAACTTCCATACCTCTTCTCATAACTTATTAAACCATAGTTTAATAAATCTATTAATATATCTAGTTCACCCTTATCATGACATATCTTTTCAAAACTTATTAACTTTTCTAATGTCTCCCCAGAATAATTAAATAACTTTACACAATCTTTTTGCTGTCTTGTATCATAAAATTCCTGATCTAAGTTTCTAAATGCATGAATTATAGTTTTCTTATCTACTGTATCTAAATATTTTCTCATAATATTTTGAGCCATTTCAATATTTATTCTATCATTATCTAACATTGCTTTTATTATAGCAAATTCATAAGGCCTCTTTAGTGGTAATTTACTTGATAGCTCTCTTATAATTTTCATAAACTCTTCATCCATATTGTTATCGTAGGATACTTCTACCTTGCTTAAAAACTCTTGATAACTTTTAGAATAACCTATAAACCTAAGAGGATCTGGCGATCCATCATATTTTATATAATCCATTAACTTATATGGAATCTTACCACCTAACAATGCTTTAAATTCATTGTATTCACTCTTTAGATATTTTAAGCTATTGAAATTCTCATTATTTAATTGTTTTAATATCTTTTCTTGAGATATTTTATCCATTTGAATATTAGAACATCCTGGAACATCATCAAAATTAGTTGCTACTGCAACTTTTAAACTATCTTTATCATAATATTTGCTTCCCTTCAATGCTATTGCTATTAAAAAAGCTTTATTATGATTACCTATAAAATCTAACACAGTTAAGAATTCTTTGCTTACATGCTTTCTTAAACCTCTACCTAACTGTTGAATAAAAATAATTGGAGAACTAGTTGGTCTTAACATCAATATTTGATTAATTGCTGGAATATCCACACCTTCATTGAAAATATCCACAGTAAATATAACCTTTAATCCACATTGTTCATCATCTAGCTTTGCAATTGCATTTTCTCTTCTATCTATACTATCTTCACTAGTTAATGCTATACTCTCAATTCCCCTCTTATTAAACTCATTTGCCATATACTTAGCATGTTCTTTGTTTATACAAAACCCTATTGCTTTTAACTTATTTCCATCGTGGCCATAGAATCTCATTTTATCTAATATAAAATCCACTCTAGAATTAATCATTAATCTCTTAGCCACTTCTGATATATTGTCTATATCCAATCCATCATAGTTA
This sequence comes from Clostridium sp. MSJ-8, assembly GCF_018918325.1. Classification (GTDB taxonomy): domain Bacteria; phylum Bacillota; class Clostridia; order Clostridiales; family Clostridiaceae; genus Clostridium. The sequence goes on along the minus strand of NZ_JAHLQH010000006.1, from coordinate 32,443 downwards.
ACATCTTCTATATCAGTTATTCCAAAGTAATGAAAAGGAACTATAAGTTCATTTTCAAGTGCTTCATTTAGTCTTATTTCTAATGCTACATTATTATCAAACACATCAAATATATTTCCTTCATCGCATCTTTCAGGCGTAGCTGTTATTCCTAATAAAAATTCAGGTTTAAAATAATTTAATATTTTTTGAGCAGTCTTACTAGTGCTATGATGCGCTTCATCCATAACTATATACTCGAATTCATCTACGGCAAATTCATTAATATGTCTTTCCATAGTTTGAATTGTAGAAAATAAATAATCTGCATCTTTATCTTTTGAACTTCCTGTGTATAACCCTGTTTTAATGTTCTTATTCCTTAATAAGCTTGTATAAGTTTCTCGTGCACTTCTAAGTATATCTTCTCTATGAACTAAAAATAATAATTTTTTAGGTTTAAATCTAAGTACATCAAATGCTGACATGTATGTCTTTCCTGTACCTGTAGCTGCTATAACTAATCCTTTATTTTCACCTATTTCTCTTAATCTTTTAAGATTAACCAGTGCCTTTTCTTGCATGATATTAGGTTTGATTCTCTTGTATTCTTGAAATTCTATTATATGTGATTTCTCTCTATTTCTTAAATTGCTAATAAATTCATTATATTTATCTAAAAATTCTTCATCTACATAGTTAGTACTATTCCATATATCATCATATTCTTCTATAACAGATTGAATAAACTCTGTTTCTCTTTTTGATAGAATCATAACATTCCATTCAACATTACTTTTTAATGCCCTTTGAGTAATATTGGAAGACCCTATAATAACCTTATAATTATCTTCATTTTCAAAAATATATACTTTTGTATGAAAGCCCTTTTCTTTATCTGCAACAAATATCTTTAAGTCTATATTTTCAAATTCTCTCAACTTCTTTAATGCCTTAGGCTCTGTAAAGTTAAGATATGTAGAAGTTATTATCTTGCCATTCACACCTCTATCTTCTAATTCCTTAAACGAATCCAATAACAATTGTAATCCACTAAAATTTATAAATGCTACACTAAAGTAAAACTTCTTACACTCACTTAGACTTTCTTTTAATTCTTTATAAAGATTACCTCTTTTTGAATTAACTATTAACTTATTTTTTATTATATAACTATCTTCAATAATATTTTTTGATTCAATATCTAACCCTATACTAGAATTTATTTTATTTATTACATTCCCCATATTTTCACCTTAATTAATTATTCTTATATATATTTTACCAGATAAGTAAATACCTCTAAAATATACTTTTAACTTAATTGACATATAAATCTGTCATATTTATAATTTATATTAAATAATACTCCAAAAAAGTTGTATTTTGGAAATCTATGATACTATAATTATATTCCTACTGATTTTAATAGTTTAGCTATAGGTGCTAAGAAAAATAGTTGTTATCCAAACTATGTATGATATAATATTCATATTAAAATTGATCTAGTAGGTGATTAAAACGAAAAATATATACATAGATGAGTCTGGAAGTATGACTACAGAGTATTGCAAATATTATCCGTATTTTGTAATTGCACTTATAGTGCCAATAGATAAAAATAAAGCAAAGAGAGTTTTTAAAAGATACATATCTAAAAATGAAAAATATTTGAAGTCTATAGACAGTAATAACAAGATGTTTAAAGGTAATACGTTCGTTGAATTAAAAGGAAGTGCTATGGACGAACAATCTAAAATGGACTTTTTAGATTATTTTTGTAGAAATAATCTATTACAAATATATTATATAAAAATAAATAATTCAAAAATAAAGTATGGATTATATAATAATACTGCAAGGGCATTTAACTTTGTTATTAAACAAGCGCTAAGACAGCAATTAAAAGAAAATTTATTACCAAAAGATGATTATTATCTTTGTATAGATGAAAGAAATGAAAAAACGAAAACAAGATATTTACTAGAAGAATACTTAAATATGCAGTTGATAATAGAAGAAGATTTAGTAAATAGTATAAAAGTAGATTATTTTGATTCTTCGAACAACTGTCTAGTACAAGTAGCTGATGTATTTTCAAATATATTTTATAATAATTGTTTTAATAATAAATTTGAGGACAAGCTAGTTCAATTAAGAGAAAGTGGATATATAAAAAGTATATTTTTATATCCTTAAAATGTTGACATTTAGGATTGAACATTGTATAATAGTTATACCAACAGTAAGTCTTGATTAAATGCCATATATTTAGGTAAGCGTTATGTATTAACGTCATTAACAAGCAATTGGTTTTTTTTGATTTATAGAGCTGACAGACATAATAGTTTGTTAGCTTTTTTGTTTATAATTTTTTATAGGAGGAATAAATGGATTTAGATGAAATAAAAGCAACACTAAAAATGATAAAATCAAGTTTGCAGAATGCTTTTATGGTAGCGTAAATCCATATAATTTTATAAGCCACTCATTTTTAAGAGTGGCTTATATCTAATTCATTCCATAATACATAAATATTTATAGTGTATCAAAGAAACTAACTTGATCACTTTCTTGTAAGCCATTTAAACAACCAAATTTTCTTAAAAGGTCAGTTGCTGAGTTACCTATTTTAGCCCTTTTTCTAAGATTATCTATAGAACTTATAGGTACATCTTCATGAGCAGCATTATATATAGCTTCTGCTGCAACATTTCCCATTCCTGAAATACTGTTAAGTGGTGGTCTTATGCCATCTTCTTCGACTTTAAACTTGGTTGCATCTGATTTGTATAAGTCTATAGGTAAGAATTTTATACCTCTTTCATACATCTCAAGAACAAGTTCTAGATCATCATACATATCCTTATCCTTTGGTGCAGCATCATTTCCTTGCATTGTTATCTCTTTCATCTTTTCTCTTACTTTTTCTTTTCCATAAATCATATATTCAGCATCAAATGCCTTAGCTCTTATTGAGAAAAATGCTGTGTAATAAGCTTTGGGAATATGAACTTTAAACCATGCAATTCTAAATGCCATCATTACATATGCAGCGGCATGAGCTTTCGGGAACATGTATTTTATCTTCTTACAAGATTCTATATACCATTCAGGAACATCATGTTCTCTCATAAGTGCTTCATACTCAGCCCATTTATTAAGATCACTTAACGCTTTACCTTTACGAACTGTTTCCATTATCTTAAATGCAGTATTAGGTGGTAATCCTTTTTTAATAAGATATACCATGATATCATCTCTACAACATACAGCATCACTGATACTAGTTATAACGCCAGAATCTATAAGATCCTTAGCATTACCTAGCCATACATCTGTACCATGAGAAAGTCCTGATATACATAATAAATCTGAAAATGTTGTAGGCTTAGTATCAACAAGCATTCCTCTAACAAACTTTGTACCAAACTCAGGCACACCAAATGTTCCTACTTTGGAATTAATCTGTTCTTCAGTAACTCCTAAAGCTTTAGTAGATGAAAATAACGACATCGTATCCTTATCATCTAGTGGTATGTCTTGTGGTGCCACCCCTGTTATATCTTGAAGCATTCTTATTACGGTAGGATCATCATGTCCTAATATATCTAACTTCAGTAAGTTCTGATCTATAGAGTGATAATCAAAATGTGTTGTTATAATATCTGAATCTGGATCATCTGCTGGATGTTGTACAGGGCAGAATTCAAATATTTCTCTTCCCTTTGGAACAACTATAATTCCACCTGGATGCTGTCCAGTTGTTCTCTTTATTCCAGTACATCCTTTAGATATTCTTGTTATTTCTGCCTTATTAACTGGTTGATTCTTTTCTTCATAATATTTTTTTACATATCCAAATGCAGTTTTTTCTGCAACTGTACCTATAGTACCTGCTTTGAATGTAGTTCCCTTACCAAATATAACTTCAGTATATCTATGAGCTTTAGCCTGATATTCTCCTGAAAAGTTTAAGTCTATATCAGGTTCCTTATCTCCATTAAATCCAAGGAAAGTTTCAAATGGTATATCCATTCCATCCTTAGCCATATTAGTACCACAGTGTGGGCATTCCTTATCTGGTAAGTCAAAGCCATTCTTTGCACCATAATCATTAAAATCTGAATATTTGCATTTAGGACATCTATAATGTGGTGGCAGAGCGTTAACTTCTGTTATACCTGTCATATATGCAACTAAGGATGATCCAACAGATCCTCTTGACCCAACTAAATATCCATCTTCATTAGACTTCCACACAAGCTTCTGAGCAATTATATACATTACTGAGAAACCATTCTTAATTATTGAATCTAGTTCTTTATCCAATCTCGCCTTTACTATTTCTGGAATAGGATCACCATATAATTCATTTGCTTTTCCATAAGCTATATCTTTTATTGTTTGCTCACATCCATCTATATGTGGTGGACATTTTTCTGGAGATATAGGACTTATTTGTTCACACATATCAGCAATCTTATTAGTGTTAGTTACAACTACTTCATAAGCCTTCTCTGATCCTAAATAAGCGAATTCTTCAAGCATTTCTTCTGTTGTTCTTAGATATAATGGAGCTTGATTATCAGCATCCTTAAATCCTTGCCCAGCTTCTAATATACGTCTGTATATCTCATCTTCCGGGTCCATAAAATGTACATCACCTGTAGCCACAACAGGTTTATTCTGTTTCTCTGCTAACGCTATTATTCTCTTATTTATCTCTTGCAAATATTCCTTATTAGGTACTTGCTCATTTCTTATAAGATAATCATTGTTTCCTAATGGTTGAATTTCTAAATAGTCATAAAAACTAGCTATCTTCTCTATCTCTTCTTCTGATCTACCTAATAAAATAGATTGATATAATTCACCTTCACTACATGCACTACCTATGATTAAACCTTCTGAATACTTCTCATACATACTCTTTAATATACGTGGCTTTTTGTAGAAATAATCAAGATGAGAATAAGATACTAACTTGTATAAATTCTTAAGTCCTACATAATCCTTGGCTAAAATTATCGCATGATAAGTTTTAAGTTTCTTATATGCTACCTTCTTAGATTCTTCATCTGATGCATATAAATCTATATCTTCTAATGTTTTAACTCCACGATCCTTAAGCATATCTAACATTATCTTAAATACCTTAACTGTAGTATCTACATCATCTAAAGCTCTATGTGCCACTTCAACCTTTATACCTAAATTCTTGGCTATTCTTCCTAGCTTATATGTCTTAAATTCAGGGAATAATTCTTGTGCTAGTGTCAATGTATCTAGGTAGGTAAAATCAAATTCATATCCCAATTCTTTTGCAAAATGTTTCAAGAATCCAACATCAAACTCAGCATTATGTGCAACTAATACACTATCTTTTATAAAATCTAATAACTTAGGAAATACTTCTTCTATTGTTTCAGCTCCCCTAACCATATCATCTGTTATATTAGTTACTTCAGTTATTCTAGCTGATATAGATTTCTGAGGATCTACAAAACAGCTGAATTTATCTATAACTTTTCCATCCTGTAATTTCATTACACCAATCTCTATTATTTTCTCTAATTCAGGAGAAAAGCCTGTTGTTTCCAAGTCAAATACACAATAAGTAGTATCTATACTTTGACCTTTTATATTCCTTGTTGCAGGCTTTTTATCTGGTGCTAGGTATGCTTCTACTCCATATATAACCTTCATATCTGGATTATCTCTACCTAATAGTTTATGAGCTTCTGGAAATGCTTGAACAACTCCATGATCAGTTATTGCTATAGACTTCATCCCCCAACTCATTGCTCTCTTTATCAAGTCCTTAGCACTAGTCATAGCATCCATTTGGCTCATTTTAGTATGCATATGTAGCTCTACTCTCTTAACTTCTGCATTATCCATTCTTTTAATTCTTCTTAATCCATTAGTTTGAACTATTACATTTGCAATAAGCTCAACTTCTCCAGAGAAATTACTATACCCTGCATTACCTAACAACTTAACGCCTTTAGCTGCTTTTAACTTATCTATTACTTGAACAGATTGTTCTGGTTTAAGAAATACCTTACAAGTCATAGAACTAGATCCATCATACAAATCAAATGATACTAATATCTTACCACTTCTTAATTCTTTAGTTTCTATATTAGATAACTCTCCTTCTATAGCTACTCTTCCTTCTTCAGGTGTTATATCTATTATCTTTATTGTATTTTCTTTTATAGTAGCACTACGACCATATATAAGTGGTGAATTTTCTTTCTTTTTATCTGGTTGTGCCTCCTGCTCTGTTTCTTTCTTTGTAGGTGCAACTTCAAATGTACTAGGAGCATTCTCTCGTATCTGTTTCTGAATATCTAGTATCTTCTTTCTATTTTCTTCTTCTGATACCTTAATTATTTCTTCACTAGTTACATTATCAATAAAATTAATCTTATAAGTAGTTCCATATATGCTTTTTATAGTGTCTTGAATTTTTTTATCATATTTAAGATCTCTAAGCAATGTAGATATTATTATATTAAACTTCATATCTATTGTTTTATCATTTATTGCATATTCACAGTTCTTTATAGCCGATTTTAAGAAAGGATGTTTCTGTGATAATGAGAAGAAAATATCTTTTATTCCTTTATCTATAGGTATCTTACTAACTTCTTCTGTATAGTTAATATCTATAACTGAATCCCTAAGGAAAAACCTCTTCTTGATAAATGCATTAAGTCCTTCTATCTCATCCATCTGAATATACTTATCTGCAGTTATCTTCATAATAAGTACCTTAGTTTTCTTCTTCAGAGTAATCTTATCAACTACTGCAGTTCCTATATTCACTCCAGTATTATAATCTGCAAAAACTTCATTTACCTTCTTCATTCAGTATGCATATCCTTTCTTAAAAATATTCATTAAGAAGAATTATACCATAGAAAAGCATAAATTATGTGACAATTTTAATTCACACAACCTATGCTTTTTTGAAACATTACTATTCTTCTATCTTCATAGCTTTATTCTTTTTTATTATTTTTTTTATAGCTTTTTTAGAACCTCTCTCTATATCCTTCTCTAATTTTCTATCTTTAAAACTAACAAATATCTGATTTAAGTCATATCCATCTGGATATAACTCTTCTGCCTTTATCTCAAGTTTAAGTCTCTTACTATTTACTTCTATAAACTGTTTATCGACAAAAATTATTACATTATTTAATCTATCTTTTTCTTTATATACAACTGCACTTTTATTCTTGTCTAACCATAATACCTTATCACCTATAGCAAATTGATAAGTATCTTCTTCCTTTTCCTCTATTAAATCTTTTCTTACTTTACTACTAGACAACAATTTATAATCATATTCCTTAGTTTCAATATATCTATTACTTTTCTCTATTATTCTATCTGGTATTCCCATCTTTTTAGCTATATATAATGCATTACTGTCACCTGACTTACCTATACTTAATCTATATAAAGGTTCTAAAGTATTCTTCTTAAACTCCATAGCTGCATTTTCAAAGTCCGGATGGTTCTGAGAGAAATTCTTTATCTCACCATAATGAGTAGTTGCTACAGTTATGCATCCTTTATAATACAATTCTTCTAATATTGCTATTGCCAATGCAGCACCCTCATTAGGTTCAGTTCCACTACCAATCTCATCAAATAATAATAATGATGACTTACTACATCTTCTAATAATATCTGATAATGTCTTTACATGAGATGAAAAAGTACTAAGTGCATTTTCAACACTCTGATTATCCCCTATATCAACAAACACATTGTCAAATATAGACATTTCCGTTCCTTCATCAGCTGCTATGTGAAATCCCGACTGCACTGCTAGAGTTAATAACCCTACTGTCTTTAACACAACCGTTTTTCCTCCTGCATTAGGTCCGGTTATTATAAGACTTCTATAATTGTTTCCTATCTCAATATTTAATGGAACACTTTTCTCTATAAGTGGATATCTACCGTTTATAATTTTCACATACCCTCTATTATTAAGCTTAGGATTTATTCCTGATATATCCTTACTATATTTAGCTTTAGCATATATCATGTCATATTCAGATATTATTTCTATATTAATCTTAATATCCTTTATTCTATCATTTAACATTTCTGTTATATTACCTAATATCTTATATTCTTCAACTTTTTCTTCTACCTTTAGTACTTCTAATTCTGAGCTATATTTCTTTACTACACTAGGTTCCATAAATACTGTTAATCCTTTAGAAGAAGTCTCTATTATCTCACCTGGCACATTGTTTTTATATGCTGATTTTATAGGAATAGTAAATCTACCATTTCTTTTGCTTACAAAAAATTCTTGAATATATTTCTTGTATTCACTATTCTTTAAGAACTTTGATAACTTCTGATTGATGTTATCCTCGCATTCATCCATCTTCTGTCTTATCTTTCTTAACTCCTTTGTAGCATTAGAATCAACAATCGAACCTTTTATACATCTATTTATCTCTTCTTCTATATAACTAAGTTCTGCTATATTTTCACCATAGCTACATAGTATTTTTGCATACCCTTCTTTATTCTTTATAAAGCTTTTAACTCTTCTACATCCTCTTAAGAAATCACTCATCATAGTTAAATCTGAAGGTTCTAGCGAAGCTCCCTTCTCTATCTTATCTATAAGTGGATTAACATTAAATATTCCATCTAATGGTATATGATAAGATGCTTCTATTAACCTTCTTCCTTCAGATGTTTCTTCTAATCTATTTTTTACAACCTTCATATTATTGCTAGGTTCAAGCTTATCAATAAGTTTCTTACCTAATCCACTTACACAATATCCTTTTACTATTTCTTTTAATTTATTATAATCTAACTTCTCTAAAGTCATTTTATCCATTTATAATTTTCCTTCCTTGTATTAAAATCTATATACAAGTCAACGAAATCTAGATAGATTTCTTAAAAAATTTTATAATTTAATATACAAAAAAAGCTGTGGATACTCCACAGCTTATAATTCCATACACACTAAGACATACTAGAATTCTAGTCTGCCTTATACTATATATCATAATGAAAAATTCGTGGACTTGTATCATATAGTTATCTCATTCCACAACAAATAAAGGTATATATACCCCATTATTATAAGAATGACTAATATTAAATTACTAACTATTTGATACCGACACTCACAAACTTCCCTCACTCTCATTGAAATCTATCTTATATTTATATATTATATCAAATACATATATAAGTATACCACTTCTCAAAAAAAATTAAAATCATTTAATAATTTTATCCTATTTTCTTATTCCATTTAATCTCTATAACCATGTTATTAGAAACTAATTTACAACTTATAATATTTCCTAGTTTCTCTGATAACTCCTTAGTTATAGCTAAGCCCAAACCAGTATTCTTATCACTTCTAGATCTATCTGCTGTATAGAATCTCTCAAATGCATTCTGAACATCTCTCTCAGTTAAATTCGGCGCATAGTTTATAAATCTTGTTATGATATAAGAATCCTCTTGAAACAATTCTATCTTTGCATCCTTCTCACTATGCTTTATAATGTTTCCTATTAAGTTAGAAAATATTCTATTTACTGCTTTTTCATCTGATATTATATCATCTATATCATCATCTATCTTTACCTCAGGCTCTATATTTGCACTAATAAAGTCATTATAAAACAATGCAATATTATTGCACAACAATGCCTTAAGATTCAACTTCTTCATATTGAACTTAAACTCATTATTATCAATTCTAGATAATTCATAAAAGCTATTTATAAGATCTTGCAGATTCTCAGCTCTTCTCTGTGCTATATTTATATATTTTTTTCTCTCTTCATCTGTCAAATCATCTTCTGCTATAAACTGAAGATAACCTCTTATTGAGGTAAGAGGAGTTCTTAAATCATGAGAAATATTAGCTATACTTCTACGAAGCTCTTCATCTATACTCTCATTACGCGCCCTTACCTCTTGAGCATTATCATATATTGTATTTATAGCTGTTACTAGCCTTTCAACTGTATCATTAAGTGCCTTGGTATGAATATTTTTGTATTCATCCTTATTGCTTTCAATCTGTTTGCATATATTACTTATTTCTTTTTTTTCTCTTATTATATATACTAATAATCCTATTATTATCCCAACAAGCATTATATACAAAATCATATAAATTACCTCTCTTAATTGATATCTTGTTTCTTAAATATCTTAACTCCTATACACAAGAATATTATAATTGTAATTAGTGCTATTATAACAGCTTTACCTATATCTTCTCCAGTAGCATATATAGACATGCTTACTCTATTTGTATAAAAAGGAGTCATCTCATATACGTTGTCAAACACCTTGTTCTTACCATATAAAAATGATATTAGCATAGGAAATAAAGTAAATATCCCTATAGTTATCCCAATTGTTCCACCATTACTTTTTACCAAAATAGCAATAATCATCATTATAGAAGCTATAGAAGCACTTGTTATCAACGTTGCTCCATAAGTTCTTAAAATGTCTCCTATCTGACTAACCTTAAAAGTTTCTCCCCATCCATTAGTTATTGCATTACCTACTGTAGGTATAACTGTTAGTGCAAGCAATATAATAGCTATACCTATAATCATGATTATAAATTTTGATATATAGAATTCATACCTCTTCTTACCATAAGATAATGCATTCTTAATAGTTTTATCACTATATTCCTTTGCCATAAATGCAGCTATAAATATACCTAATAACACTTCAATTAATCCAGATCCAAAGGCTGAATGGAATACCTCCCTAGTTGTTGGATTAAGTGGGTCCTTGGCTACTATCTGCATTCCCATACTACCAGGAGTTATAATCTGTCCTTCATTTGATGAAGATAATTGTTCCATAATTTGAGATGTTTCTTCTTGTGACATTCCTTGCATGGATGATTCTAATATTTTCTCCATTACTGATGATGTCATTATCATTGTAAATATACCTAAGAATATAGATACTATGAATAAAACTTTAAATGTTTTATTTTTATATAGTTTAAATAATTCAGCTGTTAATAATCTAAGCATTATCTTCACCTCCAACCTTGCTCATAAAATATTCTTCTAGATTCTCACCCTTTAGGCCTATACTATCAACTATTATCCCTTTTTTAGATAAAGTTGAATTTATAATTCCTATAGAATCTAAGTTACTAAATATCTTTATTTTATTACCTTCTAGAACCTCATAGTCAGTAATATTTAATTCTTGTTCTAGTATGGCAGCGGTTGTAGATGCATCATCAACACTTAAATCTATATATTGCCTACATCTATCCATTAATTCTTTTTCAGTTATTTCTTCAACTAATTTACCATTATTTATTATTCCATAACATGTTGCTAGTTCTGATAATTCGCCTAATATATGACTAGATATTATTATGGTAACACCTTTTTCTTTGTTTATTTTCTTAAGTAATTCCCTAATCTCTATTATTCCCATTGGATCTAATCCATTAATAGGTTCATCTAAAATAAGTAATTTAGGATTGCCTAAAAGTGCATTTGCTATTCCTAATCTCTGCTTCATTCCTAATGAAAAATTCTTAAACTTCTTCTTTCCTGTATCCTGTAACCCAACTAATGATAGAACCTCTTCTATACAATCTCTACCTGCTATATCTCTAACTAATCTAGATACCTCAAGATTCTCTCTTGCAGTCATCCCTGAATAAAAAGCAGGGGTTTCTATTAAGCTTCCTATAAATCCTCTTGCTTCATCTAATTCCTTCTGAGAAGACTTACCAAACAGTTCTATATCTCCACTTGTCTTATTACTAAGTCCAGTTATCATTCGCATAAATGTACTTTTGCCTGCTCCATTACGGCCGATAAGTCCATATATATCACCTTTTTTTACAGTAATATTTATATTATTATTAGATGCTTGTTTCCCATATATCTTAGTAAGATTATGGGTTTTTAAAACTATATTATCCATAACTCTCCCTCCATTTAACTTTATACGTTTATTTTATTCATAATTGTATAAAATACCTTAAAGCAAATATTAAGAAAGTCTAAAGTTTATAGTAATATTGAGTAGGTTATTGATTTAACTTAAAACCAATTCCCCATACAGTCTTAATATATTCAGTATCTCTATCTATCTTATTTAACTTTGCTCTCAAGTTACTTATATGAACATTAACTGTGTTATCATCTCCAAGAAATTCATTATTCCATACTGATTCAAATATATTTTCTCTAGTAAAAACTTTATTAGGACTATTCATTAGCAATTCCAATATTGAAAATTCTCTCAGAGTTAATATTACTTCTCGTTCCTTTAAGAAAACTTGTTTACTTTCTGTATCTAGTACTAAATCTTTGCATATTAATTTAGTAGATGTACTATCTTCAATTCTACTAAATGTTTTATAACGTCTTAATTGAGCTTCAATTCTTGCAATAACTTCATTTATATCAAAGGGCTTACATATATAGTCATCTGCTCCAAGCTTAAGGGCATTTATCTTATCTTCTTGTGCTGCCTTCGCTGATATAACTATTATGGGCATCATTTTTTTCTCTCTTATGTTACTTATAACATCCTCTCCCGATGCTCCAGGTAACATCATATCTAACAGAACAATATCATATTCTTCTTGCTCTACACACATTAATGCTTCTGTACCAGAAAATGCACTTCTTGTAAAATAGCCTCTTTTAATTAAAATACTGCATAATAATTCATTTATATCTGAATCATCTTCAACTATCAATACCTTCATATTCATTTTCCCCATTTCCCTTAATTATTCCTTTCTCAAAATATCTAGGGTATGGGCTGCAGCTCCTAATAATTCAGGTCTTTCGCAAGTAGATAAATGATATTTTATAAATAATTCAAATGTTTCTTCATCCATAGCCTTTAATGTAGGTCTCATAAAGTCTGCTGCTCCATCTGCTGATATTATCTGTATTCTCTTAAGATTAGCTGCTTCATTAAATTTATTAATATCATCTAATCTTACATAATCATACAAGTCTTCAGGTGATGATACACAACGAAAGTCTTCTGTTATTTTCCCTTCCTCAATGCATCTCTTTATGTTGTTTTTCTTAAATCCATAAGTTAATATGCTATAATCATTCATACAATAAGCTACTAGTATTACCCCACCTGACTTTGTAACTCTCTTAGATTCTTCTAATGCCCTTACTTTATCCTTAAACTCATACAAGTGATACATAGGACCAAATACTAAAGTCATATCAAATGTATTATCCTTAAATCTAGATAAATCTAAGGCATTTCCTTGATATGCTTTTACTGAACTTCCCTTAGCTTTTAACATACCCAAGTTATGCTTAACTAATTCAATAGCTGTAACATCATATCCTTCATTAGCAAGTTGAACTGAATATCGTCCAGTACCTGCTCCAACATCTAATATCTTAAAATCTTTATTATCCCCTAAGTACTTATGTATGTATTTCATAGAAGTTATATATTCAACTTGACCATGCCTTCTAGTTAATCTCTTATCTTCACAAAATTTATTATAATGTTTCTCTAATTCATCTGACATAATTAGTTATTTTCCTTTCCTTAACTATAAAAAAATCGTCAAGGCGACTTTATAGAGCCGTCGATTTTTTTAGCCATTATGACAGGTTCCAAAACTTGTTTTTTTGGTTCTGTTATGGCACTATTTTTTCTTTTTTTACACTCTATAATAATATCAAATATTCAAATTTAAATAAATATCTCTCATTCTTTTATAATTCTATTGCTTATATTTATCTTTATAAATAGTACAAGCATAATATTCATTAATAATGATACTGTAAATATACCTTCTAATGGAATTCCTATTTCTATAACTTGTCCAAATAACAATTGACCAGGTGCAACACTTATAGTTGCTACTGCATTAGAAAAAGCCATTGTCCTCCCTAATATATTATAATCAACTTCTTTCTGTATAAATGTTAGTGTAAGCACATTAGACAATGCTAAAGAAAACATTATAAACATACTGCCTATTGCAAATATCAGTGCACTACCATATTTATTTATATCTATCACACCTAAAATTGCTATAATAGTGCTTCCTATGATCATAGGATAATAAGTTTTATGTACCCTTTGTATAAAAAACTTATTAGGCTTAAGACTTATCCATAATCCTCCTAATATCATACCTAATACAGATATTCCTTCTACTATTCCATATACTTGTGATGGAAGATTTAATAATACATTTATAAAATATGGTGCCACAACAGACAATATAGGAACTAAAAATATATTACAACATGCATAGGATATTATTATATACATTATAGTTTTCTTTTCTGTCTTTAAATATATATAGCTCTTTTTCATATCTATAAATGATTTCTTAATAAATGATAACGATATTATCTTTTCATTATCTCCTCTGTTAATGTTCGGAATGTCCAAAAATAATTCCATAACTGCTGACACAAAAAAGCTAATTGCATTTAAAACAACAACAAATCTTATACCTATTAATCCATATAGAAGACCAGCTATAATAGGCCCTGTAAAATTAACTATTGATCCAACTTGATTGATTATTCCATTTGCAGATGTAAGTTTATCCTCTGATACTACTTGAGGAATAGCTGATGTTACTGCTGGTGAATATAATGTATAACATATTGATAACAAGAACATAACTACTCCTACTATAAATTCACTATCTTTATTATTAAACAATGTAATTGCATACATTCCTACAACCATTGAAGCAAATAAATCAAGATATATCATTATATGTTTTCTATTAACACTATCTGCAATTTTGCCTGATATTGGAGCAAATATAACATAGGGAATAGTGGATATAGCTAATATCTTCGCAAATGCAGCTGTACTTCCTGTAAATTCAAGTAAATATAGAGACATACTAAATCTTTGAATAGCATTTCCAAATAATGATATAATCTGTCCAATTACTATTATTAAAAAGTTTCTATTTCGCATTGTCACCTCTTAATAACTGGTATTCTGTACATATTGGATATGCTCCATCTTCACTTAGGCTAAGGCTTGCATCTATCCCATATATCTTCTTTAAAGTTTCCTTATTAATAACTTCTGATGGTTTACCTTCACATATAATCCTACCACTCTTCAATCCTATAATATTATCTGCAAATCTACATGCATTATTTAATTCATGTAATACTATAACTACAGTTATGTTCCTCTCTCTATTAAGTTTCTGAAGGACTTCTAATACCTCTAATTGATAAGACATATCTAAATATGTAGTTGGTTCGTCTAACATTATTATTTCTGTTTCTTGGGCTAATACAAGTGCTATCCATGCTCTCTGTCTCTGCCCTCCTGATAGATTTTCTACTTCCTTATCTGCAAATTCTTTAAGCCCAGTTTCTTCTATAGCCCAATCTATTATATTTTTATCTTTTTCATTAAGGCCTCCTATCATCTTCTGATGTGGAAATCTCCCAAAAGCTACTAACTCTCTAACTGTTAATCCATTGGGGCAAGTCGGCCCTTGAGGTAAAAAAGCAACTTCCTTTGCTATGTTTTTTTCTCTTACTTTTTTAGTATTATTTCCATTAATAAATATGTCTCCAAACTTTGGTTTATTTATTCTAGCAATAGTCTTGAGAAGAGTAGATTTACCACAACCATTTGCTCCTATTATTATACTTATCTTACCTTTAGGTATAGATAAGTTCATTTCTTCTATTATTATATTTTTATCATATGCTACTGTTAGATTCTCAACTCTAATAGCTTCCATATTACTCCTCCCTCATCATCAAATATACAAAATACGGTACTCCAAATATAGAAACAGTTATTCCAACAGGTATCTCTATAGGAGAAAATAAATTTCTAGAAAAAGAATCTGCAAGAAGCACAATCATAGCACTTATAATAGCTGATACAATTAGAAATTTCTTATGATATGGTCCTACTAATCTCTTAGCTATATGGGGTGATATAAGCCCTAAAAATCCTATATTTCCTGCAAAAGCTGTTGCTACAGAAGACAATATAACTGCAATAGCTAAGAACTTCTTTCTCTCTCTATTTACATTTAACCCTAACGAAATGGATAGTTCATCAGACATATTTAATACATCTAATCTCTTATGATTAAACAAAATAATTAAAAAGAATATAGATACTATTGGAATAATAACCTTAACATAACTCCAACCTGAACCCCATAAGCTTCCAGATGTCCAAATAAGCACCCTATTGTAATCACCTACCCCACCTCTAAATGTAATAAAACTTATAAAAGCATTAAGGCCTGCATTTAATCCTATCCCAACAAGTAATAATCTCTTAGGTCTCATTCCACCTCTACTAGACATAATATACATAATAAAAGCGGCTACTGCAGCTCCTATCATAGCCATAAAAGGAAGAACAAATATAGATAAACTTCCTAATTCCTTATAATAAAACCCTGTTGAATAAGTTATAAATAATACTGCTGCCACTGCTGCTCCTGCATTAATACCTATAATTCCTGGATCTGCTAGGTCATTCTTGGTTAAAGTTTGTAATATAGCTCCCGCTGTTGACAATGCAATTGCTACAAATATCCCAACTAAAACTCTAGGTAATCTTATACTTATCACAGCAGTATTTTGAAATCTTGAACCATTTCCCATTAATGTATCTATAACTTCCATAGGAGACATCTTATAAGTTCCCCAGCATAAGCTTACCAGACATGAAATTATCAATAAAATCGTTAGAATAATGCAGGTTATCTTGAATTTATTTTTCTTCATCTTATCCTAATTCCTTTCTTGCAACTGATATAAAGAATGGTACACCTATAATTGCTGTAAATATTCCAATTGGTGTTTCATATGGTGCAAATAGCATTCTTGCAGCTATATCTGCATAAGTCATTAAAACTGCTCCAAGTAAAAATGAACAAGGTATATTCTTTCTATAATCTTCACCTAATATCTTCTTCACTATCTGTGGTATTATTAGTCCTACAAAAGCTATATTCTTTCCAACAGCTACAGCAGCCGCACACATTGGAATCATAATCATAAGAGTAAAGAATCTTATCTTCTCTGGATTTTCTCCTAATCCTATAGCTATATCATCACCTAAATTCAATATGTTAATCTTAGGTGCTAAATATATCGCTAATACAAGTCCTAAAATTCCTACCACTGAAACTAGCTTAAAATCAGTCCAACTAGCATTTCTAAATCCCCCAGACACCCAAAATCCTATCATTTGTGCTTGATTAGATAGAAGTCCTATTATTGTTGTTAGAGAAATAAAAAATGTACTAATAGCTGTTCCTGCTAATATAATCTTGGTAATAGAATTGTTATTTGCTTTCTTAGATATAAAGAATAGTACCATAATTCCTGTTATAAACGCTCCCAAAAATGCTGCTAACATATTACTTTTAGTAGTTACTCCTATACCTGCAACATAAAAAATAGCTATTATAAGAGTTGCTCCTTGACTAATACCTAGTACAGAAGGTTCTGCTATAGGGTTTCTAGTAACTCCTTGAATCATAGCTCCCACCATACCTAAAATTCCACCTGTCATCAATACAGAAAGTGCCCTAGGAATACGAACATCTCTAACTAACATGTATTCTAGGGTTTCACTATAATTAAATACGCTATTCCATATATCTGAAAATGAAATATGGACAGATCCTAGCTTTACAGCTAGAATCAGTCCTACTCCTAAAAGCAATAAACTGCAAATCATAAATATAATTACAAGTTTATTATTTTGTTTCATTTAACATTTCACCTATCTCATCTACTAATAATTCTCTTCCTATTAGACTATAACCTTGATTGAAGTATGGAGATGCATTTAATACTACAACTCTTCCTTCCTTAACTGCTGGTATGTTATTCCATATGGCATTTCCTTCTAATTCCGCTAAATCTTCATCTGTTGCCATCAAGAAAATATAGTCAGCTTCAATAGACGCTAATCCTTCATATGTTACAACTGGAAGACTTATATCACTCTGTTCAGGCATACCAGTTGGTTTAGTCAATCCCATATCTTCATATAATACACTTCCAAATCCTGCTCCATCAAATACAAAGAATTGTCCGCCACTTGCTAAAAATGCAAGATAACTTGTATCTTCACCATATTCCTTTTTTATCTTATCCCCAGCTTCTTTAGCTTGTTTCTCATAATCAGCTAGCCACTTATCAGCCTTTTCTGTCTTATTGAAGATATTCGCTATAGTCTTTATATCATCTTTCCAATTAAGAGCTTCTAATTTTATCATAACAGTTGGTGCTATCTCACTTAATTGATCATACATTTTCTCTTGAACAGTTGATATAACTATTAAATCTGGTTCTAAATTCATAACTGCCTCTATGTCCATAGTATCTTGCATACTATATCCTAATATCTCTGCACCCTTTAATGTATCTTCTAAGTAAGTTGGAAACTTAGTATAATCATAAGCATCACTATTAGCAGTTCCTATAACCTTATATCCTAAAATAGATAATATGTCACTATTACCACTTAAATCCACTATCTTCTTAGGATCTGCTGGGATATCAACTTCTCCCTTTGCATCAGTAACTGTTACCATTTCTTTCTGAGTATCTTTTACACTATTATCCTTGGCAGAACCACATCCCATAAGCATAACACTTATTAAACAACCAAGAATAATTGTTTTAAATAAATTTCTCTTCATCTTATAATTCCTCCATGTTTTTCTATTCTAGCAACCTATCATAATTCTTGATATCTCATATATTCCTAAATGCTAAAAAATCCTGTTCAAAATTAAGATTTAGTTTAGTATTTTCAGCAGTTTTGATTTTATATGATAATGATTTTCATTTCAATATATGCATCTAATATAATAATTTTATCATTCAATAGGATAATCATATGTTATAATTCATTTATATAATATTTACAAATGAGAGGTATAACTATGGCTACTAGAACAACTAAAGAATTTCAAAATAAAATTCTTGAAAAAATAACATTCTCTCCATATAAAAATACTAACTATACTCTATATACCAACAAGAATAAACCAGAACTCGGATACTTCTTAAAATATTCTAGAGATGGTTATTATGACTTCGGTGTAGGTGATTATACTATTTTAAATGACTTCTCCCTATCCTTCGAACATAATGAAAAATTAATAAGATTCGGTACAGTATATACAGGTGAAACTGAATTCGAGATAGAAGATAATTCTATTTCTTCATTCTCACCTTCATCATTCTTCACTATAGAAACTCAAATGAAGGGTAAACAAACATGGAAAAAAGGTCAGCACTTTCATGGAGCTGAAATAACAATATATAAAAAATACCTTGATGATATAATAACTCCCGCTTTCCCTAAGCTTGTTGACTTCAACAAATTCATAATCAATTACACATATAACTACTTACCTATAAAGATAGTCTCTATTATTCAAGAATTAAGAAGTTTAGCAGAAAGACGATCATTATCACCACTATATCTAGAAAGCAAAATCATAGAGTCTATTGCTGTATTATCTGATGAAATAAATTCATCTCCTGAAAATGCATTCAGTAATCAAATTAACTACGGTTCAATAAAAATAGGTAAGGATAGATCCCTAACTCTAACTGCGTCAGATATTAATGCACTCCAAGAGGCCCACGATATATTAAGTAAAAATATGTGTAATCCTCCTACCATAGCAAAACTAAGCAAACTAGTATTCTTAAATGAACAAAAACTAAAAGCAGGGTTCCAGGCGAGATATCATATGTCTATAAATCAATATACAACTTCTATAAAAATGGCCTATGCAGAGAATCTATTATCTACTACTGAATTAAGTGTAGATGAAATCTCTAAGCTAGTAGGATATAATCACAGTAGTAACTTCGTCAAAATGTTCAAAAAAATACACAATAAAACACCTCTAGCCTTCAGAAAATCAAAATCATAATAATCAATCTAACTATTATTATGCCCTAAAAAATAAATACTATGTTTACAATACTTATCTATAGGTTTAGATTTAATATAATTTCCTATAGAGTAAAAAAAGTCTAGATATGAAACTTGAAAATTTCATATCTAGACGACGTATAATATTAATCTACTTTTTTTATTTCTTTCTTTTCATCCGAATATAATCTACATACTACATGTTCATTATCTATCTTAGTATGATAATCTGACCACTGTACATATGAATCTCCTTTATTCTGTATATCTAGATATAATTCTACATTAAGATATACTCCCTTTTCTTTATAATAGATAATTGCACTTTCTTTTATTATTCTCGATCCATTTGCTGAAGAACTCATTGATTCTGATGTTACATTCATTTCTGCTGATTCCCCTGGTGCAATACCTTCGCCTGTTGTATCACTCCATTCATATATAAATCTAGTATTATCTGGTTGTTCTACAGTAGAATAAAAATAAACAATTGCTCCTTCAGTTCCATCATTATTATATTACATTAAGCAATTTACTTGCCTATAATGTTATCCACTAGTTTTGTAATCTTCTCAAATCTATTTAAGTAATCCCCATTTATAATTTCATATTTAATATTATGTTTATCAAATATATCCTTTATTTGATTACTATATTTTTCTCTATTTTCTTGTATCTCAACATTTCTTGTTCCGTCTTGAACAAACTGTACATCTGGCTCTAAAAATAGTACTAAATCATAGCTATTAATATCGCTTATAGCATCTGATAAAGCTCTATTATTCTCATAATCCTGATCCTTGTCATCTAGAAAATTCATATAAAATTGCGTTATAAGACAATCTGTATCAATAAATAATACCTTATTACTCTTCTCTATAGCTTCCATTTCTTTTAATTTATGCTTAAGTAATATCTCTGTAAAATCTTCTGCTAACATCATCTTATCTGTTCCTGACTTTTCAGATAATTCTCTCCCTACCTCTTCTACATAATTGGTATTATAATAATTAGCAAGATTAATTGTCATAGTTGACTTTCCAACACTTTCTCCACCTATTAATAAAACCTTCTTAACATAATAAGGTCTTACCACACTAGGTAACCACTCCCAATATTTATATATGTTAGTTCTAATTTTAGTTGAACTTATTTCATCTCTCTTAAAAAACAATATATCACTATCCGGATAACACTTCTTATAAAAATTATCATCATTATCATAATCATCGCCACAGAAAATAACATCTATATGTTTACCTATCATCTTCTTAACTATTTCTGAATCAGATTGCCAATATTCACTTGTATAATCTTCTTTAGAATCAGCTGTATCTTCTAATATGTGAATCCTAACATTACCTATATGCTTAGTTAATAGATATAACCACCTATATCTAACTCTTACACTTACTTCATCTCTATTCTTTCCATTGCTCAATATAATGTTTAATTCTCTACACTGAGTTGCTGCCTTTATAATACATTTAACATGTCCTAAATGCAAAGGATTAAAGGAGCCACCATACATTCCTACTTCATACATAAAATTTTCACCTCTATTTGCTTTCTTTATACCATTTAACAAACATAAATATTGCATTTAATAAATATACACTCCACATAAGTAATGTTGCAATACTCTCTCCACCATTGAAAAAAGCTGCTATCCACATAATAACTGTAACAACATCAACCACTATCCATAATAACCATTGTTCCATATATCTCTTAACACATAATATCTGAGCAAAAACAGATAATACTGTACTCATACTATCTACAAATGGTAAACTTCCACCTAACTTCTTAAGCACTAAACCATATACATATACACATATAGCACATAATATAGCAATAATACCTTGCCATTTAAATGTTAATTTCCTCTTTTCAACTTCTTGAGTTTCTGAATTTATATATTTCTTCCATGTTATAAATCCTACAAAATTCATTGGTAAATAATACAACATATTAAGCATTACTTCTCCATAGTATTTAGCCCCTAATGCAATATAGGCATATAAAACAGTATTAATTGTCCCAAATACATAAGAAGATATCTTACCTTTACCTGTTAAGATAACACATATTACTCCTGTTAATGCAGCTATTATTCCAATAATACTTTCATGCCAATATATAGATAATCCTAATATCACTACCGTTGCAACCACTAACCAGATTACTTCGAACTTACTCCATCCATAAACTTCATTTTTTAAAAATTTCTTTATACTTGCCATAACAATCCCCCTATTTATTAATTCTTCATCTTTAACTATACCATTAATAAGGTATCAATTATTATTTTTTTCATATATATATACTACAAAAATAATTACCATGCGACAAAATATTTAAAAAGGAGAAATAATATATGGCTGATAAAGTATATGAAATTAATAAGTATTCAAAATTAACCTTTGAAGCACCTTTTACTATACCTGCAGGAGCTGACTTAAATACACTTGAATTTGTTGATATTCTTGCAAAAGGATTAGCTTATGAAATAGGTTCTGCAGTGTTAACTTATGGTGATGCTACTAATATTCCATATTGGGATGGAACTGGAACTGCACCTACAACCCCTTACTATACAGATAGCTCTATAATAATAGCTGACGGTTCTGATGATGATGAAAAATCTAAAGTTGACCTTGAGATTTTTGATCCAACTGATACAAAAGTATTATTTAATCCAACAGAAAACACTAAAGTTACTGTTACACTTCCAGTTACTATAGTTGAAATTCCTAAATCAGAAAGAACTGTTGGAGAAAATGAACAAGATTACTTCACTAACAGATTCTCTGTTATTCCTGATGGCACAAAAATTAACTCTAATATTTTGAAAATTCCATTTGCAACTTATGTATGTAATATTTATGGTGGAGAAGACCTAGTTGCTAGAATTGTTGGTGATAATGCAATACTAAAAGCTACTATACCAACTATGACTACTGATATTGATGATAATTTAGTATATACTGTAACAATGCAAATAGATCCTGCATTAGATATGATAACTCCTACTGCTATTGATAATTATGAAGAAATAGAAAAGCCTTTAGATACCCCTGGCTATGTATATATTCGCTATGGAGAAGTAAATGGACCTCTAGCTACAACTGGTGATTATATAGTAACTTCTGATGATGATAGCAGAACTATTACTTTTGTAATTACTCAAAATGCTAACATGAAAAATAATTATATGCATATATACGCTCAAACCAAGCTTGCTGATGTAGCAGCTACTACACCTATAAGAAACCCATTAATATTCTCAGTTGATTATATAGATCCAGCATCAGGTGAAGATATAACTATATGCTCTAACACCTTAAATGAAGCTCTAGTTAACTTAAAGCCAACAATTATAGTACAAGATAAAATAATCTTATAAACTTTAGCACCTAAGATATTATATAATATCTTAGGTGCTTAAATTTCACTTATTCTACTCCTATATTACCACTATTAATTCCAAGCCCACTATTTTCTGTTGGTAACCAATTTATAGCCTTTTCTATATATTCATCCCAAAACTCCCAGTTGTGATTTCCTGGCCCAACTTCAAACTCTACATTTACATCATTGTCTTGCAAAAAAGTTGCAAAACTTTGATTAATATTAAACATAGGATCTTCTGTTCCACAAGCTATATACATTTTAGGTATCTCTACATTAGATTGTTGTAATTTCTTAATTAAATATTGTGGATTTTTGTCACTATTCAATACTTCATCTAAATTACCGAAACAACTTTCTGCATAGTCTCTACTATGTATAAAATCTTCTGCTTCATTTGTGGAATTTACAATATCATCCAATAGCAACAATCCTGACAATGACACTATGTGTCCAAATGTATCATGATATTTAAGACCATTTCTCATTGCTCCATATCCACCCATAGATAAACCACCTATAAATGTATCTTCTCTTCTATGAGATAATGGAAACATCTTTCTTGTTATCTCTACTAGTTCTTCACCTATAAATTCACCATAATAATTATTGCCCTTAGGTTGATCAATATAAAATGCATTATCCCCTGATGGCATAACTACCGCTAGATCATTTTCTTCTGCTAATCTTGCAATTCTTGTATTGCTAACCCAATCTGTATAATTTCCTAATATTCCATGTAAAAGATATAAGGTTTTAAAGTCGTTTTTTTCTGTCTTGTTATCAGTTGACATCTTATCTACTGGTAAAATAACATTTATAGGAACAGTTCTCATCAACTTCTTTGAAAAAAAGTTTACTTGTATAAGAGCCATTTGCTACCATCCCCCTTTTTTACATCATGCTAAATAAATATTATCTATCTACAAAACGTATAATATCATCTACATCTTTTCTTCTAGTTGGCTTAGCATGTTCTCCTTCTTCATAGCCATACACAATAATAGCTGCTACAGTTTCATCTTCTGGTAAGTTTACTATTTTAGCTATTACACCTTCATCTATAACTCCCATTATACATGTACCAACTCCCTTTGCATGTGCTGCTAAACAAAAAGTTTGACATGCAATTCCTGCATCAAATACTTCCCAACTATTTTTCATATCTGTTGCATATTTATCATCTATCTTGCCACTCTTACCCTTAACATAACTTAATACTACGACTCCTTTTGCTCTCTTAAGTGTTCCTATATTATAGGCAAATCCTTGTACACCTTTATCTGCAATTTGCTTAATTAATTCTTCATCATCAACTATTGTATATCTTGCTATCTGATAGTTTACCCAAGATGGAGCCCATTTTGCTATATCAACTATTTCCTTCATAAGTTCTCTATCTACTTTTTCATCCTTAAATTTTCTTACACTTCTTCTTTCTTTTATCATTTCTATTGCATCCATTATTAACCCTTCTTTCCTCTAATTTGAATAATTTATCTAATAATTAAATTATATACCTTTTTATACTTCAATTGAACTTAAAATTCCTCATTTAAGTAGTCTAACGATTATTTCTTTTCATCTAATAACATAACTCCATCTGCAGGATTATGATCTATTGCACCTACAATTTTATGAGGAGTATATGGTTCTTCCAAATAAGCAATATCTTCTTCAGTTAATTTTACATTAAATGCCCCAATAGCATCTTCAAGATGAGATACTTTTGTAGAACCAATAATTGGAGAAGCGACTCCTTTTGCCCAATGCCATGCTAATGCAATCTGTTGCATTTTCACACCATATCGTTTTGCTAATTCATATACTCTTTGAATAATTTGCATATCTTGTTCTTGACTACTATCATATTTTCCCATAGCAACCCTATCTGTTTTACTACGCAATGTATTAGTAGTCCACTGAGGTCTAGTCAGATGTCCTGCTGCTAATGGACTATACGGCATAAGAGATACGCCCATCTGATTACATATTGGAATCAATTCTCTCTCATCTTCACGATAAAGAAGATTATAGTGATTCTCCATAGCTTGAAACTGTGCCCATCCATGGTCACGTGCAACAAGTTGCATATTGTAGAACTGATATCCATACATTGCAGAAGCCCCTAATGCTCTTACTTTTCCCGCCTTAACCAAATCATTTAAAGCTTCCATAGTTTCTTCTATAGGTGTCTCATAATCAAAACGATGAATTATATATAAATCAAGATAATCTGTCCCCAAACGTTTTAATGTACCATCTATCTCTCTATGAATTGCTTTAGCAGATAATCTACCAGGATTGAAATAAACCTTTGAAGCAATAACTACCTTATCTCTAGCAATATTTTTTTTCAACGCATGTCCTAGATATTCCTCACTAGTTCCTGCTGAATAACCATTTGCGGTATCAAAAAAGTTAATTCCATGTGAAATTGCATATTGAACCATTTTCTCTGTTTCTTCTTCGTTCAAAGTCCAATCGTGCATTGTGCCTGCTTTCCCGAAACTCATACATCCAACACATATTTTTGATATTTGAATATTTGTATTCCCTAATAATGTATATTCCATTTTTTATTCCTCCTTTTATTTATTGTTCAAAGCGAATATCATGTAATCTATATACTTCATCTAGATTTGGTACATCTAATATTAAACTTCTTCCCTTATCCATTTGTTCAATTTTCCTTATATCTTGTTCAGACAATTCAAAATTATATATATCATAATTTTGACGAATTCGCTCCTCATGAACAGATTTCGGAATTGCCACAATTTTATTTTGATATAGCCAACGTAAAATAACTTGTGCTGGAGTCTTTCCATATTGTTGTCCAATTGTAGTTAATATTTCATTTTGAAAAATTAGCTTATAAACCCTCTATTATATTCACAATAAGGGAAGCTTTTTTAGCCTCCCTCTTTAGATATTATTATTCCATTTTCTTAATAGTTAATTTTCAAGCAATCTCTTTACTGTAGTAAATGTTAAATCATAAACAGAACTGTAAACATAATTCACTTCTGCCTTCTCCATTGCTTTTTTCTGTTTATCTGTTACCACTGTATATGGATAAATGCCAAACATAAAAGGAAAAAATGAATAAACAAAATCTTGTCGTTTTTCAGCATTCATATCTGGTCTAAACTTCATAAGCATTGTCATAACAGTTTTTAATGCATTACCATAAGATACCTTAAATTCCACCAATAATTCCATTCTACTATTTTCCTCAAGGTCATAATGATTCATAGACATAATCTTTAATAATTGTTTATGTTCATTAAGAGTATGTGCTAGAACATCTGCAATTTCATCATTTGACATAGCATCTTTAGCTTCTATAGCTTCCTTTAATTGTGAAATCCATAAATCATATTCTCTTTTTAAAAGTGCGAGAAATATCTCTTCTTTTGTCTGAAAATAATTATAGATTGATGTTCTAGAAAAAGTAGTTTCTCTACTGATATCTTTTAGAGTAATATTCTTAAAACTCATAGTTTTATAAAGTTTCTCACAAGCATTTATAATCTCTTCTTTTCTAGCATTTGTTCTTTCAATAGATCCTGCTGGCATATTCATGTTTCCTTTCCTTATGAATTTAATTCATTTTCGCACAATCACCAACCTTTTCGCCTACCTTAAAATATTCATATGTAGGAAATTCAAAAAGGACTGGTTTAAAAATATTATAATCAATTTTATCCTGTTCATTCAATATAGTATCATCTACATAAGTTGCAAGAATCCTACAGATAAAATTATCAAAGCTTTTAAGTTCATAATTATCGTCTACCTCACATTCAATAGATACTCTAGCTGCATTAATAAGAGGTGCTCCATTCTCACCCATTGTATATTCAAATATATTAGATTTATCTTCTTTATTTCCACTAATTACACCCATACGATCTGCCTCTTTTAACCAAGACTCATCTACTACATTAATAGAAAGCTTTTTATTTTCTATAATTCCTTGATTAATATAATGTGCATGTACTAAAGATACCATTAAATGACTATGTGCCATTGTTCCTGCATGAGCAACTAATGTCCATGTTGGTTTATTATTTACCATAGCTCCAACAACAATTACTGGGCATGGATATAATGCTAACTGTGCTCCAATATTTTTCTTCATAGTTTCCATCTCCTATTTTATATTTTGACATCATGTCAAATCTTATATTATAAATATACCTCTTATACTGACACAATGTCAACAAACATTTTGACATTGCGTCAGTATGGACATGAAAAATTATAACATTCATAGTATTCATTTTTGATAAAATATCAAAAAATAGTAGCCCCAACTTGTAATTGAAAAGCTACTATTTTTATTTTCTGCATTTTTTATTATATAAAATAATCAAAAAGTTAAACCTACCCAACTTATACAAATAATTAAAAATAAAAATATTTTTATAATATAAAATCAAAAGGAAACTCGACTCCCTTCGGTCGCTGAGTAAGTTCGCCTTGCCAAATCATAGATTTGGAGGCTTACTTATGGTACGGTTCTCCGTATCGGTTATAAATGAGGTTTTTTTATCAGCTCTTACTAGAACCTCCAAAAAACTTTTTCTTTACTAATCCAATCGTAGCAACTCCAATAACCATACACACACTACGAATCTTTTTATTTCTGTCTTCTATTTCTGCTTGATGATAGTTGCAATATTTCCCATCATAAACTAGATTTTTACACCCTTTCTTTTTACACTCCATTTTCTTCTTCCTCCTTCAATAATTCTGTAATGTTATATTCTATTACAATTTTATTATCATAATTTGGCATATTTAATATCTTATGTTGCCATTCATTATTATTATTCCTTGGTGGAAGCCAACTCTTTATATTAGTTTCCTCTATCCTTTTATCTTCCTTATAAAATTCATTTAGTAAAGAATGAATTTCACATTCTTTTATTCCTAAACTTAACTGAAGCTCTATTAGTACATTTTTAGCTTTTTTGATGTATAAATAATCTTTACATAGCCCATAAAAAACTCTTTTTATATTTTTAGTTGAATATTTACTCGGTCTTAAATTTTTCTCAATAAAGCCTCTATTTTCCCACTCCTTGAAGAAAGTTATTTCTTCATTGAAAGATTTATATATTGAATCTAACGCATAATTTAATTTGCTATGTGCATTTGCCTGTAATATTTCTCTATAGTTATCATTTTCTATAAGTAATGATTGTTTTATATCCATTATTGCACCATCTATATTAGCGTATCTATTATTTCTCTGACCCTTTTCAATATCTTCTAAAAGGCAAACTACTTCCTCTATCTGCTCTCTAATTGCATCTAATTTCTGTTCTAAAGCATATTCCCCTAATTTATCTACTTTTTTATCATCTAATTTTTGTTTTACTTCTTCTAATCTTACTTGCTTAACTATCTTATTTTTATGATTAACTATATTCGGGAGTATCTCGCCATCCTTACTCTCCATTAGTTTAAAATCACCATTTTTTATAGCTTCTATAAACTCTTGAGGAATAACTGCTTTAAATATAGTCTCTACTTCTTCATTTTTTTCCTTTGCTATTCTTATTACATCCTTAACTGGCCCAATAAATATATCCTTTATAGCTTCAATATCTTCTTCATTAACTATCTTTATTTTCTCTTTTTTCTCTATTATTTTAATTATTTTATTATCCATTCATTACCCACTCTCTTACTGAATACATTTATACAAATATATTATACCAAAATTTTCTTAATAGATTTAGTAAAGTAACAAATAAATACAATTTACTCTAATAATTTAAGTTATATAGCTATATCTAAACTCAACACACTCATTCCAACATTTCTTAACAATCGAGTAGGAGCTAAATAATTATTTTATTTAGCGTCCTCTCACACCACCGTACGTACCGTCCGGTATACGGCGGTTCATTAGAAATTAATGTTCTATTTGATATAGTCTTGTTAGGCTAATAAATCCTAGTGATTCTAGGTATTTATTAGTTAAGGTCTTGCTTAATATTGGGCTTTTGGAAATCCTCCAATAGCCTTTTCTTGTATTGGCATATTCATATGCTTTATATCTATGAACGCCAAATTTCATAAGGTTTCCAAATCTTGTTTTTACTCTCTTCCATTGTTTCCATATGCAAGCCCGTAATCTTCTTCTAATCCATTGGTCTAATTCCATTATCTTTCTCTTAGCGTTAGCTATTCCAAAGTAGTTAATCCATCCTTTTATAGAATCATTTAACTTTAGTAATCTTTCATCCATAGATATACCTCTGTTTCTATTGGTTATAAATCTTACCTTATCTTTAAACCTTTTAATTGATTTTTCGTGTATTCTTATCTTGGCTCCGCCTTTGACGAAATAGAATGAGAATCCCAAAAACTTTCTTTTACTTACAATATCAACTGCACTTTTATCTCTATTAACTTTTAGTTTAAGTTCACCCTCAATAATTCTTGTTATAGAGTCCATTACCCTAAAGCCTGCTTTCTTACTTCTAACATATATATTACAGTCGTCTGCATATCTACAAAATTTATGTCCCCTTTTCTCAAGTTCTTTATCAACATCATCTAACATTATATTTGCTAGTAACGGACTTAGCGGACCACCTTGTGGTGTTCCTTCTTCACTTGATACCTTGATTCCATTTATTAAAACACCACTTTCTAGATACTTTCTTATAAGTTTTAAGAGTCTTTTGTCCTTTATTCTCTTTTCAAGTTTTCCCATTAAAATATCATGATTAACTTTATCAAAGAATTTCTCTAGGTCCATATCAACAACCCACTTATATCCTTCATTTATATATGTTTCAGATTGCTTAATAGCATTCTTTGCACCTCTGCCTGGTCTAAAACCGAAACTACTTTCAGAGAAAGTAGGCTCGTAGATTTTACTAAGTATTTGTGCTATTGCTTGTTGAATCATTCTATCTTGTACTGTTGGTATTCCTAATAATCTTACTCCACCATCTGGTTTTGGAATTTCAACCCTCCTTACTGGAGATGGATTATACTTTCCTTCTAGCAGTTTAGATCTAACTGTTGTCCATGTTCTTTTGACATGCTCACGAAGTTCATCGGTCTTCATGCCATCAACTCCATGGCTACCTTTATTTCTAATTACTCTATACATTGCTTCAAGCATATTATCTCTTTCAAGCACCTCTTCAAGTAATCTACTAGTATCAAATAATTCATCGTTTACGCTTTCCCTATTTAATAAATCTACAGTTTTACTCTGCATCTTCTGTTTATCTCGAATTTCCATTTCTACCTCCACAGCAAGATTCCGTATCGGAATTTCTGCTTTCTTCATAATTCTTAGATTTATCAAAGTTGTAAACCTCTAATGTTCAGTCCTTCCCTCCGCTATCGCGATTAGCTCGGGTACTATGACTTCTGCTGACTTCTGATAATTCAGCTATATATCTCTATATAGGTTATCAATTTCGAAATTACATCTACTTATTGATATATTATCAGACCTCCCCAGGTAAGAACGTGCACTTTCACTTCATCTATCTGCCACATTTACTTAGTCTATTTCGGATAGTTATAGGGCTTCACTTTGTTTAGCAAGCTTACCCATAGATATAAGCCTCAAATGTGATTCGTGTACCTCAGACCAAAGCTTTGCCGCCGACTTCCTTCAGATTCCACCTCACGATGGACACCCTTGTCTTAAGCTATACGGTTGGCACTATCAGCCCCCGTTACGGACTTTCACCGATTAGTGCACGCCCATGCTGGGCGCACTAAAAAGAGTTAATGCTTCTTTTATTAGAAACATTAACTCTTTATCAGATTTATAATATATATTTGACTACATCAGTTAAAACGGTTGATTTACTATTTCTTTGTTGTTTTTATTTTGAGTGTTATTATTTATTCTCATTTTCTGAAATCTCTGTTTTCTAGTATGTTATTGTTGCTTTTTAATGTATTTCTCTTTTATTGCTACATTACATTTTTATCTATTCTTATTATTATATATACTTCTTTTATTGGTATATCTATTTCTTTATTATTATTTTATTATCTATTGTAATTGGTTAGACATTCTTAATTTTATTTATATCAATTGATATAGTTATTGTATTTTCTTAATCAATTGCTTTTGTTGTTATATTATCTTAATTATATCATTATATATTGATTAGATTTTCTTTATCTTATTGTATCTATTTCTTATAACTTTATATCTTCTTTATTATCAGTAACTTTAATTGTTATAGTCATTAATTATTACTTGATATTATTGAAATTTCTTCATTAATTATTTTTATCTTGTATCATTCTTAATTATCTTATTATTGTAATTTTATTATTATATACTTATTCCTATCATTTTTATTTATTATATTTATTCTTATTATTTATTTTTATTTTTTATTGAAATAGATTTTTATTAATCTATTTCAATTCTTATTTCATTATAAGGCTTTAGCCCCCCTATCCCCCCGTTACTCTTTCCAAGTCCCAAGTCCTTAGTTCCTATTCCCTAGTTCCAAGTTCCATTATTTTTATGTTTTATCATTTCAATTCTTTTTATTTTTGAGTGAATTTAGATTTTTCCTGTACATATTATATGTTATGACTTATCCTTGATTTCAAGTGGAATTATTGAGCCTAGGATTTCCTGTACTTTCAACATCTCATAGTCTTTCATGCCTTGTTATCCTAGCTTGTAATGTTATGAAGCTATTATTTACTGATTTATCTTTATTGCTTACCATCTTATTTAGAAAACATTCAATTTATCCTCTCTTCGCAGTTTTTTATTCCTATGGCTACATTTCTTCACATTTTCTAAAATCTCTGTTTTCTGATGTTTTATCGTTGCTTTTTAGATGTACTTAGATTGATTGTAGTTACAATTTTTCTATTTACCCTATTTTCAAGATAAATTACATATTTGAGGATATTTCATAATAGAAATATCCCAATCTGTGGATAACTTTTTAAATTTTTTCTAAAAAAGCCGATAGCAAAGCTAGGTAACTGAAATTACCTTTTTTTGATATTTATTTTTATG
>NZ_JAHLQH010000017.1 GCF_018918325.1 Clostridium sp. MSJ-8 | reverse complement strand
TATCATAATAAAATCTCCATAAACATAGTAAAATTAAGGTTTTTCCTAATATAATTATACCATAATTTATTACATTTATGGAGATTATTAACTCGAAAATTATTTACTCTTTATTACTGGTCATATGTTAGCACTTTATCTATAGTATCTGGAATTTCTTCTTCTAACTCTTTTCCACATTCTTCTGGCGTAATTTCTCCTTGAACCAATTTTGTAAGTTCACCACTCATTACCATATTAATTGCTTCGTTCTCTAAATTATTAGGTAATAATATTCCACTATTACACTCATCTAATAACACTTGTAATTTTTCATTATTATTATAAGTATTACTATCTAAACTTTTTGTATATACAGGAGCATAAGGTCCTGTTTTCATAAATATTTCATCTGATTTTTGTATAAACTCTTTAAGTAAACTAAAAGTTTCTTCTTTTTTGTTGCTGTCTTTACTTACTACAGCCATTCTAACATATTTATATGGAGTAACTTCTTTACCATTTAGTGATGGAATTTTTGATATTCCATAGTTAACTTTTGCATTATCAAAAGTTCTAATTCTCCCTGATTCACCTATATAAAATGCAGTATTTCCTTCTGAGAACTTAGTAGAAGCTAAGTAATCTGTTATACCACCTAATATTCCATCTTTTGAATTAGTTAAATCTTGAATAAATTTATATCCTTTTATTGCTCCTTCATTATTTACACCCAAATTATTAATGTCATATGATCCATCTTCATTTTCCTTATATGTATATCCACCTTGAGATAATACAAAACCATAAGAAAAATAATAATTAGTAACTTCAAATGCCAATCCTTTTTCCTTACCTATATCTACAACTTCTTCCATAGTTTCAGGAACCTCATCTACTAAATCTTTATTATAATAAAGAACTACAGTTTCTTGAGTAACTGGAACTCCTATTTGTTTTCCATCCATTGATGTTGCTTTTATCAAATCATCACTAACATATTCATCTTTTGATACAAAATCTTCTGGTATTTCCGCACAAGCATCTGCTTTAGATAACCTACCTGTATCTTCTGCTGATACTCCAAAAAACATATCTGGCTTACTACTTTTTGCAGTTTCTATAAAATCTGCACCTGTTGCAGCTGTAGAATATATAATTACATCTTTTCCATTCTTTTCCGTCCATGTATCTGCTATCTTTTGAAGCTCTTCTATCTCATTAGTATTTAAATTTGCCCATATTACTATAGAATTTTCTGTATTTTCTTTTATTTCAGTACCACTTTGGCTACAACTTAGAACACTAACAGATAGCATCATACTCAAAACTATTATTGATATTATCTTCTTCATATACGCCTCCATATATAATCTTTTACAATATTTTTTCTATTCTATATTATCACCATTAAGAATTCATTTCTATTATCTTTATAAATTTGTAATAAATTTTAGTATTTATTATTATATCTCTTTTATGATAACTTATATTTCAATTAATTATTGGATAAAATTATATAATATGTATTATTTTATGTAAACTCTAAATATGTATTTATTGTTATTTTTACTTTTTTTTGATATAATATTTCAATGATAGGGGGAATGGTTCTGTGAAAAATAAATTATTAGAAATAGCAGATGTTTTGAATTTAAATTGTAACCAAACTTATAACGTTTGCAATGGTATCTACAGAAATTATAACATAGCTATCCAACAATTCAAAAGTGTTTGTTTTTTATCTATGCCTTTAAAATTAAACGATAACTACAATTCAAAAAAATTAGATGATTTTTTAGAAAAAGTAAAAACTTCTTTTTCTTTTATCGACTCAATTTCTTACAGACAATATTATGTATCAATAAAATATTCCTTAGGTTCATGTAAGAACTTAGCAATGTCCTTAAAAGATCTTTTAGATTTTATGATAGATGAATTCTCCGCCAACAAATTATATACTTGTTGTCCAGATTGCGGAGAAAGTGGTCAAATAGGAACATTTATAATAAAAGGAGCAGCTACACTAAAATGTAATTCGTGTATAGATAAAGTAGAAATTCCAAAAGAAACTAAGAGACAAAGAAATATATTGAACTCTTCTATAGGTCTTATTGGAACTATAATAGGTTCTCTTATAGGTATTATATTATGTATAGTTGTAAGTTATTTTAACACAACCATAGGAGCCGTTATTTCTGGTCTTTTTATCGCCTTATGCGGAACACAATTTTTCTTATTATTTGGTGGTAAACTTACTAAGTTAGGAATTTTCTCAAACTTCCTAATTAGTTCACTTATGGTTGCCCTTGCAAATTATCTAGCAACAGGTGTTTCCATATTTAATATTTATAAAAAAACTTGTACCTTACTACAATCATTTGCATCTATAAATATGTTTTTGAACTTCAGTGATATTAGAAGAATATTTACTTTGAATTTTACAGTTGGATATATTGTATTTCTTATTGTAATTATTTTAACTATATATGTTAATCGTAAGAATGCTATAGATTATGATTTCGAAAGATTATAGATAATAAAAATTAAAATATAATAGCATTAGTTTCAGTAACCTATTGTTCCATATTATTTATACTAATATGGAATTCTTCATGGTTATATCATTCTGTATTGCTTTGAATAAATATTCATAATGAATTTTAGGATTTATTATTAAAAAAAAATTAAGGTAGCGTTTAAAATGTTGTACTGTTTGAACTTTAGTGAGTTTACAACATTTAGCTACCTTAATTTTTTTATATTTAGAAATCCTTAATGAAATTATGCCATTTATGAAAACATATAATATTTGATACTAATAATAAACATAATAATTATCCAACAATTATAATATTTACAATAACTTACTCATTATTTCATTAGATCTATTTATAAATTCACCTAAATATTCCGCCTTCAAATCATTATTAGCAATAAGTGCAAGGTCTGCTATTTGATTGCATATCATTTTTACTTTTTCATTATTTTCTTCATCTTTAGATAAATCTATAACTTTCTTGATTATACTGTTATTATTATTTATAACTAAGGTTCTCTCTTCTGGGAATTGCATTCCCATTGCTCCTCCATATTGTGCTTGCATTTCTGCCATTCTTCTTGAATATTCTGATACAAGCACCATAGCTGGTGTATTAGCATTTTTTAAGCTCTCTATCTTATATTCTTTAATTTTATCACCTAAAGCTTCCTTAAATGTATTTATAATCTTTTCTTTATCCTCATCTGATATAACTTCTTCAACATCATCTTTTAAAACATCTGATATATCTGAATCAACTCTCTGGAATTTAACTTTTCCATCTTTAAATTCCAAGAATGATATGAAATTATTATCTATAGGAGTACTTAAAATCAAAGCATCTAATCCATATTCTTTAAATAAATTGATATATTGAGATTGTTTGTCTACATCTGATATATAGAATACTTTATTTTCATGTTTATCTTTTGCTTTTTCTAAATATTCTTCTAGATTAACATATTCATCATTTATAGTCTTATATATTAATGAATCTTTTATCTTATCATAGAAACTTTCATCTCTTATACATCCATATTTGATAAATACCTGTATATCATCCCAGAATTCATTATATTTTTCTCTATCATTCTTATATATAGAATTTAATTTATCTGCTACCTTCTTAACTATATGCTTAGATATCTTCTTTACTTCTTTATCTACTTGTAAAAAGCTTCTTGATACATTAAGTGGAAGATCTGGACAATCTATAGTTCCTTTTAATAGCAACAAGAATTCTGGTATTACTTCTTTTATATTATCTGCTACGAATACTTGGTTATTATATAATTTAACTTCACCTTTTGTAAGTTCAAATTCGCTCTTTAACTTAGGAAAATATAGTATTCCTTTTAGATTAAATGGATAATCAACATTTAAATGAATCCAAAATAAAGGCTCATCAAACTCATGGAAAACCTTCTTATAGAAGTCCTTATATTCTTCATCAGTACATTCACTTGGTTTCTTAAGCCATAATGGATTAGGATCATTTATAGCTGAAACAACGCTATTATCGTCTTCCTTCTTCTCTACACATTCATCTTCTAAATATATTTCAACCGGCATAAATGCACAATATTTAGATATAATCCCTCTTGTTGTATATTCCTTTAAGAATTCCTTAGATTCTTCATTAACATATAGAGTTATAGTAGTACCTCTAGTAGTTCTAGAATCTGATTCTCCTATAGAATATTCAGTGCCACCTTCACATATCCATCTTACTGGTTTTGCTCCATCAACATAAGACATTGTATCTATTTGAACTTTATCAGCAGCCATAAAAGCTGAATAGAATCCAAGACCAAAGTGTCCTATTATATCATTGCCTTCTCCCATTTTATCCTTGTATTTATTAATAAAATCTTCAGCCCCTGAAAAAGCTATTTGATTAATATATTTCTCTACTTCTTCTTCAGTCATACCTATCCCATTATCGCTAAATGTCATAGTAGATTTTTCTTCATTAACAGTTACAAGAACCTTATATTGTTCGTTGTCATCCGCTGTAGCTTCTCCCATACTAACTAATCTCTTAAACTTCGCTACTGCATCACATCCATTAGATATAAGCTCCCTTATAAATATATCCTTATCTGAGTATAACCATTTTTTTATAATAGGTAAAAGATTCTCAGTATTAATTGAAATGCTTCCTTTTACGTCTTCCATTTTTCTTCCTCCCCATATATAATTCTTTTTGTTTGAAATCAACACTTCAAACACTCAATAATATTATTATAATTTCAAAGTCAAAGAAAGTCAATATCTAAACTTTTGTTATTTTTCTATTTAAAATTGCTCAATAATTCAATAAAATCTGTTTCATCATATTGTGTAAGATACGTATCTATAAGCATTTTTAATGTCATATTATTATATCCTTTAACACCCTTTGTTAGAATATTACCTAAAGTTTCATAATAATCTTCTATGTCACTTTTATACTTAGCTATTAGCTCACTACCTTGCTTCTCTATTAATTTCTTAATTATATTTTCTCTTAGATATTTATTGAACTCTTTAGCATATTCTTGTTCTTCATTACTAAGCCCATCTAAATCATTATTAATAAGCTTGTTTAAATCTAACAATGTCATTTCTTCCTTTCATCTACAATAATCCTTTTATTTTTCTAACTGCATAATCTAAAGAACTTTGTATATTTAAAACATTCTTTCCTCCACCTTGAGCTAATATCTTGCTTCCGCCACCTTTACCATCTACAAGTTGAATACTATCCTTAAGTATATCTGACATATTGATTTGTTTTAAATTTTTAGAGCATCCAAATAAAAGATTTACCTTATCTATTTGATTATTTGCAAATAAAACAATTATATTATCTTCACCAACTAAGGAATTAATAAGTTTAGATAAATATCTTGAATTCTCATTATTAAATTCCTTAACTATTATTTTAATCCCCTTTACCACTTCAGAGTTACTAACTAATTCCTTTAATTGATAATTAGCTAATGAATTTTTAAGAGAATTATTTTCGTCTTTTAGTTCTTTTAAATCACTATTTAAATTATTGATAGTTTTCTCTATTTCAATGTCTCCTGCGCTTAATGTTTTACATAAATTCTCTAGTATTTTATCTCTATACAAATAATCATTAACAGCTCTATTTCCAGCTAAAAAACTTATTCTTGAATTTCCTTTGTGTTTCTCTATAGATTTTATCTTAATAACTTGAAGTTCTAGTGTATTACTTGGATGAACACCACAACAAGCATTTATATCTAATCCTTCTATTTCTACTACTCTTATTACATTATCCTTAGTTTGCAGTTGTCTCCTAAGTCCCATTTTTTTAGCTTCTGCTCTATTAGTTACAACAAAATTTACCTTATGAGCTTCTTTTATAACTTCATTAGCCCTTATTTCAGCTTTTTTTACCTCTTCTTCTGTAACTTCTCCTACTATATCCACTGTACTTATATCATTACCTAAATGTATTCCTGCTGTATTCTTATTAAATAAGCTAAAGAAACATCCTGATAATACGTGCTGTCCGAGATGTTGCTGCATTCCATCTAGTCTTCTATTCCAATCTACGACACAACTTACATTAGCTTCATGAGTTGGTTTATTATCAACTACATGATATATTTTCTCTCCATCTTCTATTACATCTAGAACCTTGGAATCATCTATATATCCCAAATCACAATGTTGTCCTCCGCCACCTGGAAAAAACGCTGTTTTATCTAATTCTAAATATATCTTATTATCCCTTTCTTGAATACTTATAATATTTGCTTTAAATTCTCTTATATACTGATCTTTATAATATAATTTTTCCATAAATAAATTTTTCTCCTTCAATATAGCCTATAATAGCTTCTGTACATTCTCTCCTATTATTCTAATACCTTTTATTATATCTTCATCTTTAACTCTTCCAAAACCTATTCTAAGTGTATCGTAACCTTTTGATGAATCACTGAAGAACACATCACCAGGAGTAAATAACACTTTATCTTTATAGCATAAATCTAAAAGCTTTCTAGATGATATTCCTCCTTTAAGTTTAATAAAAACATGTAATCCACCTTCACCTGTTACATATTCATAAGGAATGTTTTTCTCTATTTGATCCATGACCAACATATACTTATCTCTATAATATTTTCTTACATTCTTCAAGTATCTATTAAATGCACCACTTTTCATATAGTAATATAACGTACTTTGATCTAAAAATGATGAATGTATAGTTCTTCCTCTCTTCACACTCTCTAATACATCAATTAGATTCTTATCACATAAAATCCAACCTATTCTTAATCCAGGAAATAATATCTTAGATAAACTCCCTATATATATAACTCCATTACCTTCCCCCTGAAGAGATGCCATAGGCATAACTGCAGAGCTAGAATATAATAATTCTTCATTAAAACCATCTTCTAATATAGGAATATTATTCTTCCTCAAAGTCTCATATATAGATATTCTTCTAGCCCCTTTCGTAACTATACCTGTAGGATTATTATAAGATGGTATCAAATATGCAAATTTAGGTTTATACTGTTTTATAGTTTTCTCTAATTCTGATATTATTATTCCTTCTCTATCCATAGGTACTTGAACCACTTTAATTCCATGTGCTTTCATAATCTTAATAGCAGTATTATGAGTAGGCTCTTCACATAATATAACGTCTCCCTCTTCTGTTATTGTTGAGATTAATATGTCAAAAGCTTCTGTAAACCCATTGGTTATAAGTATATCTTTATTATTAGTATTAACCCCTTTATTATCCATATATTGCATAAGATAATCAATTAAAGGTTTATATCCTTTTGCATATCCATAATTAAGAAGATGCTGTTCTTCGAAACTCCAAGCATCTAACATAGCTCTCTTAAACTCGTCTAAATTAAATAATGAATCTTCAGGTGCTATCGACTTAAAAGAAATCATCCCTTTTTCATAAGACAATTCTGTTTTTATAATATCTAATTTTCTTAAACTTTTCCCATATTTATTCACACTATAATTCACATAATAATCTTCATTTGTAGCCCTTGACTCTATAGCTATAAAGGTTCCTTTACCTCTTCTAGTAAATATTATTCCTTCACTTTCAAGTTCTTCATATGCTGATATAATAGAATTTCTACTTATCCCCAAAACTTTACTAGCTTCTCTAGTTGAAGGTAACTTACTATCTTTAGTTAATTCTCCATTGTTTATCGCATTAATTATATGTTGCTTAAGTTGTGTATAAATAGGTTCATTACTATTTATGTTAAGTGTAGAAAATATCATTTTATCATCCTCATTTTGTAACTAATAATTTCATAGTATTAATTTTATACTCTAAAAAAATATCCTGCAAGAGAATAAAGATTATTGAATATATTTATTTTTGATTACTTATTTTTCAGTTAATTAATATCAAATTATTGATTTACGTAAAATAATATTATTATAATTAAAAATCCAATGTTATTTGATAATGTTAATATTATACTTTTCTTAGTTAGTCTCAATATTATTGCTTTGAATAAATATTCATAATGAATGTTTATAATTAAAATATAATAGCATTAGTTCAGTAACCTATTGTTCCATATTATTCATACTAATATTTAATTCTTAATGGCTATATTATTCCATATCCACCTATAATTCTAACCTTAACAATAATGGTTACTTCCACTAAGCATATTATATTTTAATTATTTAAGCGTTATATTGATTTTTAGTGTATCTATATTATTATAAGCATCTTAATTCTTCAAAAATTCTTACTAAAAAAATTTATTAAATATATTTTTTTGATTACTTATCTTTTAAGTTAATTAATATCAAATTATTGATTTACGTAAAATAATATTATTATAATTAAAAATCCAATGTTATTTGATAATGTTAATATTATACTTTTCTTAGTTAGTCTCAATATTATTGCTTTGAATAAATATTCATAATGAATTTTAGGATTTCTTATTATAAAAAAATTAAGGTAGCGTCTAAAATGTTGTACTGTTTGAACTTTAGTGAGTTTACAACATTTAGCTACCTTAATTTTTTTATATTTAGAAATCCTTAATGAAATTATGCCATTTATGAAAACATATAATATTGATACTAATAATAAATATAATATTAATCAGATACAAATAACATTGGATTTTATCCATATTATATTATTTACTTAAACATATAATTTTGATATTAATTATTGTAAAATATAGTTTATCTAATAATAAATTTATCAATAATTTTTTTTGATTTTATTCTTTTTCAGTATATTGTTTTAATTTTGATATATTTTCATTCAATTGTTTAACCAATTGCTCTGCTTCTTCTGTTTTATTTATATTTTCATTAGATAATGCATAAGTTTCTTCTGTATATGCTGTTGATGCTTCAGCTATACTTAAGGAATTTTTAACAGATTTAGTTATTTCTTCATTTGAAATCAATACATCATTAATACTCTTTTTAACTATATTATTCTTTTCTTCTGTCTTAAGCATATTGCTATTAATATTTATAAATACTTTTTTAGTTTCTTCAACTAAATTATTTTGAGCTGTATTACTATCAACTAATTTTGCAACCATTTGTTTTGACTTTTCAGCTTTATCAAGTAATCTATCTATTATTTGCGAAATAGTTGCTATAGATTCTTTTGATTTATCTGCAAGATTACCTACTTCTGATGCAACAACTGCAAAACCTTTACCCATATCACCAGCTCTAGCTGCTTCTATAGATGCATTTAATGCTAAAAGATTAGTTTGATCTGCAATATCTGTTATAACATCTGTTATTTTTGCTATTTCTTCACATTCTTCACTTAATTGCTCCATAAGAGAATTTACTTCTTGTGTATTGTAAGTAACCTTATTACTTTCTTTTGCAAGGTCTTCCACTACATTATTACCTTTTTTTATAACTTGCATTGTTTCTTTAGTTGTGTCACTCATTATAATACAAGCTTTATCTGATGAAGTTATCTTATCTTGAATTAAATTAATCTCATTTGATTGATTTTGTATGTTTTGTGAAACATTATCAACTCCACCTGCTAACTTCGAAATAGCATTAGCCACTGATTTAGTTGATGTATTTATATCTGAAACTATATTATTTATCTTATCTGTTCCTGCTGTTGTTGAATCAACAATATCCAATATTGTTTTAGTTAATTCTTTTTGTTCCTTATTAGATAACTCTATATCAGCTAATGCTTTTTCACTTATCAATAATTGTTTATCAACCATATTAGCAACAATTGATAAAATAGCTGTTGATATAATAACGGATATTAGCATCATTACTGCTGTTGCAACATCTCCATCATAAACAAAATTGTCAAAATTAACTACAGTAATAATTTTAACTATTGCCATTATTACATATGGTATCATAACATAAAAAACACTTTTTATACTAGCAAACATAACATATATAGCTACATAAGCTATAATAAGTGGATAGAACTCCATGTCCACAAAAAATAATGCTATAAAGAAAGTTAAAAACACTCCTGTACCACTTATAACTTGTATCCATCTACTATTAGGTTTCTTTTTGTATGCAATATGATTTAATACTGGTGTTAAAATCAATAATATAAGTATCCCAATAGCAGCTTTAACTGCCATTTTTCTCATTAATAATTGAATAACCACTATTAAGAAAGTAAAGTCACATATGGCAATTACCTTTTTTAAATTTTTATTTACTTCTACTAAAGATCTCTTTTGTTCCATAAATATACCCTCCTACGCTTATAAAAATATGTACCATATAAAAATTTTAACATAAGCACAAGAGGTATATTTATAAAACATAGTTTTTTAATATTATCTTTACATATAATACACAATACACAAAATACTAATTTGCGACCCTTGCTATCCTTAATTTTTTAGTTAATAATTCTCCTACAAATAAAGCAATTATTCCCAATACAATATCTTTTAATACAAATGGAATAAATCCAGCAGCTAAAGCTTGCGACATAGTTAAAGATAATACAACTTTAAGTTGTAAAGTTCCTATAAATTCTGTTAACACTACAGATAATGCTGTTCCAACACATAATAATATTTTGTTATTATATTCTTTAAGATATGCTACAACAAAAGCTGTAAGTATAAATCCATATAAATATCCACCTGTAGCACCTAATATTGCACTTAAACCGCCCTTGAAGTTAGCGAAAACAGGTATACCTATTGCTCCTAATAACACAAAAATTACCATAGCAATAGTTGCTGATTTTTTATCTAATACAGCACCAATAAGCACTACTGCAAAAATTTGTACAGTCATAGGTACCGAACCTATAGGTAATGCTATTTGTGAAAATACAGCCATTAATGCTGCTGCTAATGCAATAAATGTTAATTCTCTTGTTTTTAATTTCATAATAAAAATCACCTCTTAAACTTCTTGTAAACATTATATATCCATATTTCTAATTCGTCAACCTAAAAGGTGCGTATAGGTCGACAATGTTTTTGTAATAATACTCCCTTCATAAAAATATGTATCAATTTCTATTTCTATCAAATAATATATACAAAACGCTATTTTCGAGGTGAACTAATATGAATCCTCTAATAAATATATTATTAAACGGATTAATAGGAAATATGTTTCCTTTTATGAATAACATTCAAAACAATAATATGAATCCTTATTTCAATGGACAAAACAATATGAATCCTCTAATGGCTATGCTTCAAAGCATGTATAATCCATATGGAATGAACAACATGAACACACAAGGCATGAATGCTACCAATAATACGAAAGGACAAAATACAAACATCCCTAATATGAATAATGGAATGAATAATAATATGAACATGCCTGATATAAATCAACTTATGAATATGATTATG
Source organism: Clostridium sp. MSJ-8 (assembly GCF_018918325.1). Lineage (GTDB taxonomy): Bacteria > Bacillota > Clostridia > Clostridiales > Clostridiaceae > Clostridium. The sequence continues at coordinate 51,966 of NZ_JAHLQH010000017.1, read as the reverse complement.
TCTATGAATAACAAAAATTAAACAGATAATTAAAATATAATAGCATTAGTTTCAGTAACCAATTAAAATAGAATGACTTTGATTTTACAAAGCGTTTGCTCAATTTTATTCATACTGTTCTTCAATTTCTTGCAGTATTTTATTTATTATAAACATTACTAATTCTTCCCTAGCAAAAAAGCTTTGTTCCATCAAATCAATTCTATTTTAATTATTCATGCGTTATGATGATTTTTAGTATATCTATATTATTACAAGTATCTTATGTCTTCAGTAATTCTTACTTTTAAAAAATTATCTAATATATTTTTTGATTACTTATCTTTTCAGTTAATTAATATCAAATTATTGATTTAAATAAATTCTACTTTCCAACTATAATAACCTGTTTCCGGATTCAATTCATATCTAAAATAAGCAGCATATACAGTTCCCTTTTTACTTTTTATATTTCTAAAACCAACCTTTCCATTCTTAAGAAGTAATTGTACCATTTCTTTTGAAACTTTTTTGCCTATTGAAGCAATGAACTTATCATCTTTCCAAATAGTATATTTACATCCATTTCTCCAATTAGTACAACCAAAAGCTTTATCACTTTCTATTATGTCATTACCACATACAGGACATTTTCCTAAGCTCTCAGCACCTTCTGGAAGAGGAACCTTAAAATTCTTAAGCATAGATGTGTCTTTTTTTATATCATCTACTGCCTTGATTGTAAAATCTTTTATCATATTTAAGAATTCATCTTTCTTAAATTTACCTTTTTCTATATCAGATAATGTTTTTTCTAACCTTCCTGTGTACTCAAGGTCTAATAATTCCTTAACAGGAAATATCTCTACTAAAGTTTTCCCTAATTCTGTAGTTGTTAAACTTTTTCCTTTTGTTTTAATATATCCTGCTTCTTTTAGTTTTTTTATAGTTTCAGCCCTAGTAGCTGGTGTACCAATACTAAACCCACTTAAAATAGATGCCATCATTTCTTCAGAATTTTCTTCATCTTTAAAGCTCTTGCCACATGTTTCCATAACCCTAAGCAATGTTTTCTCGTTATGCATCTTAGGTGGTTTTTTAGTAACTGCATTTACTTTAGAATCTACTACATCTACTACATCACCTTTATTAACTAATGGTAATATAGTATCTTTACTTTCTATTTTTTCTACAATTCTCCATCCTTCTACTATTTGTACTTTTCCCTTTGCAATAAATAAACCTGTTATCTCAGAATCGTTAATTTTCATATTAAGCTTAGTTTCTTCAAACTCTGCAATAGGCATAAATTGCATAATAAATCTATTTTTTATAGCATTATATACTATCTGTTCATCCTTTGATAAATTAGTTGGAATTATATATGTAGGTGTTATTGCACTGTGACTTTCGACTTTAGAATTATCAAATATCCTTTTATTATCTTTAAATTTTATTTGTTCTTCATAAGGTAATCCTTTCTTCACTACCTCTAGAACCTTTCTAGTTTTCTCTTTTAAACTCTCATCTAATGCCACACTTCCTGTTCTAGGATAAGTTGTGAATTTCTTTTCATATAATCCTTGAGCTACTTTAAGAACCTTATCAGATGTCCACCCTTTATACTTACTAGTTACATATCCTTGTAAACTTGATAGATTAAATAAAAGAGGCGCATATTCCCTCTTTTTTTCTATTTGCTTATCAATTATATTAGCATTCTTTTCATTTAATCTATTCTTAAGATTTTCAGCTATATTTTTATCTTCAAATTTTTCATTATTATTGTTATCATAATATGTTGCTTCAAACTCTTTATTATCTGATGTCTTAAAGGTTACTATAAGTTTATAATAAGTTGAAGATTTAAAGTTTTCTATCTCTTTATCCCTATCATATATAATTTTAAGGGTAGGTAATAATACTCTACCTATATTAATAATCTTATTATCTTCCCTACTTGAATATCTAAGAGTAGCAACAGAAGTAAGATTAATTCCTATAATCCAATCAGCCCATTGTCTGCTTATTCCTGCATCTTGAAGTGACTTCATCTCTGAATTAAGTTTAAGATTATCCATTCCTTTTTTTACTTCATTCTCCGTCCACTCATTAAGTAATATTCTATAAACAGGCTTCTTTTCATTTAAAAATAAAAATATTTCATCGCCTATTACTTGCCCTTCTCTATCATAGTCAGTAGCTGATATAACTCCATCTACATCTTCTCTTTCTATAAGCGACTTAATAAGATTGATCTGCTTTTCTGCACCTTTATCTGTTATAGACTTATTAACACTATCACTTTTTATTTTATAATTAAATTGTGCTGGAATGAACGGAAACTTATCCATTCTCCATCCCTTCATATTCTCATCATAATCTTTTGCATCATATAACTGCAATAAGTGTCCAAATGCCCATGTTATTATATAATTCTCACCTTCAAAATATCCATCTAATCTCTTCTTTATTTTATACGCATCTGCTATATTCTTAGCTACAGAAGGCTTCTCTGCAATTATTACTTTTTTCAAAACAACTCTGTCCTCCATATTGTCTTTTAGACATCTTTTATCCTATAGGAAATCATCTCTAAAACAAACCTGTAGAAAAACATTGTAAACATAATACTTATGTAATATGAGAAGTATGTTCCCTATAGAGTAAAAAATAAAAATAGCGCCATGACAGAACACAAAAACAAGTTTGAGAACCTGTCATAAGGCTCTAAAATTACATTATACACTTTTTCTATCCTTTTATAAACTAATTACATTTCGTTTTTCATCCATATAAAACATAATATATATATATTATATCCATTCCATATAGTATACATAGTCATTATTATTGCCGAAACAATATCTATATTAAAAGCTTTTGATGTTGCTATTATTATAAAAATCAAATTTAAAACTGAAACAATAAAAGTCAAGCCATATAATCTAAAACTAAAAAATAAAAATGCACCAATAAAACATAATAAAATTTGTACAATAAAGTAGAAATTAAAATTACTTGTATTATTGGAATTCATAAAAATTCTATAGTTTGATATTCCAATAGCAATATATAATATTCCCCATATCATAATTAATATCCATATTGGAAGTGCCAATAGTGGTTTATCTAAATTATTATACATATTGATATTATTATAATTAAGACTAATAACTACAGAATATAAAATACTTGGTAACAAACACATTATTATTTTTTTTAGCACTGCAATCATAAATATACTTCCTTAAATTATATTATTTGTATATTATACTTGCCTTTATAATTCTTTATGAAAATATATATCCGAGAATTCAGTTTCAACCTTATCTTCTATTTCACTTATATCATCATAGCTATCTTCTATTTCACTTATATCATCATAGCTATCTTCTATTTCACTTATATCATCTGTTTTATCCAAAGTTAAAATATATCTTGTACCCTCTTCTTCACTAGACTTAACTACTATAGTACCTCCTTGTAGTTGCATAAATCCCTTTGATAGATACAATCCTAGTCCTGTCCCTTCAGTTTCTCTATCTAATCCATTATTAATTTTTCCAAACTTATTAAAAAGATTTGGTATGTCTTCTTTAGGTATCAAATACATATTGCTACTTATTATAATTATTATTTTCTTATCTTCTAGTAAAATCCTAATATTTAAATGTCCACCTTCTTTTCCATACTTAACATAATTAGATAAAATATTAAGCATAACCCTTTGCATTAAGTTTTTATCTACTCTTGCATATATCTCTTCTTCAATTGAATCAAATGTTAATGTATTGTTTATCTTTTCAATATATTCCTTAGTTGCAATAGATATATCTTCTATTATAGGTACTATGTTATACGTTCTTATATCAGGAACAAGATATCCTTCCATAATTTTATTCGCATCTATAAAATTATTGATGGTTCTTATAAGCCTTTTACTATTTAATTTTATTTTTTTTATATTTCCACTTATACTGTCGTATTGTTTGTTCTTGATATATAAATCATTCAATTGAACTCCTGAATATATAACATTAATAGGTGTTCTTAGCTCATGAGCAATATTAGCATAGAACTTTTCCTTTTCACGTTCTTCTTTTAGATATTCATTATATTGCTTCTTTATAGCATAACTTTCTTTTATGTAGGTTATATCTTTTATATATATACAATAATCTACTTCACTTAATCTGATAAAAAACACTTCGTATTCTTTACCTAGATTAATAATATTGCCCACCTTATAATAAGCTTTTTCTCTACATACTTCTTCCTTAGGTTCATATATAGTAAGTCCAAATATTTCATCCATATAATTGTTGTTTATAGTATAATAATCATTAATATTGCTTCCAATAATATCATCTGCTAACTTATCGCCAAAATTTTCTCTAAATGAATTATTAACATAAGTTATTATATCAAGTAATATTACTACAACACTACCTCTTACAGATTCAATAGATTCTTTTTGTCTATACTTATTATTCTTTATAACTTGATGTAGTTCCCTTAATTCATTACTCTTATTACTAAATTCCTCATTAGTTTCTACATCTTCTTTAGTTGCTTTTTCTAGCTTTTCTCTTCCTTCTTCATATGATTTCAAAAAATATTCTTCTTTTATCATAATATAGAATACTACTACAGATATATATTTTACATTAAACGAAAAAATATTAAATATCTCAGATACGTTTTTATAATGTACATAGGATATACTACCTATTAATGTAAAAATTAAATATGTATAATGTAATACTTGAGCCCTTTTCTCCTTAATACTTCTCTTAAATGTACATACATTAATAAAAAATAATCCTATTAATATCATTATTAATTTCTTATGATAAATTCCAACAGAAAGCTCAACAGCACTTTCTTTTATAGAAAAAATTATCAATAAAGTTATAATTGTATAAATACTAAATATACTTATTATGCCACTTTTATTATTCCTATATGCTGAATGAAAAGCAGCGGTATATAGAATATTACAACATAGTATTATTGCTAATGTTAAAAAATATAATTCATCATTATTATAATTACCTGCATAAACCAATATAAATCTAATTATGGCAACTAAACTTATAATTATAGAAGCACAACCTAGATTCCTATATACAACATATTCTTCACTAATTTTTTTTCTAGATACAGCTAATATTCCTACTGCTAAGAAAACAACAACTTGAAAAATATTAATAGAACTAGTAAATGCATTATAACTATACCTATAAAATATAAAGAATATATAATAAATAGCTATGGGAATAAACAAATACATATATCTTATTTTCTCACTTTTAATCATTTTTATTCACCTTATCAAAATTTATAATCATCTTTGTCCCCATATTTTCTATACTTTTTGCTTCTATTGTTCCACCTTGTGCATCTATCATTCTCTTTGCAAGAAATAGTCCTAATCCCGTGCCTTTATCTTTATTATTTTTATTATTTTCACCCATAGCATATCTCTCAAAAACTGTCTGTAATGTTTCCGCACTCATTCCTATTCCATTATCTTCTATAACTATCTGTTCCTGATCTCCATTATCCTTTATCTCAACATTTATAAATCCTTTACCTCTAATAAACTTTATAGAATTAGATATTAAATTAGTAATTATTCTCTCCATAAATTCTATATCTACTTCTAAATAAACTTCTTTTTTATAGCTTTTAAATTCTAATTTTATATCTTTACTATGTGCATAGTCAGATAATGAAAACACTATATTTTCAATGAGTTTACATATATCACATATTTCCTTATTTACTACAGTTATATCTTTCGCAATATTACCTTCATTTATTAAATTGTCTGCAAATTTAATAAGCGATAAACAATTACTTCTTGCTATTTCATTATATTTTTTAACATTCATTATTCCTTCTTCATTATTATATATATCCATTAATTGTACTGCTGAATATATAACATTTATAGGAGTTTTCAAATCATGAGATATATTAGATAAAAAATCTCTTTTAAGTTTCTCCTTGAATTCCTTATCTTTCATATCTTCTTTTAGCTTTTCAGACATAACCTTTTCTGTAACATTTCTTATAATTAATGTTATATTTTCATTAGTTTCATTTATTGCAAATACACCTATTTCTATGTAAATATTTTTGTCATTATAATTTATTTCTCCATAAGCTCCTTCAAGATTAGAATAATCATCAGAATCTTTTATTGAAATTATTGCAGTTAATTTCTTATTAACTATATTTTTTATGTCATTTTCATCCAGCATCATAAGCATACTTTTGTTAACGAAAGTAATCCTTAATGTATTTTTATTATATGTAATTATGGACATTGGCATATTTTCTACAAAGGAATCCATAATACTTTCTTCTTTTTTTATAATAGATTTAGAATATTTCATATGTCTTTTTACATTATTAACTTTCTTGTTCATCTTAAATATTCTCGAATCAGTTTCATCTATTTTATAAAGCACATCATTATATCGCTCATTCAATAATATAAAACATAACTTCATAGATAAATCTAATATATTAAAAAACAACAAATAATTGCTTATTTTTATAATAATGTTGCTAGATTTATTTACAATTAATATAGAACTAATTAATACACATAATATTAAACTATTAATAGCATAATATAAGGAGTTATTTAGTCTTCCATCTTTTATTAGCTTATCATCAAATTCACTATTTTTCTTTTTTATATTTAATATTACTACAAACATTAAGGATATAATAACTGCTATATCCGCGAAATCCATTTTTATCAATAATGCATTAAAAGCATATGCTGTAATATAACTTATTATTTGAATTATTATACTCACATGCTTATCTTGACTTTCATTTTCTAAAAAAGAAATAAATATTGATACTACTAGTAAATAATAACTTAACATATTTGCACCTTTTAATACCACAATGCTATTATAGCTATTATCCACAATAGGTAAGAATTCAATTATTATACTCATTAAAAATACTGTATCAACAATATATACCTTTTCTACAAAACTATTTCTCTTCTCTCTTGAAAAACTACAACATACAAGATCTACACCAGAAGAAACCATATATATTATATTTAGTATAATAACTACATCAATATCAAATTTATATCCAAATAATATTGCAACAATTAAAATAGCAATAACTATTATCTTACTTATTAATTCTTGCTTTATACTAATAACACTTTTTCTATTTAATATCATTTTTTACCTCCATAGTTATTTTACACCATCATAATATATAGGTAAATGTAAATTTTATATATTTTCCCAGTCATAAAACAAACAACTTGCACTAAGGCTATGAGCCTTAATTCTTCATCCAATCCCCTTAAGGATTATGTATTTCTTTAGAAAGTTCTTGAATTTCTTTATTGGAAAATCATTTATTTCTTTAATTAATATCAAATTATTGATTTAAGTAAATTATCTATAATAGAATTTAAGTATTTCTTATAATAAAAAAGTAAAGATCCCGTTAAAAATACTATACTGTCTGAGCTTTAGCGAGTTTATAGTATTTAGGGATCTTTACTCTTTTTTATTATATTATTTACTTAGAACATATAATTTTGATATTAATTATTGTAAAATATAAGTTATCTAACAATAATACCTTAATTTTTTATATTTAGAAATCCTTAATGAAATTATGCTATTTATGAAAACATATAATATTAGTACTAATTATCCTTTATATAAAAATTTATATATCTTATAATAAGTATTTACCTTATCTACATAATTCTTAGTTTCTTCATAAGGTATATACGTTAATGTCTTACCATCTTCTGAATATTTTGAATCACTAAGCCAACCATTAACAGTTCCTCTACCTGCATTATATGCTGCTATAACTAAACTCTGTGAAGAAAATTCATTTTCTAAATCATTAAGATACCAACATCCCATCCGTATATTATACTCTTCTTCATATAACTTATCTGTAGAATAATCATCTAATCCCATCTGAATTGCTATCCATTCACCAGTATCTTCAGTTATCTGCATTAATCCTCTGGCATCCTTATTAGATACCGCATCTGACTTAAATTTACTTTCAGCCTTTATAACAGATAAAACAAAAAGAGGGTCTAAATTATACTCCTTTGAATATTTCATAATATATTCTTCATGCTTAAAAGGGAATAAATATTCTTTTAGATAATATTTTGTACCAAAGAATAATGTTATTAGTACTATTCCTACAATTATAATGCCTTTCTTAATTCTCATTGTATCTCCTTTTATTTAATATGTTTAATAAAATCTACTATATCTTCTACTTGAACTTTTGTATCTGCTATATTACCATTATTATCAATTATTATATTAGCGTATTTCTTTTTCTCTTCTAGAGACATCTGAGAATTAATCCTACTAATTGCATTTACTTGAGATATCTTATCTCTTGCTTTAATACGTTGAATCTGAGTATTAGTATCTGCATAAACTAGTATAATATAATCCATTTCTTCATGCATTTTATTTTCTATAAGAGTAGGTGCATCTAATACTACTACTTTCTCTCCATTTTTCTCATATCTATCAAATGCTTCGTTTATCTCTTTTTTAATGTACGGAATTATTATATTTTCATATTTTATACGCAACTTTGGGAATCTAAATATATGATTACCGAATTCTTTTCTTCTAAATTCTCCTCTCCAATCAAAATATCCTTCTCCAAATTCCCTTCTTACCTTATCTAATATCTCAGGATAAATCTCTAATACCTGTCTAGATACAATATCAGCATCTATTACTTTTATTTTTGATGCTAATAAAATATTAGATACTACACTTTTACCTGAACCTATCCCTCCTGTAAGTCCTATCTTTATCATACCTAATCACTTCCTCTATTTTGCCTCATACCATGTCATACCTTCATTAATATCCACATCTAGCGGCACACTTAATTTAACTGCATTTTCCATTTCCTCTTGAACAATTTTCATTACTCTCTCATTCTCTGATGATTTTACATTAAGTATAAGCTCATCATGAACTTGTAATATAAGTTTACTATTTAGTTTTTCTTCTTTCAATCTATTATAAACTTTTATCATAGCTATCTTAATAATATCTGCTGCAGTTCCTTGTATAGGTGCATTCATAGCGAGTCTCTCGCCTAATGCTTTAGTTATTTTATTAGAGGATTCTATTTCTTTTATAAATCTTCTTCTATTAAACATTGTTGTTATATATCCATTCTCTATTGTAGATTCTATAACACCATCTAGATATTTTTTTATGTTAGGATATCTATTAAAGTATATATCCATATATTCCTTTGCTTCTTTTCTAGGAATATTTAAATCTTTACCTAATGAAAAGTCACTCATTCCATATATTATTCCAAAGTTTACAGCCTTTGCTCTACTTCTCATAAGAGGAGTTACATCTTCAACTGGTACATTAAACACTTCTGAAGCAGTTTTTCTATGAATATCGCTATGATGATTAAAGGAATCTATCATATTCTTATCTTCTGACATATGCGCTAAAACTCTAAGTTCTATCTGAGAATAATCACACGATAATATCATATCTCCTTTTTCTTCTGGAATAAATACCTTTCTTATTTCTCTACCCATCTCATATTTTATAGGAATATTCTGTAGGTTAGGCTCTGTACTAGATAATCTTCCTGTTGTAGTTACAGTTTGATTAAAGTTTGAATGTATATGTCCATCTTCATCTATTACATTCTGCAATCCTTCAACATAAGTGGAATTAAGCTTAGTTATCTGTCTATAATACATTATTTTAGGTATTATCTCATGACTTCCTTCTAACTTCTCTAATACTTCTGCATTAGTAGAATATCCTGTCTTAGTCTTTTTAATTACTGGAAGATCTAGCTTTTCAAATAATATCTTTCCTAATTGTTTAGGAGAATTAATGTTAAACTCTTCATCTGCTAACTCATATATATCTCTCTGAGTATCTTCTATTTCCTTTTTAAACTTAGTTTCTAATTCTCTAAGCATCTTCTTATCTACTCTAAAGCCTTCAACTTCCATGGATGCAAGAACATATATAAGAGGTAATTCAATGTTATATAGAAGGTCTTCCATTCCATCTTCTTTTATCTTTTTATATAAATTTTCATATAATTCTTTAATATATTTAGTTGCTTTTAACTCCTTATCTGAATCATCTATAGTCTCACCTAAATATTCCTTAACTAAATTACTAAGAGTATAATCCCCCTTAGAAGAATCTATAATATACCCTGCAATAGATGTATCAAAAATAAGATTATTAAGCTCTATACCATACTTATATAATATCTTTATTAATGCCTTGGCATTATGAATAACTTTATCTATTGAACTATTCTCCATAAAATTCTTAAGTATATCTAATGATTTCTCGCTGTCTTCATTATATATATTAAACCAATTAATATTATATATTTTTTCTTCAGAATATAATATTATTCTATCTAAATCCATCTTAGAATATTCAGAATCATTTACTGTTTTATATGAAAAATAAGAAATAGTTCCTATATTATTAAGTATATCTTGTAACTCTTCTAGTTTACTCACTTCTGTTAATTCTATGATATCGGCATCTTTAATTACCTCTTGAGAATTAATTATATTATTAATATTATCTAAATTAATAGATTTTATTTGTAGTTTTTCAAATTCGTCATTACCAACTTTTTCATTTATATCTACCTTTAAATCATCTATTTCTAGTTCTCCTAAATCTATATCCCTTTTTATAACTGCTAACTTCTTAGATATAATAGCAGATTTTTCTCCTACTAAATCTTCTTCGCTTTCTTTTAACAAATATGATAATGGAGATCTCTTTATTGATAGCTTAGTTTTCCAATATTCCTTTAATTCTTTTTCTGATTTTTTGTCTAAATCTCTTATATTATTATATAAATTTTCTATAGTTTCATATTCACATAATAATGGAACAGCACTTGCCTCTCCAACTCCTGTTACTCCTTTTATATTATCTGACTTATCTCCTATTAACCCCTTTAAATCAGCAATTTGACATGGTTTAACTCCAAATTCCCTTTTAACTAATTCAGGTGTTAATTCAAATGATTTATCAGGTACATTAGTAGAATCCTTATCTATATTATACTTCTTAAATAATTCATCTGCTTTCTCTTGTGTAGTATACGCAAGCCATAATCTAGTATTATCTGATACTAATTGTAGATAATCGTTATCTTTAGTATATATTCTAACTGGTATCTCTTCTTCAAACTTTTTCGCTAATGTTCCACAGAAATCATCAGCTTCATATCTAGTATCCATAAATTGCGGTACATTCATAGCTTTAAGAATATCCTGACATAACTTAAATTGCTCTTTAAGAGGTGCTGGTGTTTCCCCTCTTGTTCCTTTATACTCAGAATATAATTCTCTTCTAAATGTATCTCTACTTATATCCCATGCTACAGCAATATATTTAGGCTTTTGTTCCTTTAATATCTTAATAAATGTCCTCATAAATCCATATATTGCATTAGTATAAATTCCATCAGATGTCTGCATTATCTTATCATAAAATTTTTCTCTATCTTCTGTTGTCTTTGCAAACATTATTTCTCTAGGTAAATTACCATAATACTGAGTTGATAATAAACTAGAACCATCTATTAATAATAAATAATCATTATTCATTGTCATCTTCCTTTTGATAAAAAATTTATTTTTAACTATTCTTCTCTTAATCATTTAATATTATAACAAAATAACAACAAAATATCTTCTTATAAATTAAAATATAATAACATTAGTTTCAGTAACCAATTAAAATAGAATGACTTTGATTTTACAAAGCGTTTGCTCAATTTTATTCATACTGTTCTTCAATTTCTTGCAGTATTTTATTTATTATAAACATTACTAATTCTTCCCTAGCAAAAAAGCTTTGTTCCATCAAATCAATTCTATTTTAATTATTCATGTGTCATGATGATTTTTAGTATATCTATATTTATACCAAGTATCTTAAGTCTTCAGTAATTCTTACTTTAAAAAATTATTGAATATATTTTTTGGATTACTTATCTTTTAAGTTAATTAATATCAAATTATTGCTTTAAGTAAATTATCTATAATAAAATTTAGTATTTCTTATAATAAAAAAGTAAAGATCCCGTTAAAAATACTATACTGTCTGAGCTTTAGCGAGTTTATAGTATTTAGGGATCTTTACTCTTTTTTATTATATTAGTAAATACTTAATGATATTATATTATTTACTTAAACATATAATTTTGATATTAATCAAACCAAATAACATTGGATTTTTTACATATTTATTTATATTAATATAACTTTTCTAAGTTTTTTCTTATAGCAAGTATAAAATCAAAACTATTAACTGTCTTAACATCTTTTAATTCAGTAAGCATTGCCAAGTCTTTAGTCATAACTCCTGAATTAATAGTATCTAAAGAAGCTTTTTCTAAGTTATCTGCAAACTTCATAAGATCTGCATTGCCATCTAATTCTCCTCTCTTTCTAAGAGCGCCTGACCATGCAAATATAGTAGCTATTGAATTTGTTGATGTTTCTTCACCTTTTAAATGTTTATAATAATGTCTTTGAACAGTTCCATGAGCTGCTTCATATTCATAGTAACCCTTAGGAGATACTAAAACTGAAGTCATCATTGCTAATGAACCAAATGCTGTTGCAACCATATCACTCATTACATCACCATCATAGTTCTTACAAGCCCAAATCATTCCACCATTTGATTTTACAACTCTTGCAACAACATCATCTATTAATGTATAGAAATATTCAATTCCTGCTTCTTCAAATTTTTCTTTATAGTCTTTATCGAACACTTCTTGGAATATATCTTTGAATGTATGGTCATATTTTTTAGATATAGTATCTTTTGTTGCAAACCATAAATCTTGTTTTGTATCTAATGCAAAATTAAAACAACTTCTAGCGAAACTCTCTATTGATCCATTTAAGTTATGCATACCAAGTGCAACACCTGGTCCATCATAGTTGTGAACTAATTCTCTTGTTTCTGTTCCATCTTCAGCTGTAAATACTAATTCACACTTTCCTTTTCCTGGTATCTTCATTTCAACATCTCTATATATATCACCATATGCATGTCTAGCTATAGTTATTGGTTTAGTCCAATTCTTAACATATGGTTTAATTGAGTCAACTATAATAGGTGCTCTAAATACTGTTCCATCTAACAATGCTCTTATAGTTCCATTTGGACTTTTCCACATTTCTTTTAAGTTATATTCAGTCATTCTAGCAGCATTTGGTGTTATAGTTGCGCACTTTACACCTACCCCATATTTCTTAATTGCTTCTGCTGCATCAACTGTAACTTTATCATCAGTCTCATTTCTATACTTTAACCCTAAATCATAGTACTCAGTCTTTAAATCTATAAATGGATTAAGTAATTCATCCTTTATCATAGTCCAAAGAACTCTTGTCATCTCGTCTCCGTCCATTTCAACTAATGGAGTTGTCATTTTAATTTTTTCCATCTAAAAGTGTCCCCCTTCTTATATATGTAAGTTAATTTTTAACATAGCTGTATTATACAATATATAATAATTATTATCAAATTATTCGTCTACATCTTTATAATCAACATCTATAACTTCTGGAGCATCATCTGAATATTCACTATCTATATCATTTGTATAATCACTTGAATTTTTATTCTTCTTAGATTTTCTATTGTTAATAAAACCTATTATATTAAGTACAATCCACAATACTACTCCAACTATAATTACATATGGTAGAGCCTTGATGAATAATTTTAATATAAACATTAATATCACAATTATTATTGACGTTATACCTATTGTCTTAAGTGTATTGTTATTCATAAATCTTTTCCTTTCTTTTATCTAAATATTTATATTCATTATACAATTCTACAATTCTTCTATAAAGATATTTTATATAATTTTAAGTATTTCTTAATAGAAATATACAAGTTTTAAATTATTCTTGGTGTTCTATCATGACATTATTTTCTTCTTTACTCTATGGGTAGTGACCTTATCAATACATAAATACTATGTTTAAGATACTTATTCACACCTACAAACAAAATATAATTTCCTAATAGAGTAAAAAAATCTAATGTTATTTGATAATGTAAATAACATTAGATTTTTCAGTATATTGTTTCTTATACTATTTATAGAAACAATTAATTTCAATATATTATTCATGTGCTATATATTCTTTTAATACTAATTTAAATCCATCTTGTACTAAAACGTCTGTAATAACTCCTATTATCTCATAGCTTGATGTTGGAGTTTCATCTTTTCTAATTTTATTTAATAATTTTATTATATCTTCTACAACCATCTTTAAGTCAGATTCTGTTAATGAATATCCACTTGCTGCATTACTAATGCTAGTTGTTATTTTATTTTTATCAAATTCTTGTATTCTACCGTCTTTCTTTATTATTTTCATAATTGTCACCACCTAGTATTTATTTATATATATATTATAAATGTTTTTTCATAATAGCACACTCTATTATTTTGTAACTTTTTTATAAATTAATACATAAAAACTTATTATCTAATGAATTATAATAAAAATTGATATTGGATTTTTATTTTTTAAGCGTTAAAAATACCACCAAAACCGACCTTTCCTATAAAAAGCCGACCCTGGTGGTCTAAAAGCAACTGTAAATTCTAAATCGGTTCACTAACCGACAAGAGTTATTTTATTACATATGATATTATATGTCAATTATTTTTTTCATAAAAAGATAATATTTTATTTACTTTTTGTTTACTTTTGTAATTTATTTTAATTTCTATTCTTTTTTACTCTTTATCTTTATATTTATTTTTATACATTTCTGAATCTGCTCTTTCCTTTAAAATATTTACTGATGTTAATTCATTTCTTTCTTTTATTGCAATACCATATGCAGTTGATAGTTTTAATTTTTTATTATCATAAAAATGTCTATTATACAAATCTATTCTTCTATTCATAGCATGTATACAAGCCTCAATTTCTTTGTCTGTTGCATTTTTTAATAAAACCAAGAATTCATCTCCACCTATTCTACTAACAAATCCAATTTTTCCAAATACATTATTTAAAATTTTAGCAAAATCTTGAAGCATTTTATCTCCTGCTGCATGGCCTTCTAAATCATTTATCTTTTTAAAATTATTAAGATCAAAACAGATTAGTATTATTCTAGATTTATTATCCTTATCTATTTTCTTCAATACAAGATCACATTTTGCTCTATTAAATATTTTAGTAAGACCATCTGTATACGCTTTATGCTCATTATATAGCCAATTATACATTATCTTGGCAACTAATAAAATTAAAAGAACAACAACCATAACATTTAAAACTTGCATTCTTGTATATGCACCTAATTCCACTAAAACTTCTGATTGCGGAACCAATATAATAACTGTCCATTCATTTACATCAAGTTTTTTATAAGCCGCACTATATTTAATTCCTTTTAACTTAACACTTCCACTTTTTTCTCTAATATCATCTCTATCTTCAATTAATGATATATCATCATTATATTCAGAATACTCATCTATAAAATTTTCCTTGCTATGAACTAAACTCATATCTTTATATGCTATATATTGTCCTGCATCATTTATCATTACACCAAATCCATCTTTACCTACTGTAAATTCTTCAATTTTATAATTAACTTTTGCAAGATCTATAGTTCCACATAGTGCTCCTACTTTCTTACCATCTGCATTAACTATATCAACTGATATAGTTGTAATTGAGCGATGTAATGTATATTCCATAAAAGGTTCTGAAATATATCTGTCATTATTTAATACTTTTTTTGTAAAATCTTCACCAGCTTGATTTTTCACTATATTCTGCTTTATATAAAAGGCTTTTCCTTCTTCATCTACAATAAATAGTTTCTCAAAACCTAATGGCTTAGCTTTTTCTAATAAATATTCTTGTTGTTCATTTCTATTCATGTTATAAACTTCTGGTTGGGTAGCTAAAAAATCTAGATTATCAAATTTATTCTCAAAAAAAGAATCAAATGATTCCACAAGTTCTTCTACTCTATTGGAAAGATTATTTTCATATACATCTAAAAGATTATCTTCCATCCTATTATAAGAAATAATAGATGTACTAATTACTAAAACAACTGCTATTGTAACAAAAAATATTATAAACTTATCAATAATACCCAGGTATGCTTTTTCTCTTTTAAATTTATTTTTCAAATCCTCTCCTCCTTTAACATATCTGTTTATTATTTTGGTTACAAGATATATACTCTCTATAATTTCTCACTTTTTTAATTATAACACCATTAACATTTATCTACTATAGACTGAACTTATTATCAATAATTTGTTTACCTGTATTACTGTTTTTTACATTATTTTTTGCATATTTTATATTAAATAATATCCTTTTAATTTTTTTACAGTATCTATAATTTTGTTATTAGTTCTATCATAAAGAACATAAGAATTCTTTCTCTTTTTTAAAACAATACTGCCATCTCCAAAATACGAATCAATAACTTTAGATGGTTTTATATTTTTTAAATTTACTTTAGTAATTTTATCTTTTTCTTTCTTTAACATATATTTAAATATTTTCTGATCACTTTCGTCAAATTCATTAATATCTTCAGTAAAAAAAGTAATATTTAAATCACTATTTATTTTTAAATAACTAAATGGCTTATAAGAATCTACAGCATAAATGTAATTGCCTGTTATAGAATAAGATGTTAAACAAGTAAAAACATCATAATTAATATCTTCCTGTGAAATAATATATGGTCCGTCTTCAATATACCTTAATTTATAATTATCGTTATTTAAAGTTATTGGATATTGATGTCTCTCTATATCAGATTTAACTATCTTAAAACTTATATAGAATAATGTTAAAACTGCTACTGATACTAATATTGTTATTTTTAATGTTTCATTTAGTTTCTTCACAATATCATTCTCCTAGTTTCCTTTTATGTTAATATATCCAAATATTGACATTGTATATTATATAATAATTAATATCATTTTTTCAATAATTATATAAAAAATTTAATAAATCCTCCAAAAGCAAAAAAAGACACCTCCAATATCAATACACACTATGTATATCAATATTGAAAGTGTCTTTAAACAAATTTGTATACCATTATCAAATGATTTTTTCTAGTTCAGAATACTTCTAAACGCCCTATTCTTCCCATCCTTCAGGGAACTCAGCATTATGATAAACTTCTTGAACGTCATCATCATCATCAAGTAAGTCTAGCATCTTTTGGAACTTCTTAGCGTCTTCTTCGTTAATTGCAGTGTATGTATCTGGTATCATCTTAACTGCTGCTTCTAAGAATTCTACTCCTTGAGCTTCTAATGCTTCACGTACACTTGAGAAATCTTCTGGTGTAGTTGTTATTACGAATACTTCATCTTCATCTGCATTGAAGTCTTCTGCTCCTGCTTCTAGAGCCATCATCATCATTTCATCTTCATCTCTATCTGCTTTTTCTACAACTAATTCACCTTTTTCTTGGAACATGAAACTAACACAACCTGTTGCTCCCATGTTTCCACCACCTTTTGTAAAGGCGCTTCTTACGTTACCTGCTGATCTATTCTTATTATCAGTTAATGTTTCAACTATAACTGCAACTCCACTTGGACCATATCCTTCATAAACTATAGAATCATAGTTTACTGTATTCATATCCCCTTCTGCCTTCTTTATAGCTCTATTAATGTTATCATTAGGCATGTTTGCAGCCTTTGCTTTTGCTATAACGTCTCTTAACTTGGCGTTATTGTCAGGATTAGCTCCTCCGTTTTTTATAGCTATTGCTAATTCCTTACCTATTTTAGTAAATATTTTACCTCTTTTTGCATCCGTTTTGCCTTTTTTAGCTTGGATGTTATGCCATTTTGAATGTCCTGACATCTTTTTCTCCTCCAATCGTTTTATAACACTAAACTCTTAAAATTATAACATATTAAATTAGGAAATAAAAGTCATGTTATTTATAATTAAAATATAATAGCTTTAGTTTAAGCAAATAATTTCTCATAGAGTAAAAAAATTAAGCTAGCATTATAGATGTTGAACTTTTATGAATTTGCAACATTTAGCCAGCTTAACTTTTTACTTCTATAATAAATATTAT
The DNA here is from genome assembly GCF_018918325.1 of Clostridium sp. MSJ-8. Classification (GTDB taxonomy): domain Bacteria; phylum Bacillota; class Clostridia; order Clostridiales; family Clostridiaceae; genus Clostridium. The sequence goes on along the minus strand of NZ_JAHLQH010000017.1, from coordinate 33,754 downwards.
TCTGCTAATTTTTTATATATTTCATAACGTTTATTAGCTTCTTTTTCACATTTTTTATATAATTCTTCTGCTATTTCTGGAGATTGCTTTTGTAATGCTGCATAACGAACTTGACCCATTATAAATTCTCTAAAACTTTCTTTTGGTTCTTTTGAATCTAATATAAATGGATTCTTACCGTCCTGCTTTAATTCTGGATTATATCTATACAAATGCCAGTAACCACTTTTAACTGCCTTATCCATATTGGCAATACTGCGTCCCATCCCTTCTTTTATTCCATGATTAATACATGGAGAATATGCAATTATTATTGATGGACCATTAAACTTCTCTGCTTCTATCATTGCTTTTATAGTTTGATTTTTATCTGCTCCCATTGCCACCTGTGCTACATAAACATTATCATATGTCATCATCATTCTTCCTAAATCTTTTTTATTTGCCTTCTTTCCACTTGAAGCAAACTTTGCAATAGCAGCCGTTGGAGTCGATTTAGATGCTTGACCTCCAGTATTAGAATATATTTCTGTATCAAAAATTAATACATTAATATCTTCTCCTGTAGAGATTACATGATCTAGTCCTCCATAACCTATATCATAAGCCCATCCATCACCTCCAACTATCCATTGAGATGGTTTTATAAGATAACTTTGATTATCTATTATAAATTCTTTCGATACTTCTTCTGATCTAGACTTTGTCTCATATCTTTCTAATATTTCTATTATATCTTTGCTTATTTTTTTAGTTTCTTCTCCACATTCTTTTACTTCAATCCATTTATTAAATGCTTCTTTTAATTGCATATCTATATTACTATGCATTAATTCTTTCATGTTGTCTTCAATTCTATCTCTTATCTGCTTAACAGCAAGATACATACCTAACCCATACTCAGCATTATCTTCGAACAATGAATTAGCCCACGCAGGTCCCATACCTTTTTCATTACAAGTATAAGCTGTAGCAGGTGCTGATGCTGCCCATATAGATGAACATCCTGTTGCATTTGCAATCATCATTCTATCACCAAATAGTTGAGTTAATAATTTTATATAAGGTGTTTCTCCACACCCTGCACATGCACCTGAGAATTCTACAAGAGGTCTTTTGAATTGACTATCCTTAACACTTTTCCCTTCAAATAAATCTCCCTTCTCTGAAACTTTATTAACAGCATAATCCCAATTTGGAACTTCCACTTCTGTTTGTGTGGATATCTTCTTCATTACTAAAGCTTTAGGATTAGCTGGGCATACATCAGCACAATTACCACATCCTGTACAATCCATAGTACTTACTTGTATTCTAAATTCATATTCTTGAATTCCCTTTCCAATAGCTTTCTTAGTTTTAAATCCTTCTGGTGCATCTTGAATCTCTTGTTTATCTAATAGAAATGGTCTTATACATGCATGTGGACATATATAGGAACATTGATTACATTGAATACAAGTTTCAATATTCCATTCAGGAACATTTACTGCTATTCCTCTCTTCTCATATGCTGATGTACCAGGTGGAAATGTTCCATCTTCCATTCCATTAAATGCACTAACAGGCAATTCATTACCTTCCTCTCTTAGCATTGGACGCATAATATTAGCTATAAAATCTGGTTCTTTTACTTGCTTAATGTCTTCATCAGCAATATTCTTCCACTCTTCTTTTACTTGTACCTCCCTTATTAATTCATATCCTTTATCTATAGCTTCACAGTTTAATGCTACTATTTTTTCACCCTTTTTGCTGAACATATTTCTTATTGCTTCTTTTAGATATTTCTTTGCTTCATCCTCTGGGATAATATCAGTCAATTTAAAGAATACACCTTGCATAACCATACTTATACGATTACCTAATCCTATATCTTCTGCTATTTTTATAGCATCTATGCAATAGAACTTAATATTCTTTTCAGCTAGAGTCCTTTTAATTCTTGTAGGAAGCTTCTCTTCTAACTCTTCATCAGTCCATCTACAATTTAAAACAAAGGTTCCACCTTCTTTTATACCTCTTGTTATATCATATGCATATATATATGATTGATTATGACAAGAAGTATAATCAGCTTCTTCTACTAAATAGCTTGATTTTATATCTCTATCTCCAAATCTTAAATGAGATATAGTAAGTCCACCTGACTTCTTAGAATCATAAGCAAAATATCCTTGGACTTTTTTATCTGTATAATTTCCTATTATTTTAATAGCTTGCTTATTAGCTCCTATAGTTCCATCTGATCCTAATCCCCATAACTTACAACATACTGTGCCCTTATCTGCTGTGTTAATATATTCATTTATATCTAATGATGTATTGCAAACATCATCATTGATACCTATTGTGAATCTATCTTTAGGATTTTCACTTTCTAGATTATCAAATACAGCTTTTATCTGACTAGGAGTAGTATCCTTAGATCCTAATCCATACCTGCCACCTATTATAACAGGTGCATTTTCAGCATTATAATAACAACTTCTTATATCTAAATATAAAGGTTCACCTACTGCTCCTGGTTCTTTCGTTCTATCTAATACAGCTATTCTTTTAACGGTAGATGGAATTACTTCTAAGAAGTGACGAGCAGAAAATGGTCTATACAGATGAACTTTTACTACACCATATTTCTTACCTTGTTTATTCATATAATCTACTGTTTCTTCTATAGTTTCATTAACTGAACCTATAGCAACTATTATATATTCTGCGTCCCTTGCTCCATAATAATTAAATAAGCCATATTTTCTTCCTGTAAGCTTACTTATCTTATTCATATACTCTTCTACAATAGAAGGCATAGCTTCATAAAATCGCTGAGAAGATTCTTTTGTTTGAAAATATATATCAGGATTTTGAGCTGTTCCTCTTGTAACAGGATTAGATGGTGATAATGCTCTTTCTCTAAATTCCTTTAATGCTTCTGTATCTATTAATGATGCATAATCATCATATTCAAGTCCTTCTACTTTTTGTATCTCATGCGAAGTTCTAAAGCCATCAAAAAAATTAATAAAAGGAAGTCTTCCCTTAATTGCAGCTAAATGTGCAACTGGTGCAAGGTCTATAACTTCTTGTACAGAAGAAGAGGCTAGAATCGCACAACCTGTTTGCCTTGCTGCCATAACATCTTGATGATCACCAAATATATTAAGTGCTTGTGCTGCAATAGCTCTTGCACTCACATGAAATACTCCTGGAAGTAATTCTCCAGCTATCTTATACATATTAGGTATCATAAGTAATAATCCTTGTGATGCTGTAAATGTACTTGTTAGAGCTCCTCCTTGCAATGAACCATGAAATGCACCTGCAGCTCCTGCTTCGGATTGCATTTGAATTACCTTCACACTCTGATTAAATATATTTTTTTTGCCTTTTGCAGCCCATTCATCTACTACTTCTGCCATGGTTGAAGATGGTGTTATAGGATATATTGATGCTACTTCTGTGAAAGCATATGCTACATATGCTGCTGCTGTGTTACCATCCAATGTCAATGTAACTTTTGCCATATAAACACTTTCCTTTCTCAAATATTATAATTTACTTCCATTATCAACCCAATCTTTAGCATCTATAACATTTTCTACACTAGGAATTGTTACATTTGAATCAGGGATAATTTTATAACTTTCTGCCCATGCTGCTGTATCCGCACTATGAGTTTTCACTTTACTTTTTTCTTTGATATTTTTATTCGCATTAATAACTTCTTTTGAATATTGGTCCATGTACATTTCCACCTCATTATCTAAATTTCTTGTTTCAAGCATGACTTTAAATCATCTTCTGGAGTACTTATTGGTCTTAATCCAAATGTATCTACAAGATATTGAAGCACATTAGGACTTATAAAAGCTGGTAATGTTGGTCCTAAATATATGTCTTTTATTCCCAGTGATAATAATGCAAGCAAATCTGCTACTGCCTTTTGTTCATACCATGACAGAATTATTGATAAAGGTAAACTATTAACATCTGTTTTAAACGCATCTGCTAATGCAATTGCTATCTTAATAGCTGAATATACATCATTACACTGTCCAACATCTAATAACCTAGGAAGTCCTTCAACTGTCCCGAATTCTAGTTTGTTAAATCTATATTTTCCACAAGCAAGGGTTAAAATAACACAATCATCAGGAACCATCTGTGCAAATTTTGTATAATAGTTTCTACCTGGTCTTGCACCATCACATCCACCTACAACAAAGAAGTGCCTTATTTTACCTTCTTTAACTGCATTTACGATATCTTCTGTATAATTTAATGTTGTTTTATGTCCAAATCCAACAAGTATCTCTTTAGGTTCTTGATCTTCTGTAAATCCACCAAGTTCTAATGCTTTTTCAATTATTGGAGTAAAATCTTTTTCCCCATTTGAATTTTTTTCTATAAATTTTACTCCATCCCATCCAACTACATTGGTAGAAAATATTCTATCTTTATAACTCTCTCTAGGTTTCATCATGCAATTAGTTGTCATAAGTATGCAACCTGGTATTCCATCAAATTCTTTTTGTTGATCTTGCCATGCACCACCATAATTTCCTACTAAATGTTTATACTTAGTAAGCTCCGGATATCCATGACATGGTAACATCTCCCCATGAGTATAGATATTTATTCCTTTTCCTTCTGTTTGTTTAAGTAACATCTCTAAATCTTTTAGATCATGTCCTGATACTATGATAAATGGTCCTTTTTTTATATGGACATTTACCTTATTCATAATAGGGTTATGATAAACTGATGTGTTTGCTTCATCTAGTTTTTTAACTATAGCAACACTCATTTCTCCAGTTCTCATAGTCCATCTTATTAAATCTTCTACTGATAAACTATCATCTGTTACTGCTTCAAGTGCTCTTATATAGAAATTATCAACTTCATCATCATAATACCCAAGTTCTCTTGCTTGATGTCCATATGCACTTATTCCTTTCAATCCATATATAATTGTCTGACGAAGTGATCTTATATCTGGATCTAAATTCCTATCATACATAATACCTGCTACTGCTGAATCACGTAGCATATCTGCTTTTGTTTCACTTAAACTATATGTAACATAAGCCGTGTTATTGTTTATCTTACCTAATTTCTTCTTAAGTGAGTCTTTTATATGTTGAGATTTTCTAAGTAGATTAACATGAACATCAGCATCAAAGTTAACATTAGTAAGAGTAGTAAATAAACTACTCTCAATAAACTCAACTATCTCCTTATCAACATTAAGCTGTTTCTTAAGAAGTTCATTTGCATAGCAACTTATTCCTTTACATTGAAATAATAATAAATCTTGAAGGTTAGCTATCTCTGGTGTCTTACCACACACACCAAGTTTGGTACATCCTTTCCCCCCTGCTGTCTGTTCACATTGATAACAAAACATAGGGTATTCTATGTCCATATTATTGCCCATATTATTGCCTCCATTCTGATAAATAGTTGTATATATATATATATATATATATCAATTAACTATTTGTTCTTTCAATTTATTATTTTCATCTAACTATTAAAATATGCATAATTAAAAGATTAAAATACAAACAAAAAAAATCTGCAATCCTTAATATTACACGGATTACAGATTTTTCTCATTCAATTTATCAAATTATATTTCTGCATATAATCTATTTTCTTCTTTAAAATAATCTCCTTCATCACTTCTCTTTATATGAGCTAGAGCATTAGTAGTATTAGTAATTTCTTGTTCTATTTCATTAGCTATGCTTTCTTCTGCTAATATATAGAATCTTACATTTTCTTCATATGTCACTTCTTCCATATACCAATTATTTTGAGTACATAAATATTGGACTTTACCTAATAGATCATAATTTATATCTATAGATAACTTTACTCCCTTTACTTTTTCTATTATTCCAGCATTATTTATAGCCATAGACGCACCTTTTGTGTATGCACGTGTAAGACCACCTGTCCCTAATAATATTCCACCAAAATATCTAGTAACAACTATTGCACAATCTGTTATTCCACTTTTTTTCATAACTTCTAATATAGGAATACCAGCTGTTCCTTGAGGTTCTCCATCATCAGAATATCTTTGGATTCCCATATTACTTCCAATTATGTATGCAAAACAATTATGTCTAGCTTGCTTATGTTTTGCTTTTATCTCATCTACAAATGCTTTTGCCTCTTCCTCATTCTCAACTCTCTTTGCATATCCTATAAATTCTGACTTCTTCTCTATAAATGAATCTTCCCCATAATTTCTTATAGTTATATATGCCACTTTTCTAACTCCTCTCTTATTATATCTAGCCCCTTCTTAATATTATTTATATCTGTTTGGGCAAAGCTTATCTTAAAAGTCTTATCTCCTTCTCTTATATCACTAAAAAATAATACTCCTGGTGTTATTATTACTCCTTTTTTGCTCAATTCTATAAATAACTTTCTAGAATTAATTCTACTATTTTCTATATGAACATAAAAACTTAAACCTCCACCAGGTTCCTTATAGCTTATCATATCTTTAAATTCTGTATTAAGAATTTCTGACATAAAATTATATCTATTCTTATATTCTTCATTTAGAAAATGTATATTATCTATCCAATAACCTTTTTTTATATAAAGTTCAAGCACACGTTGCATCAAGCTTGATGTTGCTATATCAGTATTAAATTTAGAATTTCTAATACTCTCTTTAAATACTTTAGGTGCTATTATATATCCAATTCTAATTCCTGGAAGAAATATCTTTGAAAAACTTTTTATATATATTACACGATCATCCTTATCTAACCACTTATATGGTGCATATTCTACCGATTTATCATATATAAGTTCTGATAAATAATCATCTTCTATTATATAAAAATCATATTTCTTTGCTAATTGTATTATTCTCTCCTTTTTCTCCCTACTATAACTAACGCCTGTAGGATTCTGAAAATAACTCATGGTATAAAATATTCTTATTTTATTTTTCTTGAGGATGTTCTCAAATGCATCTATATCCACCCCATCTTCTTCCATATCCACTTCAAATATATTAGCTCTTCTCCATTTAAATACTGATAATGCACCTCCATAAGTAGGCTTTTCAACTATTACATTATCATTAATGTTTAATATAGTTTTAGATGCTATATCTATTCCTTGTTGTGCTCCAGATATAATAAGTATATCTTCTGAATTAAGTTTTCCTTTCCATAAAACCTTATTTATTGCACTTCTTAACTTATCATATCCTAATGGATTTTGTGATATTAAAGCACTAGCACCATCTCTATCTAACACTTCAGTTATAGTTTCTTTTATATGCTCTATAGGAAATATATTTTCCTTAACTGTTTCACCCGAAAAATCTATTATATCTTCATGATTCATTATATTCATTTTTCTAACTGTATTAGAATAAGTTTTATTAAATGAAAAAGCTATTTCTTTTCTTTTTGCATAAGTACCACTACCCATTTTTTGTTTAGCAAATCCTTCATCTACGAGTTTTTTATATGCACTAACTATAGTTACATTATTTACACCAAGGTATGTAGATAATTCTCTAATAGTAGGAAGTTTAGCCCCATCATCTATCTTTTTGTCCTCAATTAATGATTTTATATGATTTGCTATAGTTATATACTTGGCTTCTTCTTCTATAAATTTTATCTGAAACAGTTTATCAACCATAAATAATAGCCCCCCTGTACGTTAATTAACTTTTTATCTTATATACATATTCTTTCATAATCCTTATTCCTGAAGAATCATACAATGGTCTTTTTTCTTGAATAACATATCCTCTTCTTGCTAATTCCTTAAGTATAAATTCTATCTTTATGTTAAATTCACTAAATAATTCTGAATGTGTAAGTTCATAAGCACTTACTGCTATTTCTTGATTAGATAAACATTCTAATAATAATTTTGAAGCTTCTATAAGATTATCCTGTATAAATATATCTACATAATCTATAGTTTCTTGTAGTACCTTTATTGTAACTTTACTATTAAACAAGTTAGTAACTACATTTTCTATTGAATGACTTAAATTAGAGGCCATAACCACTGAATCTTTTGTTTTTTCATATCCGTTTAAATTTATATATAATTTAGCAACTCCATCTAAAACTCTCATTAGAACCTCATATGATGTATTCAATCCTCCATTTATTAAATACTTTTTACATACACCTAAGTCACTTATTATATTACCAAGATACACCAAATTCCATTTTTCTAGCTGACTATCATTACTATATCTAGATCTATTATATATTTCACTTATAATTGCATCCTTAGAAAATACCATTTTAGATTTGGCCATTAAATCTCTAATAATTCCTTTATTACCTGATACCTTATCTAACTCTATAAATTCTTCTCTTGATAGAACCTTTGCATGTACTGGTACACCTTTTGACTCTGAAAATATATCTCTTATCTTATCATACTCATCTTCATATACTATGAAAATATCTATATCTGAGCCTTCCCAAATATCTCCTGATACTATACTACCATATGTGAACACTGCTCTTACTTTTTTATTACGTTTTAATGAGTTAGTTATTGACTGGAATGCTATCTGTAATTCAGCTATACTTTTTTTCATTATCTTTACTCCTCAAGAATATATTCCTTTGTTTTATTATAAAATTCATCTGTTACTTCTGCTTCTAAATAAGTTCCATTTTCTCTATATTCCTCTTCTATAACTCTGCAATTGTTATGAATCATTGATACTAATTGACCTTTATCATAAGGAACTAATAATTTTACTTTCTGCATATTATATGGAAGATTTTCTTCTATTATTGTTAACAATTCATCTAGGTTAAGACCTTCCTTCGCTGAAATTTCTATAATCTGCTCTAGCTTAGCATCTTTTCTTATTTCTTCGATTTGTTCTGGAGTTGCCTTATCCACTTTATTAAGTACTAATATCATTTTTTTGTCAGTTGCACCTATCTCTTTTAACACAGTTTCTACAGCTATTATTTCTGAAATAGCTGAATCAGATGATGCATCAACAACATGACATAATAAATCACTATAAACAACTTCTTCTAGTGTAGATTTAAATGCCTCTACTAAGTCATGTGGAAGTTTTCTAACAAATCCTACTGTATCAGTTAAAGTTATAATTCCTTTATTCTTAAGCTTTATGGCTCTTGTAGTTACATCTAGTGTAGCAAACAACATGTCAGCTTCAAATACTTTTTCTTTTTGACTTGTTTCGCTTGCTGCTTTTTCACATAAATTATTTCTTAAAGTAGATTTACCTGCATTAGTATAACCTACTAATGATACCTTAGGTATATTCTCTTTAGTTCTTTTACCTCTTTGAACTTCTCTTACTTTTTTTATTTTCTTAAGCTCTTTATTTAAGTCATATATAGCTTCTTCTATATGTCTTCTATCTGTTTCTAATTTCTTTTCTCCAGGACCTCTAGTTCCTATTCCGCCACCGGTTCTAGATAAAACAGTTCCTAGACCTTGTAGTCTACTCTTTCTGTACTTAAGTTGAGCAAGCTCCACTTGAATCTTTGCTTCTTTACTCTTTGCACGTCTTGCAAATATCTCTAATATAAGTGTTGTTCTATCTATAACCTTAGCACCTATATTAGCCTCTAGATTTCTTACTTGAGATCCTGATAATTCGTCATCAAATATTATAAGGTTAGCTTTTAACTTCTGTCTTAAAGTAGCTATCTCTAAAACCTTTCCCTTGCCTATAAAAAATGCTGGATCTACCTTAGATCTACTCTGAAACACTGTTTCTAGAACAGGAATATCACATGCTTCTGCTAAATCATATAATTCATCTAAACTCTCTCTAGTATCTGAGCCTACTAATATAGCTTTTTCTGTATCTTCTTCAATTACATCACTCTTCTTAACTAAACTCTCAGAATAACGAATCATTTCTGATATGTTAATAGAATACGCTTGTTCTATTGATATATTATTCTTCTCCTCATAAGTTAATATATCGTTCTTTACAAAAATAGTTGCCATAGATAAATCAGTTATTCTACCATCAAGTATTCCAACTGCAACTATAGCATCTAACTTAAGCTTAAGTAATGCTGATATATCTAATGCTGATAAATGACTATTACCATTAGGATGTGTATGTATAACTCTAACACCACATAATTTCTTCTCTACTAATTCTAATATAGGAAGAGAAACAGATGTAGAATCTCCTATAGCTACTGAAATTACATTGCCTCTTCTATCTATTGCTACGCTTACTTCTTTCTCTATAATAGATGATATTCTTGTTATTTTATCTATTATTTCAATGTTACATATCTCATCTCTTGAAGTTTTGACTTTATGTAATAAATCTAATTCTTCTAAATATGATTTTTTGATACCTTCTATATTTCCTGTAACCATAATTGCTAGTCTCCTTAATTAGTCTTATTTTTAACTTATATTATACCAAAAAGGAAGATTAATTTCTTCCTTTTTAGTTTTTTCCGAAATCTATTGCTGTACTTGGAATTTTTCCTATTATTATAGTATCTGCAATTGGTACTGTACATGTTACTATAAATTCTTCATTATGTAATGGTACTTCTATTTTAACTGTAGCTTTTGCCTCTAGATTGATTATATGTCTTGTTTGATTTATGCCGGCACTCTCAAATATAGAATTATATTCTACTTCTAGGTTACCTACAGGCTCTAAATTTACACATATGTCTGGTCCTAGTTCATAAAAAGTACTATTATCACTAATCCATCCTAACGGAACCTCTATTCCGACTTTTCCCATTTTGTCCAATTTATTATTGCATTTTATAGCTAATTTAGACGATAAATAATTAAGTTTAATAGTGTTAGCTCTTATTAATGAAATATTATTTTCAGAATCTCTATCTATTATCATCATTTCATTATATGAGAACTCATCGCTAAGTAATTCTAAACTTGTTTCATTAATAATTTCAACTACTTTTGCCTTAACTTTAACCTCGCTCATTTTTAAAACAGAAGGAAATATTCTTTTGTCAAAAAAATAAGCAAAAAAAGTTAGACAAATAACAATAAATAATGATATAATCACAATATATTTTTTCCTATTTTTGGAATATTTTTTGTTTTTATAATTCATGTTTATACCTTTATATTGAGTTATTAATACACTAATATTATAATTATGCTATAATATTTTATATTATTATTATTTATTTTACAGGAGGATAAAATGGCAACAAACAACAATAACAATAATAAAAATCAAGCCAAAAAATCCAATAATACAAAAAAAGTAAGCTATCCTTACAATAATAAAGCAACTACTTCTTCTAAAAGTAATCAAGCAAAAAATGTCGTAAATAATAAAACTTCCAAGAAGAAAAAAAAGAAAAAAAGATCTCTTGGTTTTCGAATATTTAAAGGAATCTTTTTAACTGTATTTTTCTTATGCTTAACTATAACTGTTATAGGCTTAGGATATGTTTTTGCAATTATAAAAAGCACTCCAGATTTAGATGTAAATGCAGTAAAAGCCTTAAGTGAACCTACATCTGTTTATGATGATAATGGTGAATTTATGGATAACCTTATTTCTGAAGTAGATAGAAATGTAATAAGTTATGAAGAAATACCTCAGAATCTAAAAGATGCCTTTACATCCATTGAAGATCAGAGATTTTATACACATTTTGGAATTGATCCTATAAGAATTGTTGGTTCATTTGTAACAGATGTAAAAAAAGTTTTTTCAGGTAATACTCAATTCCATGGTGGTTCAACTATAACTCAACAATTACTAAAAAACACTATATTAACTAATGAGAGTTCTCAGATTGAACGAAAAATCAAAGAAATGTGGCTTGCAATTCAATTAGAAAAGCAATTATCAAAAGATGAAATTTTATGTCTTTATCTAAACACAATCCCTATGGGTGGAACTGCCTATGGTGTAGATGCAGCTGCTAATTTATACTTTGCAAAACCTGCTAGTCAACTTAATCTAATAGAATGTGCATATATTGCAGGTATTACTCAAGCTCCAACTACTTATAGTGCATATTCTTGTTCTAACAAAGAAACATATATTAATAGAACTAAAACAGTCCTATCTAAGATGTTAGAACTAGGAAAAATATCTCAAGAAGAGTACAATCAAGCAATTACAGATATCGACAATGGTGGTTTAGTATTCTCTTCAACTCATAAATCATACAAACTAGAATATGAGTGGTACATTAACCCTACAATAGCACAAGTAAAAGAAGATTTAATTAACAAATACAAATATACAAAAGACGAAGTTTCAAAATTACTAGCAAATGGTGGTTTAAAAATATACACAAACATGAATAGAGAATTACAAGATTATGCACAACAAGTTCTTGATGAAACCACTGTTTATAATGGCGAAGAGGTAATACCAAATAGTAATACCCCAGCCTTCCAAGCTGCTTGTACTATCGTCGATTATCATACAGGTTCTGTTAAGGTAGTAATAGGTGGTCGTGGTGAACATACTGCACAATCAACTAATAGAGCTTATAGTGAATTACGTTCTATAGGGTCATGTACTAAACCATTAACTGTATATGGTCCAGCTATAAATGAAAAGATATTAACAGCAGCTTCTACAATAGATGATGCACCTATTCCTGAAAGCGAAGGATTATTTGATTCTGATGGAACACCATACAATCCTAATAATGATGACTTCAAATATGCAGGTAATGTAACATTAAGGGATGGTATTATGTATTCTAAAAATGTAGTTGCTGTTCTTGTAGAAAACAAACTAGGGGTTGATACAGGTAAGGCTTATGGCAAAGAATTTGGTTTAAAATATAATGATGATTATACAGGTATTGCAACCCTTGCCTTAGGACAATTCCGTAATGATCCTAAGAATCCTGATGGAGGTACTCCTTATATATTAGCTTCAGCATTTGGTGTATTTGGTAATAAAGGTGTCTATACTGAACCTAGACTATATTCTAAGGTAGAAGATGCTTCAGGTAATGTAATACTAGATAACGAGGTTGAAACAAAAGAGATTTTCTCAAAGCAAACAGCTTATATAATGTATGACTTATTAAAAGGTTCTAGATCTTATACAGGTCCAAGTGCTCAATGGGGATCTATGCCAACTGCTGGTAAAACAGGAACTCCAACTGACTTCAAAGACTTATGGTTCTCAGGACTTACACCATATTATTCTGGATCTGTATGGCTAGGTTATTATAATAGTTCAGTTAATTTAAATGAAAAATATGGACTTAACTCTAACTCAGCAGCTGCTGTATGGGCTAAGATAATGGAAAAAGCTCATGAAGGATTGGAAGTTAAAGATATAGAACAACCTTCAGGTATAACAACAGCCACTGTATGCAAGGATTCAGGAAAGCTAGCTACTAGCTTATGTTCTAGTGATCCTAGAGGCAATCGTGTATATACTGAAATGTTTATAGAAGGTACTGAACCAACATCTTATTGTGACGCACATGTTAATTATGGTGGTGGTGTTTTGGTAAAAAAAGCTAATCCAAACCCTGTTACTGCAGATTATCCTTACTTAATAGGAAGTACTAATTACTCTACTAATACAAAATATAGAAATAGCAACAAATATAATGAGAATAATAATAACGAGAATAATAATGAAACTAACAATGAAGATAACAATGACAATAATAATTCTCATGATAATGAAAATAATGACAATAATCACAATAATGACAATAACTCTGATACTGAAAATGAAAATAATCCTGAAGAATAATATTTGAATTATTCAAAATATAAAAAACCACCATTGAATGATATGATTCTGGTGGTTTTTATATTTTGTTAATTTCAATAAAGTAAATTTAAAATGCAATTTATAAACAGTATTTCTTGCATTTTTTTAAATTTCACTATATAATTTATTAAAAAGAATGTCTAAATATGAATTACAGGGAGGATATTTATGCTATTTTTAAATGACTTAGCAGATAAATGCAACAATTTTTTATGGACATATATCTTAATCGCTCTTTTATTGTGCTTAGGATTATTTTTCTCATATAAAACAAAATTTGTACAATTCAGAATGATAAAAGAAATGTTTCGTTTATTAGGAGATAGTTTCTCAAGTAATGAAGATAATAAAGGAATATCTTCATTCCAAGCTTTTTGTATAAGTACCGCTTCTAGAGTTGGTACAGGTAATCTTGCAGGTATTGCAATTGCTATAACTATAGGTGGCCCTGGTGCAATATTTTGGATGTGGATAATTGCACTAATAGGAGCTGCTTCAAGTTTTATCGAATCAACTCTAGCTCAATTATACAAAGAAAAAGATTCTAATGGTGACTATATAGGCGGACCAGCTTTTTATATGAAAAAAGCTCTAAATAAAAAATGGATGGGATTAATATTCGCAATACTTATCACTGTCACATTTGGATTAATATTTAATTCTGTACAATCAAATACTATTACTTCTGCAATAAATACTGCTTTTGGATTTAATAAAAACATAATAGGCATACTAATAACCATTTTAACATTTATTATAATATTCGGTGGTATTCATAGAATCGCAAAAATATCAGAAGTAATTGTTCCAATTATGGCCATAGCTTATATATTAATAGCTCTACTTGTTATAATAATTAACATAACTAAGCTTCCTTCAGTAATTGCACTTATAATAAAAAGTGCATTTGGAATAAAGCAAGTTGCAGGTGGTACTCTAGGTGCTGCATTATTAAATGGTATTAGAAGAGGTTTATTCTCAAATGAAGCAGGTATGGGTAGTGCGCCTAATGCTGCAGCAACTGCAACAGTATCACACCCAGTAAAACAAGGCTTAATCCAAACATTAGGTGTATTTACTGATACAATTATAATATGTAGCTGTACAGCTTTCATTATACTATTATCTGATGTTGATCCAGTTACTAGTGGACTAAAAGGTATAGAACTTACTCAAAAAGCTCTTTCTTCACAGGTTGGTTCATGGGGTAACTACTTTATTGCCATATGTATATTATTATTCTCATTTAGCTCTATTATAGGAAACTATTATTATGGTGAATCTAATATAGAATTTATATCTAAAAAGAAACATGTTCTAACTATATATAGATTGTTTACTGTATTTATGGTCTTTTTAGGCTCTAAAGTAAGCTTAGATTTTGTATGGACTTTAGCTGATATATTTATGGGGCTTATGGCAATAATCAATTTAATTGCAATTGCAATGCTTTGTAAGACAGCCTTTAGATTATTAAAGGATTATGAAGATCAAAAACGTTCTGGAATAAAAGAACCTGTATTTACAGCAAAATCTATGCCTGATTTAAGTAATATAGATGCTTGGAAGTAAGTATTGATAATTAAAATATAATAGCATTAGTTGCAGTAACCTATTGTTCCATATTATTTATACTAATATTTAATTCTTCATGGTTATATTATTCTATATCTACTTATAATCTAACCCTAACAATAATGGTTACTTCCACTAAGCTTATTATATTTTAATTATTTAAGCGTTATGGTGATTTTTAATATATCTATATTATTAACAAGTATCTTAAGTCTTCAGTAATTCTTACTTTTAAAAAATTAGCTAATATATTTTTTGATTACTTATTTTTTAAGTTAATTAATATCAAATTATTGATTTAAGTAAAATAATATTATTATGATGAAAAATCCAATGTTATTTGATAATGTTAATATTATGATTTTCTTTTTTAGTATCAATATTATTGCTTTGAATAAATATTGATAATTAAAATATAATAGCATTAGTTTCAGTAACCGATTGTTCCATATTGCTCATACTAATTTTTAATTCTTCATGGTTATATTATTCTATATCTACCTATAATTCTAACCTTAACAGTAATGGTTACTTCCACTAAGCTTATTATATTTTAATTATTTACGCGTTATGGTGATTTTTAATATATCTATATTATTAACAAGTATCTTAAGTCTTCAGTAATTCTTACTTTAAAAAATTATTGAATATATTTTTTGGATTACTTATCTTTTAAGTTAATTAATATCAAATTATTGATTTAAGTAAATTATCTATAATAGAATTTAGTATTTCTTATAATAAAAAAGTAAAGATCCCGTTAAAAATACTATACTGTTTGAGCTTTAGTGAGTTTATAGTATTTAGGGATCTTTACTCTTTTTTATTATATTAGTAAATACTTAATGATATTATATTATTTACTTAAACATATAATTTTGATATTAATTATTGTAAAATATAAGTTATCTAACAATTAATATTTCAATAATTTTTCAGAAATTCTTAATTATGCTATTTATGAAAACATATAATATTTGATACTAATCATTAGAAAACATAATTTTTATTATACTAAATAACATTGGATTTTCATATTATCTTATTTACTTAGAACATATAATTTTGATATTAATTATTGTGAAACATAAGTTATTTTATGATGTTGCAGTACTAACATTATCTTTTATTGTATTAATTACTTTACCAGATTTAGTAGAAACAAATACCTTCATTTTTACTTCTTTATCTGACATATCTTTTCCTACTATAGAAACAACATAGCTTAATTCTGTCTTAGTCTTGTCCTCATTATCACAAAATGCTGTAAATGTTTCTCCTTCTTGAACAACACCATCATTATTTAACTTATTAAACGATTCTAATGCTGTAGCTTCTGCAATATTTTTTTCTACATTTATCACTATCTTTTCTGGACTTTTTTGAGATTCAACATTAGTATATCTTGTTAAATATCCAGTATACTTATCTATTTGTATTACTATTTGATCGCTATAAAATGGGAAGCCACCTTTATATTTAGTGAAAACATAACTATAATATGTTACATTACCTTCTTGCTTTTCTTCTTCCTTAAACTTATAATCACCATTAACCAATATAGATACATATTTTTCTGCAGTCTCTCTAGCTACATCTGCATCTATTTTTTCTCCAATAGGATTATTTCTATTATAATTAAATCCTATTACCTTGCCTTTTTCGTTTAAATCTACTCCAAAATCTTTTGATGTTATAGAATAATAGTCATTATCTCCATCACTTTGTTTACTTATATCGAAATTTATATCCTCAATTTTTTTATCTTTGCTAACCATATCATTATCATATAACACTTGTATAAAATCTTTAGCTATATTTATTTCTTTTTTTATTTTTTTATCAAATATGAGAATAGCTACTACTATTAAAACAATTAAAATTGCAACGGTACATATTAATATTTTTCCGTTTAATTTCTTTTGCATAAAAACCTCCATGGTAAAAAATTATTTTAATTAAAAACTCTCTTAAGTTATATTTTACACTAAACTTATGATTATTTAAAGCTATTCATAATTTACACCTATAGCTTTTCCTACATCCTTAGCCAATTTAATACCACCTATTTTGTCTACTAATCTTAACATCAATTCCATTTGCCCCATTATATTACTACTCAACATAACCTTCCCATTGTCAACAAATGGCTTATCTATTAATCTTCTTGTAGGTATATATTTAGAATCTTCATCATCCACTTGATTTTTTGGTACAAATATTCCTTCTAATACGTTACTTGCAATAAGAAACTTTATAGCCTTTCCTTGTGCACATATATATTCACTTGATCTGATATTGTCTTGTATATAGCTACTATTAAGTTCTGAATCTACTATACACTTACTACCTGGTAGAATAATTATATCCCATTGCTTTTTGTCCACATTATTATATAAAACAACATTTGAATCTATATTTATCTTGGAATTTATAGATATATTACTTATATCAAATATCTTTTTACCATTAATCTCATTAGCAATTGTTAGTATCTTCTCTACTAACGCATAATCAAATAATTCCATATTGTCATATACAAATATTCCTACTTTTTTTTCTTCTGTAATAACTTTATGTGAAAAGTTCTCCTTAGTTAACCTAATACCAATTTCTTCATTATATTGACCAGTAACTTCAAAACCAAATTTCTTTACTAAGTTAAATCCTTCTCTTGTAGTTACATTATCTATAACCATTCTACCCCCAAATTCAAAGAAATAATATTCTAATAACAAGTTAAAAGCCTCTTCACCATACCCCTTCCTACGTTCACTATATAATATCTTTATATTAAATCTAGCACTCTTAGTAACACAATCGTATCCATGAAAACTTACCTCTCCTACAGGTTTATCTTCATCTACTGTATATATCAAGCAATAGAAGTTCTTTTTATCCTCTGCCTTTATCATACTATTGTAGAACCTCTCCCACTTCTCTTCTGATATATCATAAACTCCACCTATATCTCTCATAGTATCCTCATCACTCCATAGCTTAGATACAAACTCCATTTCACTCAATTCTGGCTGCTTTATATATATTTTCTTACCATTTCTCCTATAATTTATCTTATCATTAACCATTTTTACACCTACATATCTTTGTTTTATACCTTATAATATCTCATATTTATTATTCATTATCAATATTATTTCTAATCTTATCATTATTTTTTTTATTATTTTTTTATTTTATATTGATTTATATATAATTTCTAGTATATAATACATTTGTTTGTTTAGTAATTTTAAACTTAGAGTTTAGTATTATTTTACTAAACATTATGTAGAAAGACGGTGAAATATTGGAAATAGGTAATAAAATTCGTAGTCTTAGAATAGAGAAAAACTTAACCCAAGAAGAATTAGCTAACAGATGTGAATTATCTAAAGGTTTTATTTCGCAGATAGAGAACGACTTAACTTCTCCTTCTATCGCTACATTAATAGATATTTTAGAAATATTAGGGACAAATCTTATGGAATTCTTCAGTGACAAGACAGATGAGAAAATTGTCTTCACACATGAAGATATGTTTACTAAAGACAATAACGAACTTAAATTCAATTGTATGTGGTTAGTTCCAAATTCACAAAAAAATAGTATGGAACCAATTCTCCTTACGTTAGAACCTAACGGAAGATATGCTGAAGAAACTCCTCATGAAGGTGAAGAGTTTGGATATGTGTTATCTGGTTCTATTATTCTTCACTTAGGTGATAAACTGCATAAAGTAAAAAAAGGTGAGAGTTTCTATTTTAAACCTAAGGAGAATCATTACATTGCTAATGCTGGAAAAAGTACTGCAAAAGTTATATGGGTTAGCAGCCCACCATCGTTTTAATATTATTTAAAAAGGAGTCCTGTTGATGAATGAAACTATTATAAAACTTAACGGAATAAAAAAATCATTTGGTGACAATATAATATTAGACAATTTGTCTCTAGATATAAAAGAAAATGAATTTTTAACTTTATTAGGACCTTCAGGTTGTGGTAAAACCACTACCCTTAAGATAATAGCTGGTTTCGAATCTGCTGATGATGGTACTGTCTTCTTTAATAACGTGGACATAACTAACATGCCACCTAACAAAAGACCTCTTAATACTGTTTTTCAGAAGTACGCATTATTCCCTCATATGAATGTATATGAGAACATTGCTTTTGGTCTTAGAGTTAAGAAGCTTCCTGAAACAGACATAAAGAATAAAGTTACTGAAATGCTTAAATTAGTATCTTTATCTGGTTTTGAGAAGAGAAAAATCCCTTCTCTAAGTGGTGGTCAACAACAAAGAGTAGCTATTGCCCGTGCATTAGTTAACGAGCCTAAAGTTTTATTATTAGATGAGCCTTTAGGTGCACTAGATCTTAAGCTTCGTCATGAGATGCAATTAGAACTTAAAAAAATTCAAAAGCGTTTAGGAATAACATTTATATTTGTAACACATGACCAAGAAGAAGCACTAACTATGTCAGACACTATAATAGTTATGAATAAAGGAAAGATTCAACAAATGGGAACTCCTGAAGATATCTATAATGAGCCTGCTAATGCTTTTGTTGCTAATTTTATTGGAGAAAGTAATATACTAGATGGTATAATGCTCGAAGATTTTAAAGTTTATTTTGCAGATACTGAATTTGAATGTGTAGATAAAGGTTTTCAAACAAATGAAAATATTGATGTAGTTATACGACCAGAAGATATAAAAATTCTTTCTCCTGAAGAATCAAAACTAATTGGCAAAGTAAATTCTGTAATATTCAAAGGAGTTCATTATGAAATAGAAGTCATAGAGAATGATAGAACTTGGATATTGCATAACACAAAACATGTTGAAGTTGGAAATATCATAGGACTAGGAATTTATCCAGAAGATATTCATATTATGAGAAAGGTGGCAGACAATGAATAAAAAACATTCAGCATATGCATCTTATCCATACACTGTATGGAGCATAATATTTATAATAATACCTTTAATAATTGTATTATTTTATAGTTTTACTACTTCTAATGGTACAGGTTATAGCTTTTCGTTAGATAATTTTCACAGATTATTTTCGAAACAATATTTAAATATATTTACACGTTCACTTATTATTGCAGCTATTTCTACATTTTTATGTTTACTTATAGGATATCCTGTAGCATATATTATATCTAAAATGGCTCCTAATAGAGGATCTCTTTTGGTTATGTTATTCATTCTTCCTATGTGGATGAACTTTCTACTTAGAACATATGCTTGGCTACCTATACTAGGTAAAAACGGAATAATAAACAGCTTTTTATCTAACTTTGGAATAGGACCTATATCCTTTTTATACAATGATGGAGCTGTACTGTTAGGTATGATATATAATTTTTTACCATTTATGATTCTACCTATATATACAATATTATCAAAGATGGACCATGATCTTATAAATGCTGCAAAAGATTTAGGTGCTACTAGATTTACAGTTTTTAAGAAAATAATTTTCCCATTAAGTCTACCAGGTGTAATGTCAGGAATTACAATGGTATTTATGCCTGCTGTGTCAACATTTGTTATATCTAGCTTATTAGGTGGCGGACAATATATGCTTCTAGGTAACTTAATAGAACAACAATTTATAACTATGGGTAATAAGAACTTTGGTTCAGCTATATCAATAATAATGATGATTATAATACTTATATCTATGGCTATAATGAATAGATTTGGAGGAACAGATAAAGAAGGAGGTGCTGGTGGTATATGTTAAGCAAATTAGAAAACTTCATTAAAAGATTCTATTTGATTCTTATATTTATATTTTTATATGCACCAATTGTAACATTAATGATATTTTCCTTTAATAATTCTAAGTCTATGTCTCATTGGGGTGGATTTTCATTAAAATGGTATTCTAGTCTTTTTCAAAATAATAGATTAATGAATGCCCTTTATTATACTATATTAATAGCAGTTATATCTTCTGTTATTTCAACTATAGTAGGAACATTTACAGCTATTGGAATTAACAAAATAAAAAAAGGATCATTTAAAACTATACTTTTAAATATAAATTATTTACCAGTTCTTAATCCTGATATAGTTACAGGTATTGCACTTATGTCGTTATTCATATTTTTTAATTTTGAATTTGGCTTTATTACTATGCTTTTAGCTCATATAACATTTAGCATACCTTATGTTATATTATCAGTGCTACCTAAACTAAAACAAATGCCAGATAATGTAGAAGAAGCAGCACTCGACTTAGGTGCTACTGAATTCTATACTATAAGAAAAATAATATTACCTCAGATAAAACCAGGTATTATCTCTGGATTTCTAATGGCATTTACAATGTCTGTAGATGATTTTGTAATATCATTCTTTACTAATGGTCCTGGTGTTTCTAATCTATCTATAGAAATATATTCTATGGCTAGAAGAGGTATTAAACCTGAAATAAACGCATTATCAACAATAATGTTTATTGTTGTTCTTCTGCTATTAATTATTGCTAATGGCAAATCATTTATAAGAGGTGATAAAAACAATGAAAATTTTTAAAAAATTACTTGCACTTGTATCTATAATTTTAATTATCTCAACTTCAATTATTGGCTGTTCATCTAAAGATTCTAGCAAAACAATAAATGTTTTTAATTGTGGAGATTACATAGATGAAGATTTATTAGAAAAATTTGAAGATGAAACTGGTTACAAAGTAGTATATAACACTTATGATACTAATGAAATAATGTACTCTAAAGTAACTTCTGGAACTACAAAATATGACTTGGTGTTTCCTTCTGATTATATGATAGAAAAAATGATATCAGAAAATCTATTAGAAGAAATTAACTTCGATAATATTCCAAATTATAAATATATAGGTGAAGATTATAAAGGTCTATCTTATGACCCAGATAATAAATATTCTGTTCCATATATGTGGGGAACTATAGGTATTATATATGATCCATCTCAAGTAAAAGAAAAGATAACTAATTGGGATATATTATGGGATAAAAAATATAAAGATAATATAATAATGTTTAACTCACTTAGAGATGCCTTCTCAATTTCACTTATGAGATTAGGTTATTCTATGAATTCTACAGATAAATCTGAAATATCACAAGCTGCTGATGAACTAGTTAAGCAAAAAGCATTATCTAGAGCATGGCTTGTAGATGAAGTTAAAGATGCAATGCTAAATGGTGAAGCTGCTCTTGCCACTGTATGGTCTGGAGATGCTGCTTATATAATGGAATCTGATCCTTCTCTAAAATATGTAGTACCAGAATCAGGATCAAACAAATGGTTTGATGGAATGTGTATTCCAAAAGGTGCACCTAACAAAGAAGGAGCTGAAGCATTAATTAACTTCCTTACAGATCCAGAAAATTCATTACAAAATGTAGAATATATAGGATATTATACACCTAATACTGAAACATATAAGTTGCTTGATGAAGATACAAAAGCATCTTACCCATCAAGTAAATTATTAGATAAATGTGAAGTATTTAAGGATTTACCAAAAGATATATTTGAATTCTATAATGAAGAATGGACTAGAATAACAGGAGTATAAAAACACAAAAAATTAAGGTAGCATTTAGCCACCTTAATTTTTTTATTAGAAACTCAATATCTAACTATAAGTTATTCATCACCGAACCATAATTCTATTTCTTTTTTTGCGTTTTCTAAACAATCTGAAGAATGAACACTATTCTGAGTACCATCTATACCTATAGCCCTTCTAATTGTTCCGTACTCTGCCTCATCTGGTCTAGTAGCACCA
The DNA here is from genome assembly GCF_018918325.1 of Clostridium sp. MSJ-8. Taxonomy (GTDB): domain Bacteria; phylum Bacillota; class Clostridia; order Clostridiales; family Clostridiaceae; genus Clostridium. The sequence goes on along the minus strand of NZ_JAHLQH010000017.1, from coordinate 10,593 downwards.
TTTATCTTTCTAACACGCTCTATTGCATCATCACCTTCAACTATCATAGCACATAGAGGACTTCTAGTTATATATTTTATTAATTTCTCGTAGAATTCCTTTCCTTTATGACATTCATAATGCTTCTCAGCAAGTTCTCTTGAAACTTGTAGCATCTTTATGTTAGCTATCTTCAATCCAGCCTCTTCATAATAAGAAATAACCTTTCCTATTAAATTTCTCTCAACTGCATCAGGTTTAATTAATACTAAGGATCTTTCCATAATTATTCCCTCCATCTAACTACTTATTAATTACACTTCACTATCTAATACCATTAAATTATTTTCTCTTATTATCTGTATTAATAAATCAGCGTATATTAATGTTCCGTTTTCATCTTTTAGTGTTGCATATCCAGCTCTTTCTAGAGCTTCTGCTTGTTCTGTATAATTTCCCCCATTGAAAAAGCCATTTTCCCTATATCTTGAATTATTATTGATAAAAGCGCCAAGATCAAGCACTGATTCTTCAATAGTATTATATGCTCTAAAGTTAGCTTTTATTACATCATCATAATTTTCCTTCGTAGAATAATTACATATTGCTCCATTCCAACTACTATCTGCTTTTATACCATAATAGTTATTGTATTTAGTCGCCAATTCTGATGTTCCCCATTGAGATTCTAATATAGCTTGCCCTATTGCTATTGATGGTAAAACTCCATATTTTTCATAGCATCTCTTACTAGGTTCTGTTAAATTATGTATAAATTCTTCCTTAGATATATCTTTTCCATTATATTTTTCTCTTAAACTAACATTTTTTAAACTATTAAGTATTTCCTCTGCCTTCTCTTTTTGCTTATCAGTAAGCAGTAATTTATCTAGTGTTTCATTAAAGCTTCTTCTTTTTGTAGTACCATCTATATACATAGCATTAGATATTTCACTTATAGTATTTTCGTCTATTACTTTAAAATCTTCAGTAGAAAGTACTGCATTTATAGCAGCTAACTCCTTCCAATTAAGTTGAGCTTTATCCTGCGAATGTTTATCTGCTTCATCAATAAATAAATTAATTTCATCTGATGTAATACTAGGTATATTTGATACATTGTCTTGAAGCTTATTAATTCCTATTGCTAAAGCCATAATAATTATTATAGAAAATAGAAATCTATTTCTATTCCTTTTTTTTCTTTTAAGTTTAATAATTTGTGCTTTTTTGTTCCTTGAAACATTTCTTTTGTTTATATTTCTTGAATTATAATTCTGAACCTTTCTTTTTTCCAACTTCTTCACCTTTATTTCTAATAATAAAAGGTGAAAATACCGTTTAAATGCTATATTTTAAGATTTTGCTTACTTTATAGCATCAATGAATTTTCACCTCTTCACCATCTTAGAAATACCTAATATAATTTATATAAAAATAAATGTGTTAATAATTTTGTTGCTTATTAAAAATGACTAACCTAATTATACAATTTACTAAACATAAAATCTATGCTATCTCTATCTCTTCTTCTTGTGTTCTTCCTTTTAATTTAGAAAAATATAATTCTGTTTCATGTGCAATAACATTCCTTAAACCTATTAAACCTATTAAGTTCGGAATAGCCATTAAACCATTAACTATATCAGCAACTGTAAATATTAAATCTATTGACATAAATGGTCCAATTGCAACTAATACTATGAATACTGCTCTATATATTACTATGGATTTTGTACCAGCTAAATATTGCATACATTTTTCACCATAATAATTCCATCCTAATATAGTAGTAAATGCAAAGAACATTAATCCAACATTGACTATATATTTTGCAACTGTTGATACACCCAAACCAATTGCAAATGCTTGTGTTGTAACTTCTGCACCTTGTTCCACTCCACCATGAGCACCTGTAAGAACTATTGCTAAACCTGTCATTGTACAAATTATTATTGTATCAAAGAATGTTCCTGTCATAGATATTAATCCTTGTTTAACAGGTTCTTTTGTCTTTGCTGCTGCTGCCGCAATAGGCGCACTACCTAATCCAGCTTCGTTAGAGAAAACTCCTCTTCCTACACCTTTTGATATAGCCATCTTAACTGTTACACCTGCAACACCGCCCATTGCTGCTGATGGTTTAAATGCAGTTTTAATAATTACAGCAAATGCACCAGGAACAGCTTTTATGTTTATAACAATTAAAACAACTGCTGCTAATATATACAAAAGAGCCATAAAAGGTACAACCTTCTCTGAAACTTTTGATATTCTCTTTATTCCGCCAAATACTACTAAAGCTACTAATACAGTTACTACAACCGCTGTAACAGCAGATGGAACATTAAATGCTATCTTAGCTGCTTCTGCTATAGATTTTACTTGTCCAAATGTACCTATTCCAAAAAATGCGACTCCAACTCCTAAGACTGCAAATATCTTAGCAAGCCATTTTAATCCTAGACCATTTTGTATATAATACATAGGTCCTCCAGCCATTTCTCCATTTTCGTCTACAGTTCTATATTTTATTGCAAGAACACCTTCTGCATATTTTGTTGCCATTCCAAAGAAAGCAGCAATCCACATCCAGAATAAAGCCCCTGGTCCTCCTGCTTTTATAGCTGTTGCTACTCCAACTATATTACCTGTACCTATTGTTGCCGATAATGCCGTACATAATGCTCCAAAACTTGAAACATCCCCCTTTGCATCATCATCATCTTCTTCATCATCTTTACCAAATACATATTTCAATGCTAATGGTAACTTAGTAATCTGTACTAATTTTAATCTAAAGGTTAAATATATACCTGTTCCTACTAATAGAATAAGTAAAGGTGGTCCCCATAGAAAATCATTAATACTAGTAAGTACACTAGATAAAGACATATCTTTCACCCCAAAACTTTATTTTTTTAATACTTACCTATTATAATATATTTATTGTTGTAAAATCAATTTTTTTGTAGAATATTAGAATAAAAATCAAAAAATGAGTTAGCATTTAAAATGTTGTATCGGATAAATTTTAATAAGTTTACAACATTTAGCTAACTCAATTTTTATATTTAGAAATTATTAATTAAATTATGCTATTAAAAAAGCATATAACAATTGGTACTAATCATTAGAAAATATAATGTTTATCTGTATAATCTATTAAGTGCACTAAATACAGCCTTTACTGATGCAATTGTAATATTGCTATTTACTCCTACACCAAATGTCTCTTTCTTTGTATCATTTCTTGATACTTTAACATAAGAAGCAGCCATAGCTTCTGAACCTTTTCCTAATGCATGTTCACTATAATCTAAAATAGAAATATCTGCAATCTTTGCATCTACTATAGCATTCTTTAAGGAATTAAGAGGACCATTACCTACACCTTCTATAACTTTTTCCTCTCCATTATATTCAAATCTTACTTTTATTCTAGTATCTACCTTAGGGTCATCTACATTCTCATCTGTAACTGCACATTTGATAAATTTAAATGGTCCTACTATATCTAGATATTCTTCTTTAAATTTATCCATAATTAATTGTGGTGCAACTTCACCTTTTGATTCAGATATCTTTTGAATAACATCTGCAAATTCTTTATGCATTGCTTTTGGCATCTTATAACCATAATATTTGTCCATTACAAAGGCAACTCCACCTTTTCCAGATTGACTATTGATTCTTACTAATGCTTCATATTCTCTTCCTAAATCTCTAGGATCAACTGGTAAATATGGAACTTCCCAATATTGTCCATGTCTCTCATTATATTTAGTCATACCCTTGTTAATTGCATCTTGATGTGAACCCGAGAATGCTGTAAATACTAATTCTCCTGCATATGGATGTCTTATATGAACTGGAATCTTACAACATCTTTCATACACATCTATAATCTTCTCGATATCTTCTAGATTAAGTTCTGGATTAACACCTTGAGAGAACATATTATATGCAATAGTTAATACATCTACATTACCTGTTCTTTCTCCATTACCAAATAATGTTCCTTCTACTCTATCTGCACCTGCAAGCATAGCTAATTCTGCTGCTGCAACCCCTGTTCCTCTATCATTATGAGGATGCACACTAACTATTACTCTATCTCTATCCTTAAAATGAGTACACATCCATTCTATTTGATCTGCAAAAACATTAGGAGTATCCATCTCAACTGTTGAAGGTAAGTTAATTATAACTTTATTATCTTTAGTTGCTCCCCATACATCACATACAGCATCACATATTTCTAAGGCATAGTCTACTTCAGTACCTGTAAAACTTTCTGGAGAATATTCTAATCTTAAATTACCTTTAAAATCTTTAGCATATTCTTTAACTAATTGTGTTCCTTCTACTGCTATATTCTTAATCTCTTCCTTAGACATATTAAACACAACATCTCTTTGTAATATAGAAGTTGAATTATATATATGTAATATAGCATTCTTAACTCCTTCTAATGATTCAAATGTCTTCTTGATTAAATGTGGTCTAGCTTGAGTTAATACTTGTACATATACATCATCAGGAATCATATTATCATCAACTAATCTTCTTAAGAAATCATATTCAATCTGAGATGCTGATGGAAAACCGATCTCTATTTCTTTAAATCCAAGTTCTACTAAAAGATTGAACATTTCTATCTTTTCATCAACTGTCATAGGATTAACTAATGCTTGGTTACCATCTCTTAAGTCTACTGAGCACCAAATAGGAGCCTTTTCAATAAACTTATCTGGCCAAGTTCTTTCTTTTAATTTAATTGTTTCAAATCTCTTATACTTCTTGTAATTTAACATTATCTACTATACCTCCCCGTAAATAGTAAAAAACCGCATAAAACCCAATTGGAGCTTTTATGCGGTACCATCCAAAAAAATACTTAATTAAAATAACGATCTTAACAACCGGTAAGTCTTCTTAAAACTTACAGCTCATAAGCAAGTTCAAAAGCGATTATCTGTGAACTTCCAGCAACTGTTCTACTCTCTATAAGATATCTTTCTTCTTACTACTCTTAATCATAGCTTATACATATTTTGTTTATTGATACTAATAATACTACACTCTTCAATACATGTCAATAATTTGATTTGTTTTTATTATTTATATGTTTCTTAATAAGCTAATATAACGAAATATTTAAATTATATTTTTGTATTAATTCTTTTAATTCATTCTCAACATTATATCTCTTATTATCTACATCTGAATAATCCGAATAATTTTCTAGAGAATATTCTCCTGCCTCTATTATAGAATTTGTAAATGTTTCAAATCCATCTACATAACCTTTTAATTCGTCTAACATAACATCAGGTGCATATTCATACATTTTATCTCTAATTGAATTATTAGCTTCTATAATTGAATTGATGTCTTGAATATTATCTTGAACTCCTCCATAGAAATCATTCATAATCTTAGTAGTATTCTGTGAAAATTGCTTATAATATGTAACTAATTCCTCTACTTGTTCAGCAGTTACATCCTTTAAATCATTCTCAGTAAAATAACTTTCTGATTTTTTTTCTTCTACTTCTGGCAATCCATCTTGCTCTACCTCTACCTTACTCTCTTGTTTATCTTTTTTATTCTTATCAGAATTATTGCAACAAATCATACTAATAGATATACTGCTTATCATAATACAAGCAATCATTTTCTTAATACTCTTTATATTCATACAATCATCCTTTCCCCCAAAAAAATTAACTTCTAAATACCATATAATAAATTATACCATATTTTTTAATTTTTCGTAAATTAATTCTTATAATTTTAACAAACGATTGTAGTCTTATGGGTAAAATTGCACTAAACTTGTATTATTTCTTGGTTATACTATTCTATTTCTTTTATTACCTTTGTAGAATTCTGTAATATTCTTGCACACTTCTCCTAATAATCTACTCCTAGCTTCTATACTTGCCCATGCTACATGTGGAGTTAATATAACTTTATCTGGATTCTTTAATGATAATAATGGATTATCCTTCTTAATTGGTTCTACAGTAAATACATCTAAAGCTGCTCCTAATATTCTTTCTTCATCTAATGCTCTCGCCAAATCTTCATCTACTACAATAGGACCTCTTCCTACATTTATCAAAACAGCATTCTTTTTCATTTTGCATATATTATCATAGTTAATAAGGCCTAAAGTATTATCATTAAGAGGTGCATGAATAGATATAATATCAGATGTTTCTAATAACTCGTCTAATTCTATTCTTTTATATTTTGAATCATTATTTCTACCTGAAGTTGAATAATAACTTACTTCTGCACCAAACGCAGTTGCAATCTCTGCTACTTTTCTACCTATAGCCCCTAGTCCTATTATTCCCCATTTCTTACCAGCTATATCATAAAAAGTTTTACTAACATCAGTGAATAGTCCAGATTCAGTATATTTATAACTCTTAACATAATTATCAAAATAAGAAATTCTATTATATAGTGATAAAAGTAATGCAAATGTATGCTGAGCTACTGTATTAGTTGAATATCCTGCCACATTAGTTACTGCAATATTATTTTTCTTAGCATACTCTATATCAATATTGTTATATCCAGTAGCAACTTCACATATTATCTCTAGATTCTTTGCATACTTCAAATTATCTTCATTAAGTACAACTTTATTTACTAAAACTATATTAGCATCTCTTATTTTATCTATAACATCATCTTGATTAGTTGTTTCATACATAATTAATTCACCAAAAGATTTAAGCATATCAAAGTCTAAATTTCCTAAAGTTTCTCTCTCTAAAATAACTATTTTTTTCATAGCAATTCACCTCTCCTTTTCTTTATTTTATCACACTCTAACTTTACTTTTCATTTTTTCTATACTAAAATTAGCTATATGAAATACATTCATATAAGGAGGATTTTTACTTAATGTTTATTTTATGTTACCAAGTACCTTACAATCGTGTTGATAATATAATAGAGAATTTACAGATAAATGATATCTATGATGTATTCTATGAAAGTCCTATTGAAATTACAACTGATGATAATGGTTATGATTATATAGTTAAAGAAGATGAACTTGTCACATTAAAAGTTGCATTTACAGGAGAATTTGAAGAATTAAAAAGTTTCAATAACATAGTGCAACCTATAGTAGGTGAAAAATGTTTCAATATATTAGAAGAGGAAGATACATCTTATGATGACTTTTCTATTCCTGCTATAGATATTGATGAAACATGGGTACTTGCATCTCCAGAAGAAGAAGTTGCTGATAATAAGAAAAAGATTAACTTCATATCTCAAGGTGCCTTTGGAACAGGTCTTCATGAAACAACTCAAGACTTACTTCGAGTTATATTATCTAAAGACTTTGAAGGCAAAAAAGTCCTAGATATAGGAACAGGATCAGGAATATTATCTATTGCTACAGCTATAAAAGGAGCAAGTTCAGTTACTGCACTAGATATAAGAGATGTTACTGATGAAGTACTTCTAAACGCATCACTTAACAACTTATCTAATATAGAAGTTAAAATAGGAGATGTACTATCTAATGAAGTTTCTATTGATGATGAATTTGATTGGATATATATCAATATAGGTGGCGATGAAACTAAGATGTTCATGGATTATATCAAAGATCATCTTAAACAAGACGGATATTTACTAGTTTCAGGATTAGTTGAATGGAATTATGATAAAGTAAAGAACATAGTAGAAGAACATGGATTTACTCTAACAGAGAAACATCAGAGTAATGAATGGTGTACTGCTATATTTGCAAACAAATAATTATTATTAGGGAGCGCAATATTTTTATTTGTGCTCCCATTTCTTATAAGGGGGTTTTTATGAAAAAGAAAAACTTTATTTTTATATCTATATGCTTAATAGTCATTACTTTATTATCATTTTTTTTATTTATACACAAAAATTCTTCAAAGAATACTTATCCTATAGCAAAAATTCCTTCTAACTATAAAATAAACAAAGCTACTCAAGGAGAAGCAATTGAAGCAAATTATTCAAAGCTCTTTAATACTGAAAATATTGAAACTGTTAAAATAAATATATCTAAGAAAAATTTAAATTATCTTTTAGATAATGCACTAGATACTCCTACCGTTTTGGCTAATTCTATATCTATCGGCAATAATAAAATTAATTATGTTGGAATAAGAACTAAAGGAAATTCAACATTAAGAAATGTACATGATGATAATTCTAACAGATTTAGTTTTTCCATTAACTTTGGAAAATATATAAAAAAATCAGAATATGGTGAAAAACAAAATTTCTATGGTTTACATAAAATTTCTCTAAATAATATGTATGGAGATGCAACATTATTAAAGGAATATCTTTCTTATAAATTAATGACTGATATGAATATTCCTACTCCTTACTATGCTTTGGTAAATCTCTACATAAACGATGAAAACTACGGACTATATCTATTACTAGAGAATATAGATGAAGCTCTAATTAACAGAACATTAAAAGAAGAAGGGGGTTTATTATGTAAACCTGAACTTCCTGGAAGCGATTTATTATGTACCAAAGATTATAACTCATTTGATATTAGTTCAACAGATTATAAAGATAATGATATATATAAAGATTATTCAGGCATATGGGATAATGTTAATGAAGGTATAGATATAAATAATTATAAAAAATCAAAAAAAATAAAACTTAATAATCAAATTAATTCTACTATAGAATGGATCAAAAATCTTAATTTATTAAGTTCTTCTGAGAGTTGTAATACTGCTGAATATAAATCTTCATTAGAAAAGTTAATAGATGTTGATGAGGTAATCAGGTATTTTGCCGTTAATACATATCTAGTTAATCTAGATAGCTATCAATCAGGCAAAGCTCATAATTATGCCTTATATCTTAATAACGTTGCTAGAATAATTCCTTGGGATTATAATTACTCTTTTGGTAACTATGGTACAACAGAAGCCACAGATATGGTTAACTTTGATATATATAATCCTTTAATTGATGTTGATATATCTAAAAGACCTCTACTTAATGTAATTCTTAAAAATTCAGATTATAGAGCATTATACGAAAAATATTTAGAAGATTGTGTAATTATCACAACTAAAGGTGGACAAACTAGTGATAATAAATCATATGCACCTAATAATTATATAAATACTATATCAAATATGAAATCAAAATTGTTAGATAAATATACAAACAATTCTTGTTTCTATAAGAAAAAAGATTTTCTTATAGCTACTGACGGATTAACACAACTCATAACAGCTAGATCTTTATCTGTGGATAAACAATTAAATGGAGACACCACCCCTGTGGATATCGATGTAGATATGACTGACTTAGGTAAATCAACAGCTAGCACTTATGCCGATTTCAACCTAAGTAATCCTTTTAATAAAAATTATTAAATTTATTCACTTTTGATCATTTATTTTTATAGTTAATTAATATCAATTATTATTGATTCAAATAAAACAATATTATAATGAAAAAGGGGCTGTTGCACAACTAATTTATAATTAGTGGTGCAGCAGCTCTGTTTTTATGCAAAAAAAATAAATCCCATCCTTAAAAAGAATGAGATTTATAGTAAAATATTAATATGAACAAAACAAATATTTTACATAAGAATTATATAATTAATAGAAAATTTTATCAACTAAAATTACCAATAAATGTTGAGTGTATGATTCCAAGTAATGATTCTGTACGTTTGCTAAGTCAATTTGTTGAGGAGATGGATTTATCAGATTTATATATGACTTATTCCAAAGTAAAGGAAAATCAAGCATCGCCACGAAAGTTACTTAAAATCATGTTATACGGATATATGAATAAACTTTATTCATCAAGAGACATAGAAAAGGCTTGTTATAGAGATATTAATTTTATGTATCTATTAGAAGGTTCTAAAGTACCAGATCATTCAACATTTGCACGATTTAGAAGTCTTCATTTTGCACCTTGTGCTACACGTATTCTTAGTGAGGCAAGTAACTTTCTTTATAAAATAGGTGAAATTTCAGGAGAAGCAATATTTATTGATGGTACTAAAATAGAAGCTAGTTCAAATAAATATACATTTATATGGAAGAAAGCTGTTACTAAAAATATGAAAAGACTTCTAATTAAGATTGCAGACTTTGTTTCTGAATGCAATGAACTTTATGGAATCAAAGTTGGATATAAAAACATCATAAAATTAAAAGATATAAAAAAGTTAAGAAAAAAGCTTTATAGAATCAAAAAATCTGAAAATATAGAATTCGTACACGGATGTGGTAAAAGAAAAACTGCTTTACAGAGCTCGATTGAAGCTCTTGAAAAATACTGTAATAAGCTTAAAGAATATACAAAGAAAATACATATATGTGGCAAGCGTAATAGTTATTCAAAAACAGATAAAGATGCTACATTTATGAGAATGAAAGAAGATGCTATGAAAAATGGTCAGCTTAAACCAGCTTATAATTGAGGATATTTCATAATAGAAATATCCCAATCTGTGGATAACTTTTTAAATTTTTTCTAAAAAAGCCGATAGCAAAGCTAGGTAACTGAAATTACCTTTTTTTGATATTTATTTTTATG
>NZ_JAHLQH010000050.1 GCF_018918325.1 Clostridium sp. MSJ-8 | reverse complement strand
AAAGATACTAAAAAATAAAAAAGGTACGCATACTTTTTTATACAATAAAATCCTGTAACCCTTAATTTATAAGGGCTTACAGGATTTTTAACCTTTCCAACTGTCAAAGATGGGATTATATCATTATTTTACATAAAAAGTAAGTTAATGCTATATGTGTTAACAAATAATTAATTTTATTACTATAAATATCATTATATAATGCATGTAGGGATAGTATTTATTTTTTAAAAATTAAATATTATACCGATTATTGCTGAAGTTAAAATATAAAATACAGGATGCTTTTTAGTATGCTTCATTAAAAAAAATAAAGCAATTGCTAAAATCAAACCTTTTACATTTAATATGTTAATTATGTTTGTTAGTGTAATATATTTTGAAAAATTAAAAAATGATATTTTACATATGGATATTAAAGCAGCAAAAATTAATGCAGTAGAAGCGGGACGTATGCCATAAAATGCGGATTGTACATATTTACTTTCTTTAAATATATTTAGACATTTAGATATAATAATTACTATTATTATTGATGGCGTAATGATAGCTATAGTTGCTAATATACTGCCTATAATGCCACTAATAGTGAAGCCAACATATGTTGACATATTGATTCCAATTGGTCCGGGAGTTGATTCTGATATTGCTAACATATTAGTTAGATCATTATAAGTAAACCAATGAGTTTTATTAGATATGTCATAAAGAAAAGGAAGAGTAGCTAGACCACCTCCAATTGAAAAAAGTCCAGTTTTAAAGAATTCCCAAAAAAGTCTTAATAAAATCATTTTTTTGTCCCTCCAATATTCTGCAGAATTATAGATAATATAGCTGAAGTTATTATGAAGATAATAGGTGAAATATTGGTTAATATAGATAGAAGAGAAATAATAATAAAAATGATAAGAGTAAAAACATCTTTTATTGAACTTTTACCAAGATTGATTACGGCATTTAGTATAAGAACACATATACAAATATTAATAGCATTAAAAGCTTTTTTTACCCAAGTAATATATAAGAAGTTATTAATAAATGCAGCAATTATTATAATAATTATTAGGGAAGGTAATACAACTCCTAAAGTTGCGATAATTCCACCTAGGATTCCTTTTATTTTATATCCTATAAATGTAGCTGTATTGACAGCAATAGCACCTGGAGTGCATTGGCTGAGGGCATAATAATCCATTAATTCTTCTTTAGTAGTCCATTTTTTATTTTCAACAACTTCCTTTTGTATTATTGGAAGCATAGCATATCCTCCACCAAAAGTAAGAAGTCCAACACGTGCAAATGTTAGAAATAAATCTAAAAAGACATTCATATATAATCACCTCATTTTATTAATTTGTTTAACTAAGGTTAGTATAGCATTGTATAATATATATTAAAAATATATAATTAATATAGTTAATATATGATAAAAGTATATAATTGGAGGGTATATGGATTTAAAACAAATTAAATATTTTATTACAATTGTTGAAGAAGGAAATATATCTAGAGCATGTAAAAAACTACATATAGCTCAACCGCCTTTAAGTATGCAACTTAAATTATTAGAAGAAGAATTAGAGGTACAATTAGTTATTAGAGGGGCAAGAAAGATTCAATTGACTGACATTGGAGAAGTGTTTTATAAAAGAGCGAAGCATCTAATGACTATTTATAATTCTATAATAAAAGAAGTGGAAGATTATAAAAATGGAGTAAAGGGATATTTAAAATTAGGAGTTGGATCTTCCTCTGGGTATTATATTTTAAACCAAATTATATTGAAATATAAAAAAATATATCCAGAAGTTAAATTTGAATTACGTGAAGGTAATACATATGAAATTATTCAAATGCTAATTGAAGGGGATATAGAAATTGGAATAGTAAGAACACCTTTTGAATCAAAGGATATGGAAAAAATAGATTTATGTGAAGAACCTATGATAGCAGTAATGAGCAAGGATTATGATTTTAATATAGATGGATTTCAATTAAACTTAAGTGAATTAGAAGGTAAGCCATTGATTTATTATAGAAGATTTGAACAATTAATTAATGATACATTTGCTAGAGAGAATATAAGGCTTAATACCATGTGCATAAATGACGATGCAAGAACTACATTATTATGGGCAAAAGCAGGTATGGGAATAGGGATATTGCCTAAATCAGCAGTTAGATTTGAAAGAAACGATGAAATAAAATACTATGAAATATTACAAGATAATTTAAAAACAAAAATTTCTGCAATATGGTTAAAGGATAGATATTTATCTACTGTTACGCTTGCATTAATAGAGGCTTTAAGTAATAAAGATATATAGCAAAAACAAAAATAAGATATATTGACTAGAAGTATATTTTTAGTATAATTGAGATAGGGAATGAAGTTCTCCCTAAGTATTTTATATACTAAAACCGCTTATTAAGCTGATGACTTCTGCGATTATTTTTACGCAGGGATTGTCAGCTTTTTCTGCGTTTTAAGGAGTGTTTTTTTATGTTAATTAGTATTGCTTATATTTTGCTTGTTGGAATGTTTATGGGGTGGCTATGTAGTAAAATAAAGCTTCCAAGTTTATTAGGAATGATTATTACTGGTATAGTTTTAGGACCATATGTTTTAAATCTTATTGATGATTCTATATTAGGAATATCAGCTGATTTAAGGAAGATTGCCCTTATAATAATTCTGACAAGAGCAGGTCTTACACTTAATATAAATGATTTAAAGAAAGTAGGAAGATCTGCAATATTAATGTGCTTTTTGCCTGCAACATTTGAAATTATAGGAATGGTGTTATTAGCACCAAAGCTATTATCTGTATCGGTGCTTGAAGCAGCAGTTATAGGAGCTGTAGTTGCAGCAGTATCACCAGCTGTTATTGTTCCTAAGATGATTAAACTTACTGAAGAGGGATATGGTACTAAAAAAGGAATTCCACAGATGATATTAGCAGGAGCTTCTGTAGATGATGTATATGTTATTGTATTATTTGCAGCGTTTACAGGTTTATTACAAGGAGAAAAGGTTTCAGTTATGAGTTTTGTGAATATACCTATATCTATTTGTTTAGGAATTATAATAGGAATACTTTTAGGATATGTTTTAGCAAAGTTTTTTAAAAAGTTTCATATTCGTGATACAGCAAAGGTAATAATAGTACTTTGTTTATCATTCATATTAGTTACAGCGGAAGATAAAATTACAGGAGTTATTACATTTTCAGCACTTATATCGATTATGTTTGTTGGAGTTTCTTTACAGAAATATAGAAGTGAAGTTGCCAAGAGATTGTCTGTGAAGTTTAATAAATTATGGGTATGTGCAGAAGTAATATTATTTGTTTTAGTTGGTGCAACTGTAGACATACATTATGTATCTAAAGCTGGTATAGCTGCTGTAATATTAATATTTGGGGTTTTATGTTTTAGGGTACTTGGAGTATTTTTATGTATGCTAAAAACTGACTTATCTATGAAAGAAAGAGTTTTTTGTATGATTGCATATACACCTAAGGCAACAGTACAAGCAGCAATAGGTGGAGTTCCCTTGGCAATGGGATTAAGCTGTGGAAATATAGTTCTAACAGTGGCTGTACTTGCAATTTTGATTACTGCAACTCTTGGAGCATTTCTTATAGATGTAACTTATAAAAAATTATTATGTAAGGAATAGTAAGAGTGTTCTAAATAATTAAAATATGTAAAGAAATGTAATAATATTTCGAAAAGATACTATGAGATTAAAAAAAGCATTAATGGGTATAGGAGGAGTAAAAATGAAGATTAGAAAGATAAGTATAAGAATGCTAATGGTTATTTTGCCAGTAATTATAGTGTCTATGGGAATATTGACAGTTACATCAGGTTCAACTAGTAAAAAATTAATTGAAAATCAAGTAAAAGATAATATGAATTCATCATTAGAAGCTAATAAAGAAGCAATTAATAAATGTTTAGATGAAGTTTCAGCAATGGCAAAGACAATTTCTCATAGTGTTGAATCTACATACCATACAACAGATATGGATACATATGAAAAAATGATAGAAAATATTATAAAAGAAAATGATATTGTTCTAGGTAGTGGAATATGGTTTGAACCATATGTATACAATAAAGATGAAGAATATATGGGACCATATATTTATAAGGATGGAGAGTCTATTGATGTAACTTATGATTATAGTAATAAAGAATATGATTATTTTAATCAAGAATACTATAAAAATGCAAAGAATAACAAAGGAGTAAATATTACAGATCCATATTATGATGAAACATCAGGCAAAATCATGTCATCTTATTCAGTTCGAATGGAGGATAATGGAAAGTTTATTGGTTGTATAACAGTAGATATAGAATTAAATACAATAAAACAAATTATAGAAGATGTTAAAGTAGGAGATGGAGGAAGTGCAATTCTTACAAGTAGTACAGGTGTATTATTAGGCGGGGTATCTGATGATAAAATAGCAAATGAAGAAGTTATTACTGAAGATAAAAACAAATCTTTTTCTAAAGCAGGTAAAGAAATAATGTCTAACGAAAAGGGAGAGGTATTGTATACTGAAGCTAGAAAAGAGTATAAGTTATATTATGACACATTAGATAATCTTAATTGGAAGCTAATTATTAAAATGCCTATGTCAGAGATAAATGGTCCAATAAAAACACTTAAGTCAATTTTGATTTCAATAAGTTTCGTTGCTACAATTATTTCAGCAGTTGTTATTATTCTACAAATAAGACGTGTTTCAAGTAGTATAAAGAAGGTTCAAAGATTTGCCGGTACACTGTCTAAAGGTGATTTTACAATTGATAATTTAACAGTAAAAAGTAATGATGAAATTGGAGTTATGAGTGAATCACTTAACAATATGTATGAAGAAAATAAGAGTATAATAAGTAGTATTGCAGAACATGCAGATAAAATGAATGTGTCAAGTATTAAATTAAATGAATCTGCAGTTAACCTTCAAAATGAGTTTAAACATATTGAAGATTATATGCAACAGATTAATGAAGCTATGATGAATTCGTCAGCTGCAACTGAAGAAGTGAATGCCTCTACTGAAGAAGTTGAATCATCAGTAAGTGTTCTTGCAAGTGAAACTGAGAAGAGTATGGATATGGTTATAGAGATTCGTAAACGAGCTAGCAGTATTGAAAAATCAAGTAAAAATTCTTATGATAAAGCAACTGCACTTTCAGAGAAATTTGAAAAGGAATTGGAGAGTAGTATAAAGAAGGCTAGTATAGTTGATGAAATTGGAGAAATGACAAGCGTAATATCTGGAATTGCAGAACAGATTAATATGCTTGCATTAAATGCTTCTATTGAAGCAGCAAGAGCTGGAGATCAAGGAAAAGGATTTGCAGTAGTTGCTTCAGAAATAGGAAAATTAGCAAATGAGACATCAGATACAGTTGGTAGTATACAAATAACTATTGATAAAGTTCAAAATGTTTTTGAGGATTTTTCTAAAAACACAAAGAAGTTATTGGTATTCATTGGAGAAACTGTAATGCCTGATTATAATAACTTTGTTAGTATAGCTAATCAATATGGAGAAGATGCTGAAAAGATAGCAAAAACATCAGAATCTATATCAGATATGTCTGAAAATATACGCCAGATTATGGAAGAGGTGTCGAAAGCAATTCAAAGTATTGCAGAATCTGCCCAAAGTACTGCAGATGTTGGAACTAAAATAATGAAATCAGTCAATAGAGTATCAGGCGTTGTATCAGAAGTTTCTGATATGTCCAATAATCAGAAATCTATATCAGATGAACTTACAAATGTTGTATCTAAGTTTAAATTGTAAATAGTTTATTTGAAATTAATATAAAACTCTTAAGTAAACAAGTTGAATTAGCAAGGCTACTTAAGAGTTTTTTTTATTTGCTGAGGATCTCTATTTTTAAATGAAGATATAGTATTCACTATGTTATTTCATACAGTTTATTAATTGAAAAAAATTTTTCTTGATTATATACCCTATGGGGGTATATAATCGTGTTAAAGGATGGTGATTAGATGACGGAAGAGAAAGAATGTTGTTGTCATAAAAAAAAGCATAGAGATGACAAAGAATACAAAAATTTAATTAATAGATTGAATCGTATAGAAGGACAGATAAGAGGAATAAAAGGCATGGTAGAGAAAGATGCATATTGTCCCGATATACTTATTCAAGTAACAGCAGTAACAGCAGCTCTTAACAGTTTTAATAAAGTATTATTAGGCAATCATATCAAATCTTGTGTCATTAATGATATAAGAGATGGTAATGAAGAAACTGTAGATGAGTTAGTAGAAGTATTACAGAAATTAATGAAGTAGAGGTGTATATATAATGGGAAATGTGATAATAATAATAGTATTATGCGTAGCGTTATTTTTTGCAATAAGAAGTAGTTTAAAACATTTTAAGGGTGAAGGTGGATGTTGTGGTGGAGGACCAGACATTAAACCTGAGAAGAAGAAGTTAGAGAACCAGAAGATAGCTGAGAAGGTAATAAGTATAGAAGGAATGCATTGTGATCATTGTAAGAATACTGTAGAGAGATATATTAACGATATTGAAGGAGCAGTAGCAAAAGTAAATTTAAGAAAAAACATAGCTGTAGTATCTATGGATAGAAAGATTTCAGACGAGGAATTAAAATTAGCAGTTGAAAAGGCTGGTTTTAAAGTTATAAATATAGAAAACAAGGAGATTGCAAATGGATAAATATACAGTAACGGGAATGAGTTGTGCTGCATGTAGTGCAAGAGTCGAAAAGGCAGTATCAAAAGTACCAGGAGTAACAACATGTTCTGTTAGTCTATTGACTAATTCTATGGGAGTTGAAGGAACAGCAAAATCTGAAGATATAATCAAGGCTGTTGAAGATGCAGGATATGGTGCGAGTATAGAAAATGGTTTTAAGGAGAAAAATATAAATGTTAATGATGAAGAAGCACTAAGAGATAAGGAAACACCTATACTTAAGAAACGTCTTCTATGGTCATTAGGATTTTTGATAGTTCTTATGTATTTCTCTATGGGGCATATGATGTGGGGATGGCCAGTTCCTGCATTCTTTAAAGATAATCATGTTGCTATGGGACTTTTACAGCTTATTTTAACAGCTATAGTTATGGTTATTAATCAGAGATTTTTTATAAGTGGATTTAAGAGTTTGTTTAAGAAGGCACCTAATATGGATTCATTAGTAGCATTAGGTTCATCAGCAGCTTTTGTATATAGCACATATGCACTTTTCGCAATGACAGGTGCTCAAGTTGATGGAGATATGACTAAAGTTATGCATTATATGCATGAATTTTATTTTGAATCAGCAGCAATGATTTTAACATTAATAACTTTAGGTAAGATGTTAGAGAGCAGATCTAAAGGTAAAACAACAGATGCACTTAAGAGTTTAATGAAATTATCACCTAAGACTGCAACATTAATAAGAGAAGGAAAGGAAATGGAAGTTTCTATTCAAGAAGTAAAAAAAGGTGATATATTTGTAGTTAAACCAGGAGAGAATATACCTGTAGATGGAGTAGTCATAGAAGGAAGTAGTGCTATTAATGAAGCAGCACTTACTGGAGAAAGTATTCCTGTAGATAAGGAAGTTGGTGATACTGTATCAGCGGCAACTATTAATCAATCTGGGTTTATTAAATGTAGAGCTGAGAGAGTTGGAGAAGATACTACTTTATCTCAGATTATACAGATGGTTAGTGATGCAGCTGCAACAAAAGCACCTATAGCGAAGATTGCTGATAAGGTGTCTGGTGTATTTGTACCAATAGTAATAGCCATTGCTATAATAACAACATTAATATGGCTTATAGTAGGGAAGGATATTGGATTCTCGTTAGCAAGAGGTATTTCTGTTCTAGTTATAAGTTGTCCGTGTGCATTAGGATTAGCAACTCCAGTAGCCATAATGGTAGGAAATGGAATGGGGGCAAAACATGGAATTATGTTCAAGACTGCTGCATCTCTAGAAGAGACTGGGAAGGTTCAATTAATAGCATTAGATAAGACTGGAACAATAACAAGCGGAGAGCCTAAAGTTACAGATATAGTTACTGTAGAAGGAATATCAGAAAAAGAATTAATTCATATAGCTGCATCAGTAGAAGCAAAGAGTGAGCATCCACTTGCAAGAGCGATTATATCTTATTCAAAGGATAAAGACATACAGATATCAGAAGTAAGTGATTTTGAAGCAGTGGCAGGAAATGGACTTACTGCAGTATTAGATAATGACACAATTCTAGCTGGAAATTTAAAATTCTTAAAAGATAGGGTATCTATATCTGAAGATATGAAGAATATATCAGAACAATTAGCAGAGCAGGGTAAGACGCCGTTATTCTTCTCTAGATCTGGAGAACTTATAGGTATAATAGCAGTAGCAGATGTTATAAAAGAAGACAGTCCTAAAGCAGTTAAAGAATTACAAGCAATGGGTATTCACGTTGTTATGTTAACAGGCGATAATGAAAGAACAGCAAGAGCTATTGGAAAACAAGTAGGAGTAGACGAAGTTATTGCAGGAGTTATGCCTAAACAAAAAGAAAGTGTAATACGTTCTCTTAAAGAAAAAGGAAAAGTTGCTATGGTAGGAGATGGTATAAATGATGCACCAGCACTTACTAGAGCTGATATAGGTATAGCAATAGGAGCAGGAACAGATATTGCTATTGATGCTGCCGACATTGTCCTAATGAAGAGCAAATTAAGTGATGTACCTGCAGCAATAAGATTAAGTAGAGCAACTCTTACTAATATTCATGAAAATCTATTTTGGGCATTTATATATAATATAATAGGTATTCCATTAGCAGCTGGTGTTTGGATTAAATTATTTGGATGGACATTAAATCCTATGTTTGGAGCAGCAGCTATGAGTTTGTCTAGTTTCTGTGTTGTTACTAATGCGCTTAGATTAAACATGTTTAAGATGTATGATAGTAGTAAAGATAAAAAAATTAAAACAAAAAATAAAAAGAAAGTTGAGGAAGATAGTATGGAAAGAACTATGAAGATTGAAGGAATGATGTGTGGACACTGTGAAGCAAGAGTAAAAAAGACCTTAGAAGCTATTGATGGTGTTGTAGAAGCAACAGTAAGTCATGAATCAGGTACTGCTATAGTTAAATTAGATTCAGATGTAGATAATGCTATCCTAAAAAAAGCAGTAGAGGATCAAGATTATACTGTAGTATCCATAAATTAATAATATGTTTTTACAAATAGCAAAATTTCATTAAGAATTTCTAAACAGAACAAGATTAAGTTAGCTAAATGTTGTAAACTTATTAAATTTAAAAAGTACAACATTTTAAACGCTAACTTAATTTTTTTGCTCTACATGAAATTTACTTAAAGTAATAATAATTGATATTGATGAATTAAAGAATAGATACAATACTAATTAAATCATTAAAAGAATAATCAGCATTAGAAGGGGTGTTATTATGTACTAATATAGTTTTCATTTTTGCATTATGTCCACCTTCTATATCAGCTCGTAAACTATCACCAATCATATAAGAAGTATCTGGATTGTTAGCTAGCTTTAGAGCAATATCATATATTTCTGGCCTAGGTTTTTCATAGCCTACCTTGGCAGAAATAATAGAACCATTAAAATATTGTGATAATCCAAGCTTGTCCATAATATCATCAAGTTCTGGATAATTATTAGACAATAGATAATTTTCATAACCTTTTTCCATAACTTGTTTAAGAGTTTCTATAGCATCAGGATACAATTCATAGTTGTTAACATCTTGTATTATGCTTGGAAGTATAGAACATACTTGTTTAGCAATATTAATATCTATATTAGAATTTATAAATTTTTTGTAGAACATATCAAGAGTCGTATCCCACCATTTATCATTTATTTTATCAATATAATCTATATCAGGAGAATCCCAGGTAAATCCATTGCATGTAAAACTTCTACAAAGGTCTAGAGAAATATTAAGGTTAGGAGCTATACTACTAAAAGCTTTGTATATAGATCCGCTCCATAGATGGTTTGCAGTTGTAAGAGTGCCATGAAAATCCCAGAAAAGAGCTTTAGTCATCAAAATCACCTCATAATTATTTATAAGCTATATTATATCAATTAGAGTAAATTATAACAAATATATTATTTCTATAAATATTTAAGAGTAATGTTACTATAATTGATACTAATAGACATTTGTGAGATAATATACCTAGCAAATTTATTAATAAAAGGAGTAAGGATATGCTTGATGAAAAGATAAGTGAGATATCTGAATTTATAGAGAATAGGGACATATACAAAGCAGAAAAAATACTAAATGATATAGAAACAAAAGACGAGAGGGTTGATATATTAAAGGGAAGAATTACTGTAGCTAAAAGTAAGTTAAATGAGGCAATAGATATATTTACAAGTGTTATTGCAGGTAATCCGGATAATAAAGATGCTTATTTATATAGAGGAAAGATATATATGAGCAAGGGAAATATAGAAAAGGGATATCAGGATTTAAAAAAAGCATATGAGTTAGATTCTCAGGATTTTCTTATTAAAAATAGTTATGCACGTGCAGCTATAAGCAATGAGAAATATGAAGAAGCAGGTAAATTATATAGAGAAATATATAGATATGATAGATCGAATGAAGTTGTAGGATATATGAATTCGTGTAATAAGTATATTGTTGACATGTATGAGAAGAAGCTTGATCAATTAACTATAGATGATAAAGTTCAATTAGCTTTAGCAAAACTAAACTTAAATGAATCAGAAGCTGCAAAGGAAATATTAGAAGAAATAAATACAGATGCGAATAATGTAGAAGGACTTAGATTATATTCTAGTATATTAAGAGACGAGGGAAAAGAATTTGAAGCAGAACAATATATAGATAAGGCTCTAAAATTAGATTCTAACAATGCAAAGCTATATATAGCAAAAGGTATGTTAAGGGAAGCTGATGATGATATTGAAACAGCACTAAATATGTATAATAAGGCTTATGAAATTGATGACAATAATCTTAGTATACCAATACATTTAGCTATAACTTATCTTAAGTTAGGGGATATTGATAAAGCAAGTGAATATATAGAAGAACCTATAGAAAAGAATTATGATATAGAAGAATCGCTTAAGGTAAAAGCTAGAATTCTTATTAAAAAGGAAAAATATGAAGAAGCAATAAAGGTTATAAATGTAGCATTAGAGAAGGCTCCATGGTATGTGGATTTATATATAGTCAAGATATATATATATAAGAAGATGAAGAATTATAGAGAAGCCTTTGCAGTTGCAGAGGAAGCACTAGAAAGTGGTAATTATGATGAGAGAATAGGTATAGAGAAGGCTATTATATTAAGAGAGTCTGGAGAATTACAAGGTGCGACTGATTGGATAGAGTGGGCATTAGGATCTGATAATAATCATGATTTATCTAATTATGTTAAGTGTACTATTGAAGCTGATAAGGAATTATTTGATTCAGCAATAGATACGTATAATAAAATATCTAAAGATACAAAAGGATTAGTTAAGTATTGTGCATTGATGTATGTATATATGAAACAAGGAAACGATAAATCAATAATTAATTTAATTAATGAAGTAATAACTAGTAATTCTACAATAAATGATAAAGCAGATGTTTTTATAGATAAAGTTAATAAACAAAGTTCTATATTAAAAAATGATAATATTCATGAAAAGGTAGAAGCATATTTAATGGATATGAAGAAGAGGGGGATAATGCAGTAATGGCGATTGTTGGAATAGATTTAGGAACAACTAATAGTTTGATTTCATGCTATACAGATAATGGAGTAGTTGTTATAGATAATTCATTTGGAGAAAAGTTAACACCATCAGTAGTTAGTGTAGATGAAAATGGACAGATATTTGTAGGAAAAATAGCAAAGGAGAGACAAATAACTCATCCAAATGATTCAGTATCTTTATTTAAGAGAAATATGGGAAGTAAAAAAGAGTATAAATTAGGTGATAAGAATTATCTTCCAGAAGAATTGTCATCATTCATTATAAGAAGTTTAAAAGAAGATGCAGAGAAATTCTTAGGAGAAGAGGTAGAAGAAGCTGTAATAAGTGTACCGGCTTATTTTAACGATACTCAAAGAAGAGCAACTAAGAGAGCAGGGGAACTTGCAGGACTTAAAGTAGAGAGGCTTATTAATGAACCTACAGCAGCAGCTATTGCTTATGGACTTCATGAGAAGAATTCAAATACAAAATTCCTTGTATTTGACTTAGGTGGAGGAACATTTGATGTGTCTGTACTTGAAATATATAGAAATATAATGGAAGTAAGAGCTGTTGGAGGAGATAATTATTTAGGTGGAGAAGATTTTACTAAGGTATTGATTGAAATATTTGCTAGAGAAAATAATATAGAATTACCTGATGAGAGAAGTAAAGAATATAACATTATAAGAAAACAAGCAGAAATTGCAAAAAGAGCTTTTAGTACAGAGAGAGTAGTTCAGATGAAAGCTATCGTAGAGGAAAAGGAATATAGTCTTGAGATATCTATAAATGATTATGAGAAACAATGCGAGTTATTACTATCAAGGCTTAGAAAACCTATAGAGAGAGCATTAAGTGATGCTGCAATTAAGTTATCTGAAATAGATACTATAGTATTAGTAGGGGGAGGAACTAAATTACCTATAATAAGAACATTTGTTAGTAAGCTTTTTGGAAGATTACCAGCTACTAATATAGACCCTGATGAAGTTGTAGCAATGGGAGCAGGTATACAAGCTGCAATGAAAAAAAGAGATAAAACACTAAAAGAAATAGTTTTAACAGATGTGTGCCCATTTACATTAGGAACAAATACTTCTGTAGAAAAGCCAGGAGGATATTATGAAAGTGGACACTT
This sequence comes from Clostridium sp. MSJ-8, assembly GCF_018918325.1. Classification (GTDB taxonomy): domain Bacteria; phylum Bacillota; class Clostridia; order Clostridiales; family Clostridiaceae; genus Clostridium. The sequence goes on along the minus strand of NZ_JAHLQH010000050.1, from coordinate 55,330 downwards.
CTTTCCTATAATTGAGAGAAATACAATAATTCCAGTAAGTAGAGTTGAGAGATTATATACAGTTAGAGATAATCAGAAGAAAATAACAGTAGAGATTCTTCAAGGTGAAAGTAGATTAGCTAAGGATAATATACTTTTAGGGGAATTATCAGTTGTTATACCACCTTCACCAAAAGGGGAACAAGCTATAGATGTTAGATATACTTATGATATAAATGGAATATTAGAAGTAGAGGTAACAGTTGTAGCAACAGGTGTTAAGAAGTCAGTGATAATAGAGAAGAATCCAGGATATATGTCAAAAGAAGAAGTAAAAGAAAGACTAGAAGAACTTCAATCAATTAAGATACATCCAAAAGATGAAGATGCTAACAGACACTTAATTGAAAGAGGAGAAAGATTGTATGAGGAAACTATAGGAGACTATAGAAGACTTATAGATGAAGGAATAAGAAAATTCGAAGAGGCACTAGATAAACAAGATAAGAGAATTATAGAGACTGAATATGAGAATCTTAAGAATCTATTGAATGATATAGAAGGGGAGATAGAATATTAATATGAATTGTTTTGATATATTAGGAATTAACCCTACTACAGATAAAAGTGTTATAAAAGATGCATATATGGATAAACTAAACGTATATCATCCAGAAGATGATCCTGAAGGATTTCAGAAATTAAGGGAAGCTTATGAGGAAGCTCTTAGATACGAGGAAGACACAGATAATGATGTAGAAGTAGAGAAGACAGAAGCTGATTTGTTTATTGATAAAGTTAGAGAATTATATGATAACTTTTTTTTGAGAATACAACCAGATAACTGGAGAGAACTATTACAAGAAGATATATGTTTTAGAATAGATACATCACAAGAGATAAGTAATAAATTATTAGAGTTTTTTATGGATAGATATTATATTCCAAATGAAGTATGGAATATGTTAGATGTTTTTTTTGATTGGAAGAGTAAGTATAATGAGTTATGTGAGAAGTTCCCTAAGGATTATATCAACTTCTTAATGGCTAACCTTAATGGTAAGTTTAATATAAGATATGATTTGTTTATACCAGAAGAAGGTGTAGATTATGATGAGTGTATAAGATGTTATTATGATGCAGATTATTATATATATACTACAGACTTCTATAATGTACAGACTAATATAGATAAAGCTCTATCTATAGCTCCGTATCATGAAGATCTAAGAATACTAAAAGCTAAATATCTATTGGTAGTGGATAAGGTTCAAGAGTCTAAAGAGCTTTTAGAAGAATTACTTAAAGAAAATTCAAGCAGTTCTGTTATTAATTCATTGTTAGGTCAGGTTAATTTTAGAGAAGGCAATATAGAGCACTCTTATGATTACTATAAAAGAGCAAGAGAATTAGATGAAGCTAATTTAGCTGCTATAAAAGGCATAGGAGATACAGCATTTGCATTAGAATATTATGAAGAAGCGAAGGAATGTTATGAGAGCATATGTTGTATGTATTCATATAATGAAGAGTATAAGCAAAAATTAATAACTATAAATAATTATTATATAGATGAGTTAGAACAAGGTGGAGCTTCATTAGCATTAGCTAAATGCTATACTGAAAATAATGAATTTGATAAAGCATTAGAAGTTGCTAGAGAACTAGAGAAGACAGATCCTAATAATGTTGAAGTGAATATATATATTGCTAATACATCATATAATTTAGGCAATCAAGAAGAAGCATTGAAATATTTACTTAAGGCGCTAGAATTAGATCCTGAGAATGCTGAGGTATTTAGTTGCTTAGCTAGTTTGTATCATGATATGGATAATTCGCAAGAAGCACTTAAATATTATGATAAGGCTATCGAAAAAGATTATGCAAAAGATATTATGTATAACAATAAAGGTAGTTTATTATGCAAGTTAGGTAGATTAGATGAAGCACTAGAGAATTGTGATAAAGCTATAGAGATAAATCCTAATATGGCTCATGCATATAAGAACAAGGGAAGAGTATTATGTGAAATGGGTAGATTCGAAGATGGATTAAAATCTTTAGATATAGCCATAAGAATAGATGAGAAGTTTTCAGATGCTTATGCAGTAAAGGCTATGATATATAATAAGATCAAGAGATATCAAAAGGTTTTAGATCTTATGGATAAAGTAGAAGATCTAGGAATAGTTAATGGAAATATCTTATGTGAAAAAGGTACAGCATTATATGAAATGAATAGATATGATGAAGCATTAGAAACTTATAAAGCAGCATTAGAATTAGAAAAGAAAAATAGTGAAATATATATAGGAATAGGACATATATATTATGTAAAGAAGGAATATGATACATCTTTAGAATATTATGATAAAGCTATAGAGTTAAAGGACAATGATCCGTCTTATTTCTTATATAGAGGAGATGTATATAAGCATTTAAGAGATGATAGGGAAATTTCTCAATATGATAAGTGTGTAAGTATGAGACCAGAGAATGGATATTATTACTTCGTTAGAGGAAAAGCTTACGCAAGTAAAAGAAAATTTGAGAATGCCTTGTCAGACTTTAATAAAGCTATAGAGTATTCACCAGAACAATCTCAAACCTACAATGAAATAGGAAGAGTATATATGGATCAAAAGGACTATAATAAGGCTTATGAATATTTCAATAAGGCAATAGAAATAGAACCTAATGAATATGAGTATTATTATGCAGATAGAGGAATTGCTCTTAGAAACTTGAACAAAATAGACGAAGCTATAGAGGAATATAAAAAGGCACTAGAGATGAATGATAGCTATCCTTTTGTGTTAGATGAATTAGGTGAAATTGCTTATGAGAGAGATGAACTTGATAAAGCAATACAATATTACAATAAAGCATTAGCAATAGATGATGAATATGCTTATTGTTATGTTAATAGAGGACTTGTATACAAGTTACAAGATAAATATAATGAAGCGTTATCAGACTTTAAAAAAGCAATAAGTATAACTCCTAATTATTATTTTGCGCTTAATCAGATAGGTTTAACATATATGTGTATTCAACAACCTAATGAAGCAATAGAATATTTTAATAAAGCCATAAACCTACAAGATACTATACCAGAGGCTTATGATAACTTAGGAGAAGTATATATAGACCTTAAAAATTATGATGAAGCTATGAAGGTATTTAATAAACAGATAGAAAATATACCAGACAGTAAATATGGATACTTTAATGTAGCAAGATTATCATCAATTATGGGTAATAGAGATGAAGCTATTAAATATTATAATAAAGTTTTAGAATTTGATTCTAATGATGCTATTGCACTTAATAATTTAGGTAGAATATATAGTGAATTAAAACAACGCGAAAATGCTATAGATTGTTATACAAAGGCTATAAATGCTTCAGATACTCCTAAGAGTATGTACTATAATAATAGAGGAATAGAATATGAAGAATTAAATAAGCTAGATGATGCACTAGAGGATTATAAAAACGCTATAGAAATTGATAACAATAACTTTTATGCATATGCAAATATTGGAGATGTTTATTTTAAGCAAGCTAAATATAAAGATGCAATTAAGTATTATAAAATGTCTATCAATATAAATGATGAACATGAATATAGCTATTATAGACTTGGATTAGCTTTCATGGAAATAAGAGATTATAATAATGCTATTTCAATATTTAGTGCAGTTATTAAATTAGATAGTGAAGTATATAATTATTATTATAGTAGAGGATTAGCATATAAAGAGATTGGAGATACTAAAAAAGCTAGAATAGATTTTCTTAAAGTATTAGAACTAAATGAGAACTATGAAAATGCAAAGATACAATTAGAAGCATTAGGAGAAAAAACAACAAAAACAGAAAAGAAAAAAGGATTTTTTTCAAGGTTATTCAAGAGATAAAAAATACGAGGTGAAAGATGTATTTTGCAATTTTAACATTTGTAATAATATTAATAATTAATAGTATATTGAGTTTTTCACTTATTTTTATTGAGAGAAAAGAACCACAGACTACTTGGGCATGGCTTTTGATAATGATTATATTACCTGGTTTAGGTTTTATAATATACTTATTATTAGGTCAGAATTTTAGTAGAGAGAGGTTGTTTAAAGAGAAAAAGAAGATAGATAAACGTAAACGACAAGAGATAATTAAAACTTGGGAAAATCACCAAAGTGAACATAGTGCCAATGAGTTTATAGATCTTATTAGAATGAACTTTAATACTAGTGATTCAAAATATACTATAGATAATGAAGTGAAATTATTTTTTAGTGGTAAAGATAAATTTGACCAACTAATTAAGGATTTAAATAACGCTAAAAAATATATTCATATGGAATATTATATAATGAGACGTGATAAACTAGGTAAAACTATCTTGGATATATTAAAGAAGAAGGCTGAAGAGGGTGTAGAGGTAAGACTATTAGTTGATAGTATGGGATCTTATACCTTAACTAAAAGATATCTTAGGGAGTTTACTAATAAGGGAGGAAAATTTGAAATATTCTTTCCAGGAATATTACCTCATATAAATACTCGTATAAACTACAGAAATCATAGAAAGATAGTAGTTATAGATGGTGAATATGGTTATACTGGTGGATTCAATGTTGGTAATGAATATATTGGTATGGATAAAAAAGTAGGTAATTGGAGAGATACCCATGTAAGAATAAAAGGAGAAGCTGTTAGAGACTTATCTGATAGATTTCTTTTAGATTGGTGCTATGCATCAGGTGAAGAGATAGAACATTTCTCTGATTATTACAATAAAGAAAAAAATCCAAATGGTGATATAGGAATACAAATATTAACTAGTGGGCCAGACCATAATGAAGAGTATATCAAGAATTCTTATGTTAAGATGATTAATAATGCTAAGAAGACTGTATATTTACAAACACCATATTTTGTACCAGATTTATCTATGCAAGAAGCTCTTAGATTATCAGCATTATCAGGGGTAGATGTTAGAATAATAATTCCTTATAAGCCTGATCATATATTTATGAAGTGGGCAGCAAGTGCTTATTGTGGGGAATTATTAGAAGCAGGAGTTAAGATATACAGATATACTAATGGATTTATACATTCAAAAACAATAGTGGTAGATGGAATGGTATCATCTGTTGGAAGTGCAAACTTCGATATGAGAAGTTTTTGCTTGAATTTTGAAGTTAATGCATTTATATATGATGATAGAATAGCAGAAGAGATGGAGAAACAATACTATAAAGACATACAAGAATCAAAGGAATTATTACTAGAAGAGTATAATAAAAGAAGTAGAAGACTTAGAATAAAGGAGTCGTTAATGAGATTAATTTCCCCTATTTTGTAATGTTACGTAAAATCATACTTGATAAAAATCTCCATAATAGTTATGATTAACATAATAAAGATGTTAAAAAAATTGAGGCGGTGAAAGTTAAGATGGGAAACTACAAAGTTACTCCAACAAAACTAAAAGGAGAAGTTAAAATTCCACCTTCAAAAAGTATGGCACATAGAGCGGTTATCTGTGCTGCACTTGGAGATGGAATAAGTAAGATAAGAAACATAGACTTTTCAGATGATATAATTGCAACAGTTAGTGCTATGAGAGCACTAGGAGCTGTTATAACTGAAATGGATGATTATCTAGAAGTAAAAGGAATTAATTATAAAGGAATAGATGTTGTAAGAGATTATGAAAGAGTAGTAGATTGTAATGAATCAGGTTCAACTTTAAGATTTTTAGTTCCAATAGCCCTAGTATTTGAAGGAGTTACTAGATTTGTTGGAAGAGGTAATCTAGGTAAGAGACCTTTAACTACTTATTATGATATATTTGATGTGCAAGGTATAAAATATACATACAAAAAAGACGTTTTAGACCTTGTAGTTGATGGAGTGTTAAAACCAGGAGAATTTAAAGTTAAAGGAAATATAAGTTCACAATTTATTACAGGACTTTTATTCTCATTACCATTATTAGATGGAGATTCTAAGATTATAATAACAACAGAGTTAGAATCTAAGGGATATTTAGACTTAACATTATCAGCATTAAAGGATTTTGGTATAGAAATAATAAATAATGATTATAAAGAATTTATTATAAAAGGTAATCAGATGTATCATAGCAAAGATTATACTGTAGAGGGAGATTATTCACAAGGTGCATTTTTCTTATGTGCAGATGCATTAGGATCTGAAGTTAATGTGCTAGATTTAAAACAAGATTCATTACAAGGCGATAGTGAAGTAATAGATATTTTGAGAAGAATGGGAGTTATCTTCAAAAGAGAAGGAAATGCTATTAGTGGAAAGGTTAGAAAGATTAATCCTACTATAATAGATGCATCACAATGCCCAGATATAATACCAGTAGTATCAGTGGTAGCAGCACTAGCAAAAGGAATAGTAGAAGTTAGAAATGCAGGAAGACTAAGAATAAAAGAGTGTGATAGACTACATGCAATTGCAGAAGAACTTAATAAGTTAGGTGCCAATATAGAAGAATTCGAAGATTCTCTAGTAATACGTGGAGTAGATTCATTTAAAGGTGGAGTAGAAGTATGGAGTCATAAAGATCATAGAATTGCTATGATGTTAGCTATAGCAGCTACTGCATGCAAAGAACCAATTGTAATTAAAGACTATGAATGTGTATCTAAGTCATACCCAGGGTTCTTTGAAGATTATAAGATGTTAGGAGGAAATATTAATGAGTGGCATATGGGGAAATAATCTTAAAGTAGCTATATTCGGAGAATCTCATGGAAATGCTATTGGAATAACAATAGATGGACTTCCATCTGGAGTAGAGATAGATATGGATAAAGTATTAGAAGAAATGGCTAGAAGAGCTCCAGGAAAGAGTAAATTATCAACAGCCAGAAATGAGAAAGATGCTCCAGAAATTTTAAGTGGTTTCTTTGAAGGAAGAACTACAGGAACTCCTTTATGTGGAATAATAAGAAATGGAGATACTAGATCAAAGGATTATGGTAAATTAAAAGATCTTATGAGACCAGGTCATGCGGATTACAGTGGAAACATAAGATATTCAGGTTTCAATGATTATAGAGGAGGAGGTCATTTCTCTGGTAGAATAACAGCACCATTAGTATTTGCAGGAGCTATATGCAAACAAGTTTTAGCAAAGCAAGGTATAACTATAGGAGCTCATGTTAAGAAAATTAAAGATATATCAGATGATTCATTTGATTATACTAATATATCAAGTGACTTATTATTAAGTTTAAACAAAGAAGAATTACCGCTTCTAGATAAATCAAAAGAAGAAACTATGAGAAATGTAATAATAGATGCTAAGTCACAAGGTGATTCAGTTGGAGGAGTAATAGAGTGTGCCATAACTGGGGTAAAAGCTGGATATGGAGATCCATTTTTTGATTCAGTAGAATCAAGATTATCCCATCTATTATTCTCAGTACCAGCAGTAAAGGGTGTAGAATTTGGATTAGGTTTTGATATAACTGAATTATATGGTTCAGAAGCAAATGATAGTTACTATTATGATGGAGATGTAGTTAAGACTAGAACTAATAATAATGGTGGAATATTAGGAGGAATTACTAATGGAATGCCAGTAGTGTTTAAAGTAGGAATTAAACCAACACCATCTATAAGTAAGAAACAGCATACTATAAATATACAAACAAAAACCAATGAAGATTTAGTTATAGAAGGAAGACACGATCCGTGTATAGTTCAGAGAGCTGTACCTGTTATAGAAGCTGTAGCAGCAATAGGAATTCTTGATTTATTAAAGGAGAGATAGAGAATATATGTCCAAGTTAGATGAATATAGAGCAGAAATAGACCAGATAGATAAAGAGCTAGTAACTTTATTTGAGAAAAGAATGAATGTTGTATTAAATGTAGCAAGATACAAAAAAGAGAATAAGCTTAATGTATTGCAAAATGGAAGAGAAGAAGAAGTATTAAATAAGGCAGTAAATAATTTAGTTAATAAAGACTACAGTAATGAAGTTAGAGATTTTCTTAATGATATTATGGAAATAAGTAGAGGACTTCAAAATAGAAGAATAAATGAAGCAAATAATAAAGCTAAAGAAAGTGTACAAACAGTAGGCTTAGATTATAATGCTAAAGTTGGTTTCCAAGGGGTAAAAGGTGCTTTTTCTGAAGCTGCAACATTAGCAATATTCCAAGATAAATCTACTAATTCTTCTTATAAGACATTTGAGGATGTATTTAAGGCAATAGATAAAGGTGAGATAAAGTATGGTGTATTACCAATAGAAAATTCATCAACAGGATCTATAGCTGAGGTATTAGATTTACTTAATAAATATAACTTTTATATAGTTGGAGAACAATGTATAAGAGTTAAACAAAATCTGGTAGGAATAAAAGGAACTAAGATAGAAGAAATAAAAGAAGTATATTCTCATCCACAAGGATTAAGTCAGAGTAAAGAATTCTTAAATGAACATGATTGGAGTCTTATTCCTTATTCTAATACTGCTGCAAGTGCTAAGTTAATAAGTGAAACACATGATAAAACAAAAGTAGCTATAGCTAGTGAGAGAGCAGCAGAAATATATGGATTAGACATATTAGAAGAAGGAATTAATACTGCAGAAGACAACTATACTAGATTCGTTGTTATAAGTAAGGATATGACAGTAAGTGATGATGCAGATAAAGTTAGTCTTGTATTCTCATTAGAAGATAAAGCGGGAACTTTATATAAGTTATTAAGTTATTTCGCAGAAAATAATATAAATATGGTTAAGATAGAATCAAGACCTATGAAAAATAGTTCTTGGAAGTATTTCTTGTATGTTGATTTCCAAGGTAAAATAAATAGTGAAGATTCTAAAAAAGCATTAGAATATATAGAAAAAGAATCTTCATATTTTAAGATATTAGGTGCTTATAAGAATAAACTTAATTGTTAGGCAAGTATTGAATTAAATATATTAAAATAAAGAGGTGTTAAATATGGAGTTTTATGGGTTGATAGGGGAGAAATTAGGCCATAGTATATCACCTCAAATACATAATATGGCTTTTAATATGCTAGGCATAGAAGGTGCATATAAGTTATTTGAGATACCTAAGGATAGAATATCAAGCTTAGGAGAATCTATTAAGACATTGAGCATAAAAGGTGTTAATGTAACTATTCCCTACAAGCAAGAAGTTCAAGGACAGCTAGATTTTATATCAGATGAAGCTAAGAGCATAGGAGCAGTAAATACTATTGCATTAAAAGATGGAAAGTTATATGGATATAATACTGATTATTATGGTTTTGGAATGATGCTAGAACATAATAATATAGAAACTAAAGATAAAGTTGCAGTTGTTTTAGGTAATGGTGGAGCAGCTAAGGCTGTTAATGCGTATCTTTTAGATTCTGGAGTAAAGAATTTATATTTAGTATCTAGAAATAAGAATGTTAACAATGATAATTCTAAGATTAATTTAATAGATTATGATGACTTAAATAAATTAGATGGTGGAGACATATTGGTAAATACTACTCCTTTAGGAATGTATCCTAAGGTTGGTGTCTCAGCAGTTTCAGAAGACATTATAAACAAGTTTGATAGCATTGTAGATATAATATACAATCCAGAAGAAACAGAATTCATAAGATTAGGAAGAAAGCTAGATAAAGTAACATGTAGTGGTTTATATATGTTAGTTGGACAAGCTATAAAGTCAGAAGAAATATGGCAAGATAAAAAAATAGACAAGGATATCATAGATAAGATATTTGTGGAAATGTCAAAGTTATTTAAATAGGTAGGTAGAAGAAATATGGATGAAGTAAAAGATAAGGTAGTATTAATAGGTATGCCTGGGTGTGGAAAAACTACATTTGGAAAGCTTCTAGCAAAGGAATTGAATTATAAGTTCTATGATATGGATGATTATGTAGAAGAGATTTCAGGTAAAACTGTAAGTGAGCTATTTGAAGAAGGTGAAGATGTCTTTAGAGAATGGGAAACTAGAGCTTGTAGGGAATTAGTTACTAAGAAAAGAGCACTTATTTCTTCAGGTGGTGGAGTAATTAAAAAAGATATAAATGTTCAGATATTGAGAGAAAAAGCTATAATAGTGTTTATAGATAGACCAGTAGAGAACATAGCAGAAGATGTTGAAGTATCTACAAGGCCTTTATTAAAAGATGGAAAAGATAGATTATATACTTTATATAATGAGAGATGTGATAAATATAAAAGTGCTGCAGATATAACTATAGTAAATGATGGATTTATCAAAGATGCTATAGATATGTGCAAGAAAAAACTTAAAAATGTAATAACTAATTAAAGTTAAGAAGGGGGGAAGTTGATCAAGGTATAGAAATATATCGTGATAAACGACTTTTCATGAAAATAGTAATTGTTGGGCTAGGTGTTGTAGGTGGTTCTTTTGCAATGTGTTTAAAAGAAGCAGGCTATGATGATGTATATGGAATAGATACTAATGAAGATACTTTAGCTAAAGCTAAAAAACAAGGATTAATAAAAGAAGGATATAAAGATGGTAGTGTTATATTAAAATCTGCAGATTTAACTATAATGTCTATATATCCAAAGTTTGTAAAAGGATTTATTAAAGAAAATAAGGATTACTTTAAGAAAGGTTCTATTGTAACTGATGCAACTGGAATAAAAGAAATGATAATGAAGGATGTTATAGACATTATGCCAGATGATGTTGATTTTGTATTTGGACATCCTATGGCTGGAAGAGAGAAAAAAGGAATAGATTATGCAAGTGCTAAGGTATTCCATGGAGCTAATTATATAATAACTCCGATTTCGCGAAATAAACCTGAAAATGTTGATAAGATAGAAGAATTAGCTTATAATTTAGGATTCGGTAGAGTTAAGAGAATAACACCAGAGTATCATGATGAAATGATAGGATATACTTCTCAATTACCACATGCTATGGCTGTAGCACTTATAAATAGTGATGACGAAAATAGAGATACAGGAAGCTTTATAGGTGATAGTTATAGAGATTTAACAAGAATAGCTAACATAAATGAAGAGTTATGGAGCGATTTATTCTTAGGTAATAAAGACAACCTATTAAAATCTATAAGTAACTTTGAGAAGCAATTAGATATAATAAAAAATGCTATAAAAAATGATGATAAGGATACTTTAGTAGAGTGCTTTATTAAATCAACTAGTAGAAGAGAAAAACTAGATAATTAAAAATGTCTAACAAAAAATTATTGAAATATTTATTAGATAAACTATATATTTCAATGATTAATATCAAAATTATGTGTTCTAAGTAAATAATATAATGTGGATAAAATCCAATGTTATTTGGTTTGATTAATATTATGTTTATTATTAGTATCAATATTATATGTTTTCATAAATAGCATAATTTCATTAAGTATTTCTAACTATAAAAAAATTAAGGTAGCTAAATGTTGTAAACTCACTAAAGTTCAAACAGTACAACATTTTAAACGCTACCTTAATTTTTTTATAATAAGAAATTCTAAAATTCATTATGAAGATTTATTCAAAGCAATAATATTGATACAAAAAAGAAAATCATAATATTAACATTATCAAATAACATTGGATTTTTCATTATTAATATTTACTTAAATCAATAATTTGATATTAATTAACTGAAAAGATAAGTGATCAAAAATAAATATATTCAATAATTTTTTAAGTAAGAATTGCTGAAACTAATGCTAGTATATTTTAATTATGGACTTTAAGTATCATGCTTATAAATTATGATAAATAATTCATTATAAGTATTTGTAATAAAATAATGTCAAATATATAATTAAAATGGGAAAAATAATATAATAAGTGTTAAAACTATAATGATAAGGGATTTAGGTGATTAAGTTTTGAAGGAAAAAGCTAAAACAAAGAAGATGGATATGTTACATGGACCTATTTGGAGTAAACTACCTAGATACGCTATTCCAGTAGCAGCTACAGGAATTTTAGAACAGTTATTTAATGCAACAGATATAGCGGTGGTTGGTAACTTTACAGGCAAAAACAGTACAGTTTCAGTTGCAGCAGTAGGAGCCAATAGTCCTATTATAGGGCTTATTTTAAACCTTTTTATAGGTATTGCTTTGGGGGCTAATGTTGTAATAGCCAATACAGTAGGACGTAATGATAAGAAAACAATTCATAAAGCAGTTCAGACATCTATTATGATGGCTCTTATAGGTGGAATATTGGTTACTATAATAGGAGAATTAGGAATTGCTCAATTACTTAGAATGCTACATGTACCACAAGATGTATTTCCATATGCATTAAGTTACATTAGAATTTATTTAATTGGAATGCCAGCAATACTTTTATATAATTTTGAATCAGCAATTTTTAGAAGTATTGGAGATACAAAAGTACCTCTAGAAGCTCTTGCAATTTCAGGTGTATTAAATGTAGTACTTAACTTATTTTTTGTTATTGTCTTAAAAATGAATGTAAATGGTGTAGCAATAGCAACAGTTATTGCAAATGTAGTAAGTTCAATATTACTATTTATAAAATTACTTAAAACAGATAAGGTAATTCATATAGAGATGAATAATCTAAAAATAGACAAAGAGAGTTTTAAGAAAATTATTAAGATTGGTTTGCCAGCTGGAATTCAAAGTGCAGTTTTTGCTGCAGCTAATATAGTTATTCAATCTGCTATTAATAGTTTGGGAACTAATGTTATTGCAGCATCAAGTGCAGCTTTTAATATCGAAATACTTGCTTATTATGTATTGAATTCTTTTAGTCAAGCTTGTGCTACATTTGTTGGACAAAACTATGGTGCAGGATATATGAAGAGATGTAGAAAAACTTTAATTTTATGTTTAGTTGAAGATGCAATTGCATCTGCATCAGCTATAATTATTGTTCTTCTTGTAGGAAAGTCATTGTTGGCTCTTTTTAATAATAATCCTCAAGTTATTGAAATTGGATATACTAGATTAATAATGATATTTTCAGCATATACTTTTAGTATGCTATATGAACTTATGTCTGGATATTTAAGAGGATTTGGAATATCACTTGTGCCAGCAATTTTAACAATTATAGGAGTGTGTGGTGTTAGAATTGTATGGATATATACTGTATTTCCAATGAAAAGGACATTTAAGACAATTATGATGGCATATCCTATTAGTCTTTCTATAACTGCAGTGCTTATTTTTATAGCATTGCTTATATATAGGCCATCTCATAAACTTTCAGTTGATTTAGCAGAAAAATAAATATAGAATAAAATAAAGGCGTTAAGTGAAATAAATCACTATGACGCCTTTATTTTAATATTTATTCTTGTTGTTGACGTGAATTATATTCATCGATTAATTCGTATATGGTTTTTGAGGTAGTATCTTTCATGTTGTAGTGTAGTAAAGACACTATTCGTTCAAGATGTTCTGTTGAATCTGTTTCTATTTCAATGTATGGAAAAGGACAGAAGTTTTTATCATTTATATCTATTTCAACAAGCCCTATATCTAGCTTGTAGCTTTCTCTATATTTAGAGATAGATTGATATTGAATAAGTCCTAGAGAATTAAATATTCCTTCACCAGCTTTTTTGTCTAATATAATTGTTTCATTTTCTTCCATTACCTTGAAAGTGTCTTGTGATAATAGCTTTTTGGTTGTCATATAATAAGTTGTTGAATTATCCATAAGATTATGAACTGTTCTTATTCTTGCATAACCTTTCTGAGCTAAAAGACTCCTATCTTCAAAATCATAAATATCATTAACTTGATTCTCTTCTTTTATCTTCTCAGCTCCATTATCAATAAGAATTTTTCTAATAGATGCAACATCTATATCGATAATTCTTGTTTCTAGTTCTTTCAAAAGAAAAACCTCCTTCAAAATACAAAAATATCTACTATTATATAGTAGTATAAATGTAACTTTAATACAATGATAAAAATAAAATAACTCTTTCTTAATAACAATGTAGACAAAAATATTATATAATATATAATAACGTAAAAAAGATATTTATAGGAGGATTTTAATATGAAGCATTTACATATTATGGCTAATCAAAAAGAAGATATTGCAGATACAGTATTATTACCAGGGGATCCCCTAAGAGCTAAATTTATAGCAGATAATTATTTAAAAGATGTTATATGCTATAATGAAGTTAGAGGAATGTATGGTTTTACTGGTACTTACAAGGACAAGAGAGTATCAGTACAAGGTACAGGAATGGGTATGCCATCACATTCCATATATGTAAATGAATTAATTAATGAATATGATGCTAAGAGATTAATAAGAGTAGGTTCAGCTGGCTCAATAAGTGATAAAGTTAACGTAAGAGATATTGTTTTAGCACAGAGTGCTTGTACTAATTCGGCTATAAATAAAAGAAGATTTAAGGGCATGGATTATGCTCCTACAAGTGATTTTAATCTATTATATAATGCATATAATATAGCAACTGAGAGAGGTGCTATTGTGAAGGTCGGCAGTGTCTTGTCTTCAGATCTATTTTATGATGATACAGGTGTATCAGCACAGCTATGGGCTGATTATGGTGTTCTTGCTATAGATATGGAAACAGCAGAGTTATATACATTAGCAGCTAAAAATAATATACAAGCAATATCTATATTAACTATTTCAGATCATGTGTTTAAAGGAATAGAAACATCACCTAAAGAAAGAGAGCAGAGCTTTACAGATATGATGGAGATAGCATTAGAATTAGCATTATAATATGGGGGAAATATGAATAGAAGCGAAGAAAATAATAAGATAAAAAAAGAATCTAAAAATAAAAAAATAACTACAAGTAGAATAATTTTTATTATTGCATTAGTTGTATTTTTGATATCTGGATATAAGTTATATACAATATGGAAGGAATATCATGATAATAAACAAGTATATGATGAAGTAAAGGAATATAGACCTAAGAAGGTAGAGAATAAAGAAGATGAATATACATTCAGTAAAGAAGATTATGATAAATTAAAATCGATTAATAGTGATTTTATTGGATGGATATACATACCTAATACAAATGTGGATTATCCAATAGTACAAACAAAAGATAATGATTATTATTTAAACCATAATTTCTACAAGGAATATAATGGTGGAGGATGTATTTTTGTAGCATCTGAAATAGAAGAACCCTTTAAGAGTGCAAGAAATACTATAATTCATGGACATAATATGAAGGATGGAAGTATGTTTGGATCACTTGTGAACTTTAAAGATAAAGAATTCTTTGATAATAATAAAATTATATATATAGTAACTGAGGATGGAGTTCATAAATATGAGATATTTTCTGCATATTGGCAGAAGGTTAATAATGATCCGTATCAATATGGGTTTGAGTCAGATGAGAAGTATATAGAATATCTAAATGGATTAAAACAAAAATCAGCATATACTAGAGATACTGCTGAATTTACAGCTAATGATAAGATAATAACATTATCAACATGTTCTTATGAGGTTAATGATGGTAGATATCTAATTCATGCTAGATTGATAAATTAAAAAAACTCGGCTAACCTGTGTAAGCCGAGTTTTTTTAAAATAATTTTGCAGAAAAAGCAAGGAAGAATACAAGCAATATTAAATATAGGAATAAAGGATAATAGAATGTTATTCCACCTTTTTTAGTAATTGCAGTTAATGTATCTTCTTCAGAAGACATCATGTGATAATGTTTTATCTTTTTAATATCTTTTTCTGCTAAGATAAGGTATAAATTAACACCAAATAATCCTATAGCAACAAATATGACTAATAATATAGGAATTAAAAATTGAATTGGTACTACAGTAGCTAGTACAAAATAAATAAAAGCTAGCAATATAGAAGGTAATAAGGTTTTTCTATATGCAAACCAAAATATACTAAAGATACATGAAGACCAACACCAATTAGGTTTACTTGGATTCTTTAGATAATTATCTAAAGCTTTTTGATAAAAAGGTTTCTTGGAAGTTGGACCAATAAAAGCTTCTAACTCTTCTCTAGTTATTAAATCTTCATCTTCAAATGATGACATCGTATCTCCCCCTCAAACAGAAAATGTATAACAAAATTATAAATTATAGTATTATTTCAGTCAAATTAAGAACAATTTAATAATAAAAAGTAAATAAAAATAATATTTCGCATTGCGAACTAAAATGCTTTAATATATAATATATATGTAATTTTAAGGAAATAAGAAAAGTAATGTTTCGTATTGCGAAATAAAATTCTTAAAATTAGTGGTTATAAAAGGGGGAACAATTATGATTTTAGAAACAATGAAACAAGAGATGACATTAGAGAATACTAGAACAATTAATGATTTAATAGAAAATGCAGGAAGGTTATATGGTGACAATCCATTTTTACGTTACGAAAAAAATGAGATAATTTATGAAAAGTCATATGAAGATTTATTAATTGATAGTAGTGCTATAGCATCGTGGGTTAATAATAAGAACAAAGAGAAAAAGGATAAAGTTCATGTTGCAATACTAGGTAAATGTAGTTATGAATTTTTAGTATCATTTTTTGGAATAATTAGAACTGGTGCTGTTGCAATTCCATTAGATGTTAATCTTCCAAAGGAGACACTTGTAGATTATATTAATCGTTCAGATGTTGATGTAATATTTTATGATTGGGAACATAATTCTCATATAGACATTATAAAAGAGAGATGTCCTAGAATAGATGAATATATATGTATGCAAGATGTTAATCATATAGAGTGCGTAGAAAATATTTTAGATAGATATAGAGGATATGAATATGTATCAGATGTTCAGGAAGAAGAATGTGCAATAATCATATTTACTTCAGGAACTACAGGAAGAGGAAAAGGAGTTATGTTATCTCATAGGAATCTTATAGATAATGCTTTTTGTAGTAATGAAAAAGAGAAGCCAGGAACTCAAGTATTTCTTAATGTATTACCTATTCATCATATTTTCTGTATAAATGGCGATGTTCTTATGGTTGTAAGATATGGAAATATATTGTGCATAAATAATGAATTATCTAAGATGCTATATTCTATCAAGCTATTTGCACCAACAGCAATTCGAGTAGTTCCTATGATGGCAAAGGTTTTATACAATAAGATAGCAATTACATTAGAACAAAATCCCTTTATGACAAAAGAAGAAGCTAAAGAAGAGGTTCTGGGAGCTAATTTGCACAAAATAATAAGTGGTGGTGGATATCTATCAGAAGAACTAGCAAGGAATTATGCAGATTTAGGAATAGTTATAGGTCAGGGATATGGAATGTCAGAGTGTTCTCCTAAGATTTCAGTACCTGATTATAGTAGATTAGATAAGCTTTCATCAGTTGGGAGAATAGTAGATAGGTGTAGTGTTAGAGTAGTTGATGGAGAAATTCAAGTTAAAAGTCCATCTGTAATGATGGGGTATTATAAAGAGCCTGATAAAACAGCAGAGGTTATAACAGAAGATGGATATTTGAGAACTGGGGATTTAGGATTTGTTGATGAGGAAAATTTCTTGCATTTGACAGGACGTAAGAAGAATTTGATTATTCTTAGTAATGGAGAGAATGTTTCTCCAGAAGCTATTGAGAATATATTTGATGGAGAATTACTTATATCAGAAATCTTAGTATATGGAGCTGAAGATGTTATTGCAGCAGAAATATATCCTAATTATAAATATGCATCAGTATCTAATGTTGATGATATAGAGGATGAATTAAGGCAAATAATCAATAAACATAATAAGGAATTACCTTCATATCAAAAGATATCACAATTCACTATTAGAACAGAGCCATTTGAAAAAACTTCATCTAAGAAAATAATTCGTCAGAAATTTTTTGATAAAAAGATATCAGATAAAAAGAAATTACAAAGCATTCGTAAGCCTGAAACAGAATTACAACAAAAGTTATATGACATAATAAGAGGGCTAGTTGGTAATAAATTATTTGGAATAGATGAGAATATATATGATTTTGGATTGGACTCATTAGGCAGTGTATTATTAATAGAAGAAATTCATAATAAACTTAATAAAGTTATAACCTTCAATGATTTACTAGAAAATAATACTATATTAAAGATAGAAAATTATTTAAATAGTCAAAGAGAAAAATATGATTTAGATTTGAGTAAAAGAGAAGTATATCCTCTTACTGGTATGCAAAAATACTTTGCCTATATAATAAAAGGAAATACTACTGGCAACCTTCCTTTTACCTTTAAATTAAGTAATAGTGTTGACTTGAAGAGATTAAAAAGATCTATAGAGAAGACCATAGATATTCATCCAGGATTAAAGGCTATAATCAAGTTAGGTGAAAAAGGATATAGTGTATATAGAGATGATTCTAGGGTTATAGATATTCCTATAATTAATTTAACAGAAGCTGAATGGAAAGATAGATTAAAAGAGATATTAGTTCCTTATGCATATACAGAAGATGATAATTTATTTCATATATATTTGTTTAAAACAGAAGAAGCTAAGTATTTATTTTTTGATGTTGCTCATATTATGGGAGATGGTATAACTATGAATATCTTATTAGAAGATGTTAATAAGATATATTGTGGTGAGGCTGTAGAAAAGGAAAGCTATACCTTCTATGAATATATATTAGAAGAGCAGAATAGAGAAAAGATGGGTATTAGACCTAAGAATCTAGAGTACTTTGATAATTTACTAAAGGGTATAAAGTTAAATAGAAGTATCCTAAATAAGAAAAACAATGGAGAGTATTTAAAAGAAATAAATTCTGTAATTAATAAAAGATTTAATAATATTGTAAGAGAAGAGGTAATTAATTTCTGTAAGAAGAATGGAATATCTGAGAATGTAATATTCCTTACAGCTTTTAATTATTGTATAAGTTTATTTAGTGATGAAAAGGATGTGTTTAGCAACAGTATTCATAGTGGAAGAACTGATAGTAGATGGACTAGACTTGCAGGACCATTATTCCTTACTTATTATTGTCGTTATACACAAGTACCTCATGAGAGAGTAATAGAATTACTAAAGAAAACAAGTAAGCAAATAATGAACACTATGCAATGTTTTGTAGCAGCACCACGTGAAGGAGAAATGTTCTTTCAATTCCAAGGAGATATATTAAACATCAATAAAATAGGTGATGCAGAAGTAGAAAAAATTAAACTACAGTTAGATTCTCTACCATTTCATATGCAGGTTATGTATGATGATAAAGGATATTATACAGAATTGAGATATTATGAAAATAGGTTTGATAGAGAGCAGTTAGAGATATTTTTACAATGTTATGAAAATATATTAATTGGAATTATGCAAGAGAGATCTGTAAGGAGATTAAAGAATTATTTACCTCAAGAAGTATTTCCTAAACATTTCTATACAACTGTTTCAATTTTAAATAGGGAGTTAGGAGATAATCTAGTAGATAACAATTTAGATGAAGATTTACCTATAAAGGTATATGTTTTAGATGATGAATACAATAAGAAACCATATGGTGCTTATGGTAGATTATTTATAATGGATTATAAACCATTTTATTATGATGAAGAGATTCAGAATCCGTATGGAATTGGTACGCTATATAGAACTAATAAGATTGCAAGAATATTAAAGGATGGATCAGTTGACTTTTTAGAAAATAGTGGTAAAGTTGTATTAACAGATGGAATTCATGGACGTAAATATTATGATTTGAAGAGTTTAAATGATACATTACTAGAATATAATGGTATCGAATATGCAGATAGTTATTTATGTTATGATAAGAATATTAATGAAATGAGCTTAATAGCTGATATAAAGCTTATTCATGATATAGATATAGAAGCATTGAAGAACTATATAGAAGAGAAATGTTCAAAGATGTTAGTACCTTCAGTTATAAATAAAATTAATTAATATATTTATGGAGGAAGTTATGACAGAGGAAAACTTAGGAGAAGAATTATATAATTTATTAGCAGAGCTTTTAAATAGAAAGATAAACAGAACAGTTCAAGATAGTATAAGGGGAGAGTATGGAGTTCTTAGATATCTTGCATATGTTAAGAATAATGAAAGTGCAGGAGCATTAACAGAACAATTACATGTAGTTCCTGGAAGAATGACTGATATACTTAAGAGCTTAGAGGCTAAAGGTATGATAAGACGTTTTAGAGATGAGAATGATTTAAGAAGGGTTATTGTATCTATTACTGATAATGGACGAATAGAAGCAGAAGAGAAAAGAAAATATATAAGAAATGAATATCAAGGATTATTTAAGATTTTAGGTCAAGATGATACTAAAGAATTAATAAGATTATTAAAAGTAGTACTTTCTTATTCTGGAGATATTTCTCTACAATAAACAATATTATTTTCTATAAAGTAAAAAAAGAGGACTTGTTATGTTAACAAGTCCTCTTAAGTTTGCGGAAATTAAGCTCTGTTAATTGAACCGAATAATTCCATTTTTTCTTTAACTGTTTCTTTTATAGCTTCGAAACCAGGAGCAAGAAGTTTTCTAGGGTCGAATCCTTTTCCTTCTAAGTCCTTACCAGCTTCTATATATTTTCTTGTAGCAGCAGCGAAAGCTAATTGACATTCAGTGTTAACGTTGATCTTAGCAACTCCTAATGATATTGCTTTCTTGATCATATCTGCAGGGATACCAGTACCACCGTGAAGAACTAATGGCATATCTCCAACTTCTTTCTTGATGTTTTCAAGAGCTTCGAAGTCTAATCCCTTCCAGTTTGCAGGATATTTTCCGTGGATATTTCCGATTCCAGCAGCAAGCATAGTTACTCCTAAATCAGCTATTAATTTACATTCTTTAGGATCAGCAACTTCTCCAGCACCGATAACTCCATCTTCTTCTCCACCGATTGATCCAACTTCACATTCTACAGAGATTCCCTTTGCAGATGCATCAGCGATAATCTTAGTACTCTTTTCGATGTTTTCGTTTATTGGATAGTGAGAACCATCGAACATTACTGAAGAGAATCCAGCTTCGATACATTTGTAAGCTCCTTCATATGAGCCGTGATCTAAGTGTAGAGCAACTGGTACAGTGATGTTTAAGTCTTGCATTAATCCTTTAACCATACCAACTACAGCATGGTATCCACCCATGTACTTTCCAGCTCCTTCAGATACTCCTAAGATAACTGGTGAATTATTTTCTTGTGCTGTTAATAAAATAGCTTTTGTCCATTCTAAGTTGTTGATGTTAAATTGACCTACAGCGTATTTTCCTTCTCTAGCTTTGTTTAACATTTCTTTAGCTGAAACTAACATAAACTAAACCTCCAATTTATAATATATTTAGATACAAAATGTATCTGAGTTTATACAAAAGTATAAAAGTTTTATAGTGGGACATATATAGTCCACAAGGGATAATATAAGTTCCACTACTATTATAACTTTTATTTCTTAAATTGCAAAGAACTAATTAAAAAAACTTAATTGTTTTTCATAAGTTTTACAAGTACTGCTTTTTGAGCATGTAATCTATTTTCTGATTCGTCAAATATCTCATCAGCATGTTCTTCTAGAACTTCTGCAGATATTTCTTGGCCTCTATGAGCTGGAAGACAATGAAGTACCATTGCGTTAGATTTTGCATAAGATAATAATTTCTCATTAACTTGATATCCTTCAAAGGCTTTTATTTTATTATCTGCTTCATCTTCATGTCCCATACTAATCCAAGCATCTGTAATTACAACATCAGCGTCTTTTACAGCATCTATAGGAGAATCACATATAGCAAAAGTTGTATTCTCAATAGCTGCAAGCTCTTTTCCTCTAGTTATATATTCTTCTTTAGGTAGGTATGCCTTTGGACATGCTATAGATAAATTCATTCCTACTTTTAAGCATCCAATTATAAGAGAGTGGGCCATGTTATTACCATCACCTACATAAGCTACCTTTAATCCTTCAATTATGTTTTTGTATTCTCTTATAGTCATTAAATCAGCTAGAACTTGGCAAGGATGTTCCATGTCTGTCAAGCCATTAATAACTGGAACTGTAGCATATTTTGCTAATTTTTCAACTTCTTCTTGTGAATAAGTTCTTATCATAATTCCTTGAACGAATCTAGATAGAACTCTAGAAGTATCTTCAATAGGTTCTCCACGACCTATTTGAAGATCATGTATACTTAAGAAAGGTGCATTACCACCTAATTGATACATACCTGTTTCAAATGATACCCTAGTTCTAGTGGATCTTTTCTCAAATATCATTCCTAATGTTTTGCCTTTTAGTATCTCATGAGAAATTCCGTGTTTTAGTTCGTATTTTAGTTGGTCTGCTAGATTAAGAATCTCTGAAATCTCTTCCTTTGAGAGATCATCCATCTTTAATAAATCTCGTTTCATGAAAACCTCCTGATTACTTCAATAATTCAATAAGTGTTTCTATACCGAATTTAATTTCTTCTTCAGAAATTGTAAGAGGTGGTAATAGTCTAATTACATCTTTTCCGGCAGTTAATACTAAAACACCTTTTTCTACGGATTTTTTCTGAATATCTGAAGGGTTACATTTTACTTGGATACCTATCATTAATCCACGACCACGAACTTCAACAACTTGATCTAAGTTTGCATCTGTTATAAGTTTCTTGATAAGGTTACCTTTTTCTTCAACGCTCTTATAGAAGTTCTCGTTTCCGATAGTATCTAGAACTGCAATAGCAGCAGCACAAGAAACAGGATTACCCCCAAATGTAGAGCCATGATCTCCAGGCTTAAATGTATTAGATAATTTTTCATTACATAATACAGCACCTATTGGTAAACCACCTGCTAATCCCTTCGCAAGAGAGATTATATCAGCTTCTACATCATAATAATTATATCCATATAGTTTACCACTTCTAGCTAAACCACATTGTACTTCATCAAATATAAGTAATATATCTTTTTCTTTTGCTATAGAATAAGCAGCATTTACAAAATCATCTGATAATGGAGTAACTCCACTTTCTCCTTGAATTGCTTCCATCATAATAGCACATACATCATCTGTTATATTGTCCTTAAGATCTTGAACATTGTTAGCTTCAACATACTTAAAACCTTCAGTAAAAGGGAAGAAGTAGTTGTGGAACTTCTCTGGTTGACCTGTTGCCTTAAGAGTAGTAATAGTTCTACCATGGAAAGATTCCTTAAGAGTTATTATAGTGCTTCTTCCTTTGCCGTATTTGTCAAAACTATATTTTCTAGCTAGTTTAATAGCACCTTCGTTAGCTTCAGCACCTGAGTTCGCAAAGAATACCTTAGACATGTTAGATAGTTTAGTTATCTTGTTAGATAATTCTACAGTAGTTGGATTAAGAAATATGTTAGAGCAGTGTTGAACTTTATGTATTTGCTTCTCAACTGCATCAGTCCATTTTTTATTATTATAACCTAAACAATTAACTCCTATTCCACTAGTTAAATCTAAATATTTATTTCCTTCTGTATCGAATAAATATGTTCCTTCACCTTTTTCTATAATTGGTGCAAGTGGAGCATAAGTATTCATAAGAGAATTTTCCATTATATTTACCTCCTAATATATCATTGTACCTATACCTTCATTTGAGAATAATTCAAGTAGTAATGAATGTGGGACACGTCCATCTATTATATGAGCTCTTTCAACACCCATACGTATAGATTCAACACAACAATCAATCTTTGGAATCATACCACCTTTTATTACGCCTTCATAAGTTAGTTTTGGTACTTGATGTAATCTTAATACTGAAATAAGTGAATCAGGATCGTTAGGATCTCTCATAACACCTGAAACATCAGTAAGAAGAATTAATTTTTCAGCTTTTAGGGCAGAAGCAATCTTGGCAGCACATGTATCTGCGTTTATATTGTATAGATTATTATCATCTTCCCCTAGAGCAACACTACCGATAACTGGGATATAGTCTGAATTTAATGCCATATTTATTACATCAGTATTTACTTCAGTAACTTCACCAACATATCCTAAGTCAACAGGACCTTGTAATTTTTTTGCTTTTAATAGTGATCCATCCATTCCGCATAAACCAATAGATTTTCCACCAGCTTTTTCTATAAGAGCAACTAGGTCTTTATTAACTTTTCCACCAAGAACCATTTGGACAGTTTCTATTGTTTTCTCATCAGTGTATCTTAAACCATTTATGAATTTGCTTTCCTCACCTAATCTTTTTAAGAAAGAAGAGATATAAGGACCACCTCCATGTACAACTACTGGTTTAAAACCTACACATTTCATTAAAACTATATCGTTTATAACAGTTTCTCTAAGTTCCTCGCTTATCATTGCGTTTCCACCATATTTTACAACTATTATTTTACCGTTATACTTTTGTATATATGGTAATGATTGAACGAGTATATTAGCACGATCGGTAAGATTCATTTTACTTTCCCCCTAAAAAATTAACTTCTATAATCTCCGTTTATCTTTACATAATCATATGTTAAGTCGCAGCCCCAAGCTGTTACAGAACAATTTCCTGAATTCATTTCTATTCTTATTGTTATTTCTGATTTTAATAATATTTTTTTCGCAAAGTCTTCATCAAAATCTACAGAAGCACCATTTTTACATACAATAATAGATCCTTCTTCGTTCTCAAAGTAAACATCAACAGCTTCTTGATCAAAATCAATACCAGAATATCCTAAAGCACATAATATACGTCCCCAGTTAGCATCTGCACCGAACATTGCTGTTTTTACTAAGCTTGATGTTATAACACTTTTAGCAAGTACAACACCTTCTTGGTCATTTCTACATCCGTTTACTGTACATTCAATTAATTTTGTAGCACCTTCACCATCTTTTGCAAGCATCTTAGATATAGTAATAGTTACATATTTTAATGCTTCAACAAAAGAATTGTAGTCATTATTTTTTTCTGAAATTGTAGTGTTTTCAGCAAGACCATTAGCTAATATTAATACTGTATCATTAGTACTAGTGTCTCCATCTACACTTATTCTATTGTAGCTTACATTAACAACTTCCTTTAGAGCTTCTTTAAGCATATCAGCACTTATACTAGCATCTGTTGAAATAAATGAAAGCATTGTCCCCATATTTGGTTCGATCATTCCAGAACCTTTTGCAATAGCTCCTATAGTTACTGTTTTACCATCTAAAGTTAATGTGACTGCACATTCTTTTTTTACAGTATCAGTAGTCATAATAGCTTCTGCAGCATCAGAACCTACTTTAGATAATTTTTCCTTTAGTGTAGGGACACCTTTTTTTATGATTTCAGCATCTAGAGGAACTCCTATAACGCCAGTAGATGCAATTAGTACATCATTAACATCTAATTTTAAGTTTTCTGCTACACATTTAGCTATATCTTTTGCAGCATCTATACCTTGTTGTCCTGTACAACAATTAGCATTTCCGCTATTAACTATGATTGCCTGAGCCTTACTATTTTGTAAATGTTCCTTTGTAACATATATAGGAGCACATTTTACTTTATTATTTGTATACATACCAGCTCCAACGCAAGGAACTTCTGAATATATTAACGCTACATCTTTTTTAGTAGAGCCTTCTTTAACACCACAATTCATACCAGATGCTAAGAAGCCTTTAGCAGAAGCAACGTTTCCGTCTATAACTTTGTAGTTCATATATTTACCTCCTTATTTAAACAACAATTTGCTGAAAGAAAGTTTACTCTTTTTTTCATTGAAGCCAAAGATAATATTCAAAAAATGAATTATCACCTTTGGCTTGTACTAGAGTAGCACTTTATATAGATTTAAATATTTTATAGATTACCTTTAGTTTCTGTTATAAACTTATCTAGAGCATCTATTTGAATCTTTATGGAATCAGATGAAGGACCACCTAAAACTTTACGTTCTTCTACGCATGTTACTAGATCAATAGCCTTAAATACATCTTCTTCTATAATATCTGAGAAGTTCTTTAATTCTTCAATAGTTAAATCTTCTAGTGCTTTATTTTCTTTTATACAATATAGGACAGCTTCGCCTACAACACCATGAGCTGTTCTAAATGGCATTCCTTTTTTAACAAGATAATCTGCAAGGTCAGTTGCATTAGTGAATCCACCAGCAGCTCCCTTTCTCATATTGCTAACATTTACTCTCATTGTGTTTATCATTCCTGTAAATGTCTTAGTTGCTAATTCAACAGTATCTAGAGCATCAAATAATGCTTCTTTATCTTCTTGCATATCTTTGTTATATGCAAGTGGAATTCCTTTCATTACAGTAAGTAATGTCATAAGATCTCCATATACACGACCAGTCTTACCTCTTATTAATTCAGCAACATCTGGATTTTTCTTTTGTGGCATAATTGAGCTACCTGTACTATATTCATCATCTAATTCTATGAATTGGAATTCATTTGTACACCATAGAATTATTTCTTCTGAGAATCTTGATAAGTGCATCATAATCATAGATAGAGCAGATAGAGTTTCTATTACATAATCTCTATCAGATACTGAATCTAAGCTATTCATAGTAACTTTTGAGAAACCTAATTCTTTTGCTACAAATTCTCTATCTATAGGATATGTAGAAGTAGCAAGTGCTCCTGAACCTAAAGGCATTTCATCAGTTCTCTTATATGCATCTTGTAATCTTCCTATATCTCTTTTAAACATTTCAGCATATGCTAATAAATGATGAGCTAGAGTGATAGGTTGAGCTTTTTGCATATGAGTATAACCAGGCATTATTGTATCAACATTTTCTTTTGCCTTAGCAAGTAAAACTTCTTGAAGGGCAAGGATATTTTTTTGCATATCCTTGTTTGCCTTCTTTAAGTATAGTCTTAAATCTAAAGTTACTTGGTCATTTCTACTTCTTCCTGTATGAAGCATCTTACCACATTCACCAATATAATAAGTAAGAGTTCCTTCAGTAAAACTATGAATATCTTCAGAAGTAGGATCAATATCTATAACTCCATTTTCCATACGAGTTAATATTTCATTTAAACCATCTTCTATTTTTTTTGCTGCATCAGCAGGAATTATATTTTGTTTACCTAACATTTTTACATGAGCTAGGCTTCCTTCAATATCTTCTATGAACATTCTTGAATCAACATTTATAGAAGAATTGAAGTCATTAACTAATTCGTTTGTTCCTTTTTTAAAACGTCCGCCCCATAATTTCATATTATTTATCACCTTTTGCTGCTTTCATTTTTGCTTGTACAACTGTTGGAAGACCAAATAAGTTTATGAAACCAGCAGCATCCTTTTGGTCATAAACAGCATCTTCACCAAATGTAGCATATTCTTCACTATATAATGAATATGGAGAAGTAGTACCTGCGTTAACCATGTTTCCTTTGTATAATTTAAGTTTAACATCACCAGTTACAGTCTTTTGAGTTTCATCAACAAATGCTGATAATGCTTCTCTTAATGGAGAATACCATAAACCGTTGTATACTATATCAGCAAATTTTAATGCAACTTGTTGTTTGTAGTGGAAAGTTTCTTTGTCTAAACATAATTCTTCTAATGATCTATGTGCATAGTAAAGAATTGTTCCACCTGGAGTTTCATACACACCTCTTGACTTCATACCAACAAGTCTGTTTTCTACCATATCTATAATACCTATAGCATTTTCTCCACCTATTTTATTTAATTCTTCGATTAATTTAACTCCGTCCATTTTAACACCATTTAATGCTACTGGAATTCCTTTATCAAATGATAGAGTGATGTAAGTAGCTTTGTCTGGAGCAGCTTCTAATGTTTTAGATAATTCTAATATCTTTGCATAATCTGGTTCATTAGCTGGGTCTTCAAGATCTAAACCTTCATGACTTAAATGCCATAAATTCATATCTTTACTATAGTTTGTTTCATAGCTAATTTTTATTGGAACTTTTCTATCTAAAGCATATTTGATTTCTTCTTCTCTAGATTTAATTTCCCATTCTCTCCATGGTGCTATTATTTTCATTTCAGGTGCAAATGCTTTTATAGCTAATTCAAATCTTACTTGGTCATTTCCTTTTCCAGTACAACCATGACATATAGCATTAGCTCCTTCTTTTCTTGCTATTTCTACCATTCTCTTAGCAATAATTGGTCTAGCAAATGAAGTTCCTAATAAATATTTTCCTTCATATACTGCATCTGCTTTTAGTGTTGGGAATATATAATCATTAACGAATTCTTCAGTTAAATCTTCTATATATATTTTAGAAGCACCAGATTTTAAAGCTCTTTCTTCAAGACCTGCAAGTTCTGATTTTTGTCCAACGTTACCAGCAACTGCAATAACTTCACATCCATAATTTTCTTTTAACCAAGGGATTATAACTGAAGTATCTAATCCTCCTGAGTATGCTAAAACAACTTTATTAATTTTTTCCATAACAATAAGCTCCTCTCGTCACTACCTTAAATTTCTAACTGAATACAATTATACAACCAAGTGAATAATTATGCAACACTATGAATAAAAATCTGTGTAAAAAAATTATGTGATTTTATTTTGGCAATAAGTGGCTTAACAACAGGTAAGTATTTAATTTATAAATGAATTTGAGATTATAAAAATGTTATTTTTTTTATATACAATAAATGTTGCTAATTATTAATTATATAAATTTGAAATGAATAAAAAGTTCAGTTAGGGGAATAATAAAAAATGTAAGTTTTAATTATTTTGGAGGTGTTTTATTATGACACAATTGAATTGTGGTGTGGATAATTGTGCATATAACAAGAAGAATTTATGTTTCTTAGATAATATTCAAGTAGGTGGAGAAGAAGCTATTAGAAGTACAGGAACTTGCTGTAATAGCTTTATAGAACAAACAGAAGGAGCTTTTATTAATTCTAATTCTGAACCATCACTAGAATCAGAGATAGGATGCAATGCTGAGAATTGTACTTACAATGATAATTGTCATTGTCATGCTAGCAGTATACACATATGTGGAGATTGTGCTAGTGATAATAGAGATACTTGTTGTGATACCTTTAAGTGCAAGTGTGATTAATAATAATAGGTTGTAATGTTAGAATAGTAGCATTACAACCTATATTATTATATAAATATTTCTAAAATATGTTTTTGATATGTACGCTGTTTAGGTCGTTTATATCTTTTGTATATTTTTTTAGTAGATAAGCAGCTGTTAATGAATTAGACTTATCTTCAGAGGTTAAATAAGTTGAGAGTCTAAGAGCCTCTATATTAATAATATCATAGTCATTATGGTTTATATATACTGACGCAATAAGGTCAGAATTATCTAGTTGATTAATTACTTCTGTGGTTTGTGTATATGCTTCTGTGTAGTTGTCATCTTTAATGTATTCTATTATTTCATTACATTGTTTATCAATATTATTGCATAAATTATTGAATCTACAATCAGAATATATGATGAAACTTAATAAAATTAAGAATAATGAACAAGATGTTATAGTTGTTTTCATATTATAGCCTACTTTCTTATAATATAGTGAAGGAATGCTAGATTCTATTTATCATTTGTGAATAATTGATATTTAAATTCGCCCTTAGTGTTAAATAATCCAATCATAACATCACTAGGAGAGGATATGTTGTGATTATGTAATAAGGTATTAAGCCATTTAGTATCTTTATTCATATAATCTAGTTCTCTTGTAATAACTACACCATCTGAAATGATTATTCTAGGAAGTTTAACATGAGCATTAGAATTATCACGTGGTAATACAGAGATCTTGCCATTAGTTTCTAGTATGGCATATTCAATATTATCAATGTCAAAATAATCTAATAATCTAAGCTCTTCAAATAACTCATCTATATTGATCTGTTGATTCTTCAATGCGGCATAGTTTAGTTTTCCGTTATGTATAAGTATAGTTGGTTCTCCATCTATTATTCTGCGCAAGCAATGAAACTTAAGTTGAATCTTGGTAAGGAAGAGCTTAAGCATAAGCAATGTTACAATAGGAACAATACCTAATAATAGTGGAAATCTAGTATCCTGCATAGGTAGTGACGCTAAGTCTGATATCATCATAGTTATAACAAGTTCATAAGGTTCTAGTTCGCCTATCTGTCTCTTGCCCATAAGTCTCATTACAAATACAACCACTAAATAAAGTATAGCGGTCCTAATAAAAACAATTAACAAAAAAATCACCTCTTATTAATAGGATTTCCTGTTAATATGTTAAATATTCATTAATTATTAAATTGAGCTTTATCATATAGAGTAGATATTGTATATAATATTAGATAGTAGATAAAAATAGACTGACAAGAATGGAGAAGTTAATATGAACAAATTAAAGATATTTGTTGATAATACAGAGATTCTAGTGGAAAAAGGTACTTCATTTAAAGAAGTTTTAGATAATATAAGACATGATGATGAAGTTATATTGTGTAAATTTAATGGAGATACTTATGAATTAAGTGATAAAATTTTAGAAGAAGGAGAAATAACTAGAATATATGCAGAATCAGAATTAGGATGGAAAGTGTATTCTAGAACACTTCAATTTATATTTATAACAGCAGCTTTAGAGATTTTTCCTGATGCTAAGATAAAGATAGAACATTCTATATCGAAAGGTACATTTGGTGAAATTATTAAAGATAATTTTATTAATGATGCTGAAATAGCAAAAATTAAAAAGAAAATGCAAGAAATAATAGATAAGGACTTGCCTATAAAGAAGGTTGTTAAGAAGAAAGAAGAAGCAATAGAAATATTTAAAAATTATAATATGCAAGATAAGGTGGAATTGCTTGATCAAGTTGATTTAGATATAGTAAAGTTATATGAATTAGAAGGAAGATATGATTATTTCTATGGAAATATGGCATATTCAACAGGAATAATAAAAGCATTTGATTTGATAAGATATGCACATGGATTTGTACTAAGAAATCCTACAGAACAAGATATTCATGTACTTCCAGAGTTTAAAGAACAGAGAAGTTTAGCTAACATATTTTATGAAACAGAGGAATGGCTTAATATACTTGGTATTGGAGAAGTTGCAAGTTTAAATAAAAAAATCATAAACAATAAACAGAAGGAGATAATACTTATATCAGAAGCTTTGCATGAAAAAAAGATAGCTTATATAGCTGATGATATTGTAAGTAAGGAACAAGCAAAGGTTATATTAATAGCAGGACCTTCTTCATCTGGAAAAACTACATTTGCAAATAGACTTGGAATTCAACTTAGAGTTAATGGGTTAATACCTATAAGAATTTCATTAGATGATTATTTCTTAGAGAGAGACAAGACACCAAGAGATGAAAATGGTAATTATGATTTTGAAAGTATAGATGCCATTGACCTAGAAACATTTAATTATGATTTGAAGCAATTATTAAAAGGTGAAGAAGTGGAAATACCATCTTTTAATTTTAAGACAGGCAAAAGGGAAATGGTAGGTCATAAAGTTAAATTGCCTCAAAATGGAGTAGTTGTAATAGAAGGAATACATGGACTTAATCCAATATTAACATCAGAGATACCTAAGGAAAATAAATATAAAATATATATATCAGCATTAACTCAACTAAATCTAGATAATCATAATAGAATTGCAACTACAGATGTTAGAAAAATCAGAAGAATAGTGAGAGATTATTTGTCTAGAGGATATGGTGCAGAAGATACATTGAAGATGTGGCCATCTATAAAAAGAGGTGAAAAGAGGAATATATTTGTATTCCAAGAAGAAGCAGATGTTATGTTTAACTCTACATTAGTATATGAATTAAGTGTGCTTAAGCCTTATGCAGTAAAACAATTAGAAAAGATATCAAAGGATAGTTCTGTTTATGACGAAGCAATAAGACTTATATCATTTCTGAATTTTTTTAAAGAAATAAAAATGGAAGAGGTATTAGAAAATTCTATATTGAGGGAGTTTATAGGAGGAAGTTGTTTCTATAATTATTAAATTTTTTGATTATTAATAGTGAAGTAAAAGGATATTCATATTTTATGTATATAATGAAATATGAATATTACAACATTTGTAAAAAAATGTTGTGAGGATGTATAAATAGATATATAATTATTATGCATAATATGTAAGTAGATACTAAAAGGGGGCAAAAGACGTGCAAGCTAAAGAATATACCTGTAGAAAACATTTAAGAAAACCAATAATGACATTAGGTTATTGTTTTGCTTATATTACTTCAGCATTTTTGATATTTGGTGCAATAAGTAATTTGACATTAAAACATTCAGATAGAGTAGAGTTTAATGAAAATTATTGGATAATTGGTGTTTTATTTTTAGCCTGTATTGCACTTGTGGGTGTTATTTTATTTAAAACTATTTTTAAAAAGTGTAAACATATAAGGATATTAGTTGATGATGAAAAACTAACATACAAATCAATTGGTGTTGAAAAGACTATTAGATATAGAGATATAAATCAAGTAGAGTTTGTTAAGAGGGTTTTTGGGAACAGGTATATATATATAAAGTCGGATAAAGAAGAAATAAAAATTAAATCTAATATTGAGAATATTGCTGTTTTTACAAAAGATTTTATAGAAAAATTATCGGATTTAAATAAAAATTCTTGTTATGATGAAAAGAGTATGGATGATTTTTATAAAAATGTAAGTTATAAAGATGATAGTTTTGAGAGACTGTATGAATTGCTTAGATTTGTTATGCCAATACTTGGAGTAGATGTAGTATTTTCATTTATTTTTTCTTTTATGGTAGATAATCAAAATATGAGAGCTATAATACTTTTAATATTATATTTATTCCCTATTATTACATTAGTAATTCTTGAAAGTATATTAGGAATAAAACATAAATTAGAAGTAAGAGACGAAAAATATGTCATAAGGATGCGTGATTATCAATATGAACATAGAGTATATGACGCTATTACTATTGTTTTGGTTATAGTAATTTTAACAGTATTAATATATTTATCAATAAAGTATTAGTGAAAATTTAATTAGATAAGTAAAAAAACAATGTTACTAGTTTGCGTGAATTAATATATCAGCTATATTTAGTAACATTGTTTTTTATATATAAGAAAGTGTAAAATTTAAATCTAAGGTTTTATAGTTGCCTTGACTATTATAAGTTTATGTATAGGAAAGACGTAAATATTTCTGTATATACAAACAATATCCATGATATACTATATGTGTAAAAAATATCAGGGGGAAATCTTTATGAAAATAAAGCTGTGTAGAAATGTAGGAGAGAAATTACTGTATTTTGTATGGAATATTTTGTTGGTAGCATGTATAGAAGTTTTGTTTAATGAAATAGCCATAATAACGAGTTATGGACATACTGCTATATTTGTTATTGTAGGAATTGTTGAATATTTATTATTAGCGGTATTTCCTTGTAAATACGATAAGTCTAAAAAACTTAAAATATTATATAAAGGATATAGAGTCCTAGAATTAATTATATGGGCTATAACAATATCAATATTTATAGGAATATATCAAATATTTAACGTGAATTATAGTACTATTACTAAAGTTGCGATTATGGTGTATATGTGTGCAATAGCATTTTCGTTATTAGTAATTGCAACAATAAGAATTGTTATATCTTCAAGACAAGTTAGTGTGGTTGATAAATTTATAATTATATTTTTGTGGTGGGTGCCGCTATTGAATATAATTATGCTTAAAAAAATATGTAAAAAAGCAAAAAGAGAAATGATTGTAGAGAATGATAAGATATTACTTGATGAAGCAAGGGCTGAAAATGAGATATGTGCAACAAAATATCCTATAATATTAGTACATGGAGTATTCTTTAGAGATTGGCAATTAGTTAATTATTGGGGGAGAATTCCTGCTGAACTTATAAAAAATGGTGCAACTATATATTATGGAAAACAACAGTCAGCAAATTCTGTAGAAGATAGTGCAAAAGAATTAAAAGAAAATATACTTAAAATAATGGAAGAAAATAATTATGAAAAAGTTAATATAATTGCACACTCGAAGGGTGGATTAGATAGTCGTTATGCAATAAGTAAGCTAGGATTAGGAGATAAGGTGGCATCTTTAACTACAATAAACACACCACATAAAGGATGCAAGTGGGCTACAGCAATATTGAATAAAGTTTCAGATAATTTCGTTGAGTTTGTAGCTAAAAGGTATGAAAAGATCTTTACTGTATTAGGAGATACTAATCCTGATTTTAGAAAATCTGTTGAAGCACTTACTTATGAGGAATGTATTAAGAGAGACAAAGAAATGGAAGATTGTGAAGGAGTTTTATATCAATCTGTAATGTCTAAAATGAAGAAGGCAAGTAGCGCTTCTTTTCCATTAAATATACTATATTATGTGGTGAAAAAATATGATGGTGATAATGATGGACTAGTTGGTACATATTCAGCAGTACATGGCATTGATATGGGGATATTAGATAACAAACATAAGAGGGGAATCTCTCATGGAGATATGATTGACTTAAATAGAGAAAATATAGATGGATTTGATGTTAGAGAATTTTTTGTGAAGATAGTTAGTGAACTAAAGGAAAAGGGATTATAATATCATTAACACATTAGAAAAAATAGGAGGACATATGTTAAAAAATATTATATTTGATGTTGGAGATGTATTGTTAGAATATAGATGGAAAGACATGCTTTGTGATTATGGTCTTGAAGAGTCTGAAGCAGAGAGAGTTGGAAACCTTATGTTTAATGACGAGTTGTGGCATGTATTAGATCTTGGGATAAAGACAGATAGAGAAGTTATTGATGAGTATAAGAAGAAATATCCTAAAGATGCAGAAGTTATTGAGTGGTTTATTACTCATGGAGAATATATGCATGTACAAAGACCTGATGTTTGGTATAGAGTCCATTTGTTAAAGAAAAAAGGATATAAGATATATTTATTATCTAATTATTCTAAAAATTTATTTAACAAACATACTAGAGGAGCTACATTTTTAGATGAAATAGATGGTAAAGTAGTATCCTATGAAATAAATGTAGCCAAGCCTGATAAAGGTATATATATGTATTTACTTAATAAATATAGTCTTAATCCATCGGAATGTATCTTTTTTGATGATAGGTTAGAAAATATAAAAGCAGCAGAGGAATTAGGAATAAAATCTATACATGTTACATCAAAAGAAAAGCTTATAGAAGAGATTAATAAATTAATATAAAATAATTATTATGGTAAAAAAATAACTAGAAAAATAACCAAATATTATCCATTGACATTGAATATATGTCAAAGTATAATGAAAAAGCAAAAGTGCTTTCAGGCATTAAGATAGCATTAAATAGGTCTATTATGTAGACTTAAAATTATATTTTGGGCTTATGCATAACGTTAGGGTTGAGTTATGCATAAGTCTTTTTTTTTAACGTATAGGAAAGCACAAAATTCAAATTTGGAACAAAATCGCCAAGGTGACCATAGGACCTTAGGGCTTGACGATTATGATAGGTTCATAAACTTGTTTTGAGGTTTTGGTATGTCACTATTTTAATTTTTATTCCTTTTTTGGATAAAACTAATGGAACAATATATTAGTATTGTGGTAATATATATAATAGATTGTTTTCATGATTTTATGAAAGGAGGTAGTTCTCGAATCTATATTAAAGATTTGAAACTAGCATTATGGAAAAGAAAAAAAATATCTCAATGGCTGTAATTAAAAGACTTCCTAAATATCATAGATATTTAAGTGAATTGATGAAAAATGATGTAGATAGAATTTCATCAAAAGAATTAGGTGAGAAGATCGGTTTTACAGCATCTCAGATTAGACAAGATTTAAATTGTTTTGGGGATTTTGGACAACAGGGGTATGGATATAATGTAAGAGATTTATATTATCAGATAAGTACTATACTTGGAATAGATACAACTTATAACACAATTATAGTGGGAGCTGGAAATATAGGTCAAGCTATAGCAAATTATCGCTTTGATAGATTGGGAATAAATTTAACTGGAATCTTTGATTCTAATGAAGAACTTGAAGGAAAAGTTATAAAAGATGTTCCTATAAGAAAAATTAGCGAGATGGATAAACATATTAAAGAAACAGAAACAGATATAGCTATTATATGTGTGCCTAGAGGAAATGCTCAAAAGGTATGTGATAAAATGGTTGAGAATGGAATAAGAGCAATATGGAATTTTGCTCCTGTAGACTTAAATGTTCCAAGTAATGTAAAAGTAGAGAATGTTCATTTAAGTGAAAGTTTAATGACATTAATATATTTGTTACACACTGATAAAACTGAATAAAAAAAGTGTTTCTATTAACAGAAAATCTCATTTTGTGTTGCAAAAGGTGCTATAAAGCATTATAATCATATATAGAATGAATTATGGTAAAAGTTTATTTTTTTTATATGTCTTTGTTATATTATTAACAAATACCATATTCATTACTAAAAAATAAACCTTATATGTGAAAAGGGGGACGAAATTAAATGGAATTAAAGAATGTAATTCTTGAAAAAGAAGGTCATTTAGCTATTGTCACTATTAACAGACCTAAAGCATTAAATGCACTTAATTCAGAAACATTAAAAGACTTAAATGCAGTAGTTGATGATTTAGAGAAAGACAATAACATTTATGCAGTAATTTTAACTGGTGCTGGTGAAAAATCCTTTGTTGCAGGAGCAGATATTTCAGAAATGAAAGATCTAAATGAAGAACAAGGAAAAGAATTTGGTACTTTAGGTAATAAAGTATTCAGAAGAATAGAAACATTAAACAAACCAGTTATAGCAGCTGTTTCGGGATTTGCTCTAGGTGGAGGATGCGAGATTTCAATGGCATGTGACATAAGAATTGCATCAGATAAAGCAGTATTTGGACAACCAGAAGTAGGTTTAGGAATTACACCAGGATTTGGTGGAACTCAAAGATTAGCTAGAATAGTTGGTCTAGGAAAAGCTAAAGAAATGATCTACACAGCTCAAAATATAAAAGCTGATGAAGCTTATAGAATTGGATTAGTTAACAAAGTAGTTCCTTTAGAAGACTTAATGGATGAAGCTAAGAAGATGGCATCAAAGATAATAGCTAATGCTCCAGTAGCAGTTAGACTATGTAAAGATGCAATTGATAGAGGAATGCAAGTAAGTATAGATGAAGCTATCATGATAGAAGCTGAAGACTTCGGTAAATGCTTTGCAACTGAAGATCAAACAGAAGGAATGACAGCATTCTTAGAAAGAAGAAAAGAAAAGAACTTCCAAAACAAATAAAATTGTTTTTAATATATTAAGGAGGGAAATAATTAATGAATTTCGAATTAACTAGAGAACAACAATTAGTACAACAAATGGTTAGAGAATTCGCAGTAAATGAAGTTAAACCTCTTGCTGCTGAAATCGACGAGACAGAAAGATTTCCAATGGAAACAGTAGAAAAAATGGCTAAGCTAGGTATGATGGGAATACCTTTCTCATCTGAATATGGCGGATCTAACGGAGATGTGTTATCATACATAATCTCAGTTGAAGAATTATCAAAGGTATGTGCTACTACAGGAGTTATCCTTTCAGCTCATACATCATTATGTGCTTCAGTAATCAATGAACATGGTACTCCAGCACAAAAAGAAAAATATCTTCCAGATTTAGCTACAGGAAAGAAAATCGGTGCTTTCGGTTTAACTGAACCAGGTGCTGGTACAGATGCAGCTGGACAACAAACAACTGCAGTATTAGATGAAAGTGGAGAAAACTACATCTTAAATGGTTCAAAGATATTCATAACAAATGGTGGAGTTGCTGATACTTTCATAATATTTGCTATGACTGATAAGAGCCAAGGAACTAGAGGAATATCTGCATTTATAGTAGAAAAATCATTCCCTGGATTCTCAGTAGGAAACTTAGAAAACAAGATGGGTATTAGAGCATCTTCAACAACTGAATTAATAATGGAAGATTGCGTAGTTCCTAAGGAAAACTTAATTGGAAAATTAGGAAAAGGATTCCCAATAGCTATGAAGACTCTAGATGGAGGAAGAATAGGTATAGCTGCTCAAGCTTTAGGTATTGCTGAAGGTGCATTCGATGAATGTGTTCAATATATGAAAGAAAGAAAACAATTCGGTAGACCATTATCTGCATTCCAAGGATTACAATGGTACATTGCTGAAATGGACGTTAAGATCCAAGCTGCTAAACATTTAGTATACAAAGCTGCATGTTTAAAACAAGCTGGTAAGCCATACTCAGTAGATGCTGCTAGAGCTAAGTTATTTGCTGCAGAAGTTGCTATGGAAGTAACAACTAAGGCAGTACAAATCTTCGGTGGATATGGATACACTAAAGAATATCCAATGGAAAGAATGATGAGAGATGCTAAGATAACTGAAATCTACGAAGGAACTTCAGAAGTTCAAAAGATGGTTATCGCAGGAAGCATTTTAAGATAGGAGGACTTTATAGATGAATATAGTAGTTTGTGTAAAACAAGTTCCAGATACAACAGCTGTAAAAATAGACCCTAAAACTGGTACTCTAATAAGAGATGGTGTTCCATCAATAATGAACCCAGAAGATAAGCACGCATTAGAAGGTGCACTTCAATTAAAAGAACAAGTAGGCGGAAAAGTAACAGTAATCACAATGGGATTACCAATGGCTAAAGCTGTTTTAACTGAAGGATTATGTATGGGTGCTGATGAAGCTATATTATTAACAGATAGAGCATTAGGAGGAGCTGATACATTAGCAACTTCAAAAGCTTTAGCAGGAGTTATAGCTACATTAGATTATGATTTAGTATTTGCAGGAAGACAAGCTATCGATGGAGATACTGCACAAGTTGGACCAGAAATAGCAGAACATTTAGGAATTCCTCAAGTAACATATGTTCAAAATGTAAAAGTTGATGGAGATACATTAACTGTTAACAGAGCATTAGAAGATGGACATCAAGTAGTAGAAGTTAAGACTCCATGTCTATTAACTGCAATCGAAGAATTAAACGCACCAAGATATATGAGCGTTCCAAGAATATTCGCAACTAGCGATGATCAAATCAAAGTTATGAGTGCAGCTGATATAGATGTACCAGTAGAAGAATTAGGTCTTAAGGGATCTCCTACAAAGGTTAAGAAATCAATGACTAAAGAAGTTAAAGGTGCTGGCGAATTAGTTAAAGAAGGAGCTAAAGAATCAGTAGCTTACGTTTTAGGAAAATTAAAAGAGAAACACTACATCTAAGATAATAGGAGGTTTATAAGAATGAATATAGCAGATTACAAAGGCGTTTGGGTTTTTGCTGAACAAAGAGAAGGCGAATTACAAAAAGTATCTTTAGAACTACTTGGAGAAGGTAGAAAAGTTGCTGATAAATTAGGAGTAAAATTAACTGCTTTATTATTAGGTAATAATGTTGCAGGATTAGCAGATAAATTAGCTGCTCACGGAGCAGATGAAGTATTAGTTGCTGAAGATAAGAACTTAGAGCACTATACAACTGATGCATATGCAAAAGTTATTTGCGATTTAGCAAATGAAAAGAAACCAGGAATATTATTTATAGGAGCTACTTTCATTGGTAGAGATTTAGGACCAAGAGTTGCTGCTAGATTATCAACTGGTTTAACTGCTGACTGTACATCAATCGATGTTGAAGTAGAATCAGGAGATTTATTAGCTACTAGACCAGCATTTGGTGGTAACTTAATGGCAACAATAGCTTGTCCAGCTCATAGACCACAAATGGCTACAGTAAGACCAGGAGTATTTGCTGCAGTTGATACAGATGCATCTAAATGTAATATAGAAAAAGTAGCAGTTCAATTAGCTGATAGTGATGTAAGAACTAAAGTTGTTGAAACTGTAAAAACTAAAAAAGATATCATAGATATATCAGAAGCTAAAATAATAGTTGCAGGTGGTAGAGGAGTTGGATCTAAAGAAAACTTTGCTCTATTACAAGAATTAGCTGACGTTTTAGGCGGAGTTGTAGCTGGTTCAAGAGCTGCTGTAGAAAAAGGATGGATAGAAAATGCTTACCAAGTTGGACAAACTGGTAAAACTGTTAAACCATCTATCTATATAGCTGTTGGTATATCAGGAGCTATTCAACACGTAGCTGGTATGCAAGATTCAGATATGATAATAGCTGTTAACAAAGATGAAACAGCTCCAATCATGAAAGTTGCTGATTACGGTATAGTAGGTGACTTAAAGAAAGTTGTACCTGAATTAATAGCACAAGCTAAAGCAATGGTTACTGCTGAATAATAGTAGATTGACTTAATTAATCAGTGTTTCAATATAATATTGTATACTATGTTGAAACCTGATTTTTTCTATAATTTTATAAATTAAAAATAATAAAAGGTGGGATTTTTAATGGCAAAAGTATTCGTACTTGGAGCTGGAACAATGGGTGCTGGAATAGTTCAAGCATTCGCACAAGCTGGAAATGATGTTATAGTTAGAGATATCAAAGATGAATTCGTACAAAGAGGAATCTCTGGAATTCAAAAAGGATTAGAAAAAAGAGTTGCAAGAGGAAAGATGAGCGAAGAAGATAAAGACGCTATACTTTCAAGAATATCAGGAACTACTGATATGCAATTAGCTGCTGACTGTGACTTAGTTGTAGAAGCTGCAGTAGAAAACATGAAAATAAAGAAAGAAATATTTGCTGAATTAGATACAATCTGTAAACCAGATACTATCTTAGCTTCAAATACTTCTTCATTATCAATAACAGAAGTTGCTTCAGCTACAAAGAGAGCTGATAAGGTTATAGGAATGCACTTCTTTAACCCAGCACCAGTTATGAAACTAGTAGAAGTTATAAGAGGAGCTGCTACTTCTCAAGAAACTTTTGATGCTGTAAAAGCTATGTCAGAACAAATCGGAAAAACTCCAGTAGAAGTTGCTGAAGCTCCAGGATTTGTTGTTAATAGAATATTAATTCCAATGATTAATGAAGCTGCTTGTATCCTTCAAGAAGGTGTAGCAACTGCTCAAGATATCGACAATGCTATGATGTTAGGTGCTAATCACCCAATGGGACCTTTAGCATTAGGAGATTTAGTTGGATTAGACATCGTTGTTGCTATAATGGATGTATTATACAATGAAACAGGTGATAACAAGTATAGATGTTGTACACTATTAAGAAAATATGTTAGAGCTGGATGGTTAGGAAGAAAGACTGGAAAAGGATTCTACGATTATTCTAAATAGAAATTAACTTGTAATTTTGAGCCTTTCAAAAAATTATTTTTTGAAAGGTTCTTTTTTAGCATAATAACAATGATATTGATATAAAATGATTTGTCAACATTATATATTGTATTGTATAATAAAAAGTATGTTAATTAAAATTAATTAATATCAATTAATTGGGGGGAAGCAAAGTGTATAAAATTACTAAGAAGAAAATATTGTCTGATAATATTTACTTAATGGACGTAGAAGCACCTAGAGTTGCTAAGTCAGCTCATCCAGGTCAATTCGTAATAGTAAAGACAGACGATAAAGGAGAAAGAATTCCTTTAACAATATGTGATTATGATGCTGAAAAGGGAACTGTAACTATTGTTTTCCAAACAGTAGGAGCATCTACAACATTAATGGCTGATTTACAAGAAGGAGATTATTTTGAAGATTTTGTTGGTCCATTAGGTCAACCTTCAGAATTAGTTCATGAATCAGATGAAGACTTAAAGAAGAAGAATATTTTATTTGTAGCAGGTGGAGTTGGTGCTGCACCAGTATATCCACAAGTAAAATGGTTAGCATCAAAAGATGCAAAGGCAGATGTTATTGTTGGGGCAAGAAGTGAAAACATTGCAATATTAAAAGATGAAATGAAAGAAGTTGCTGCAAATTATTATTTAGCAACTGATGATGGATCATCTGGATACAAGGGATTAGTTACAGACAAGCTAAGAGATCTTGTAGAAAAAGAAGGAAAAAAATATGATTTAGTAGTAGCTATTGGACCGATGATAATGATGAAGTTTGTATGTTTACTTACTAAGGAATTAAATATACCTACTATTGTTAGTTTAAATCCAATAATGGTAGACGGTACAGGTATGTGTGGTGCATGTAGAGTTACTGTTGGAGATGAAGTGAAGTTCGCTTGTGTTGATGGACCTGAATTCGATGGACACAAAGTAGATTTTAACCAAGCAATGATAAGACAAACTATGTATAAGACTGAAGAAGGAAGAGCTAAGCTTAAATTAGAAGAAGGCGACACACATCATGGTGGATGCGGACATTGCGGAGGTGACAAATAATGGATAGAATGAAGAGAATTCCAGTACGTGAACAAGCTCCAAAGGTAAGAGCTACTAATTTTGAAGAAGTATGTTTAGGATATAATGAAGAAGAAGCTAAAGCAGAAGCTTCAAGATGTTTAAATTGTAAAAATCCTAGATGCGTATCAAAATGTCCAGTAAGTATATCTATTCCTGATTTTATAGCACAAGTAAAAGAAGGTAATTTTGCTGAAGCTGCAAAGATTATATCAAAATCTTCAGCACTACCAGCTGTTTGTGGTAGAGTATGTCCTCAAGAAAATCAATGTGAAGGACAATGTGTATTAGGAATAAAAGGTGAAGCAATAGCTATAGGTAAGTTGGAAAGATTTGTAGCAGATTGGGCTAGAGAAAACAAAGTTGACTTATCAGAAACTGCACCAAAGAATGGCAAGAAAGTTGCTGTTATAGGTAGTGGTCCTGCAGGTATTGCATGTGCTGGTGACTTGGCAAAGCTTGGATATGATGTTACAGTTTTTGAAGCATTACATGAAGCTGGTGGAGTTTTAGTTTATGGTATTCCAGAATTTAGATTACCAAAGGAAAAAGTTGTTAAGAGTGAAGTAGAAAACCTTAAGAAATTAGGCGTTAAAATAGAAACAAATGTAATTATAGGAAGAACTATAACAATAGATGAATTATTTGATGATGAAGGATTCCAAGCTGTATTCATAGGTTCTGGTGCTGGTCTTCCAAGATTTATGGGAATTCCAGGAGAAAGTGCAAATGGAGTATTCTCAGCAAATGAATTCTTAACTAGAAACAACTT
Source organism: Clostridium sp. MSJ-8 (assembly GCF_018918325.1). Lineage (GTDB taxonomy): Bacteria > Bacillota > Clostridia > Clostridiales > Clostridiaceae > Clostridium. Next base: position 12,191 of record NZ_JAHLQH010000050.1, on the reverse strand, counting down.
AATGAAAGCATTTAAGGATGATTATGCTACACCAATTAGAGAAGGTAAAAAAGTTGCTGTAGTTGGTGGAGGAAACGTTGCAATGGATGCTGCTAGAACAGCTTTAAGATTAGGTGCAGAAGTGCATATAGTTTATAGAAGAGGTGAAGCAGAGCTTCCAGCAAGAGCAGAAGAAGTACATCATGCAAAAGAAGAAGGAATAATATTTGATGTATTAACTAATCCAACTGAAATTCTTCAAGATGATAAGGGATGGGTTTCAGGAATGAAATGCGTTAAGATGGAATTAGGTGAACCAGATGCATCAGGTAGAAGAAAACCTATTGAAGTAGAAGGTTCAGAATTTGTTTTAGATGTTGATACTGTAATAATGTCACTTGGTACATCACCAAATCCATTAATACATTCAACAACTAAGGGATTAGATATTAATAATAGAAAATGTATAATAGCATCAGAAGAAACTGGATTAACTTCTAGAGAAGGAGTATTTGCTGGTGGAGATGCTGTAACAGGAGCTGCTACAGTAATCCTAGCAATGGGAGCTGGTAAGAAAGCTGCAGCTGGTATACATGAATATTTAAGCAACAAATAAGAATAATTAGTTAAGCAGTTTAAAGGTACCTAGAAATAGATCTAGGTACTTTTTTGTTAAGAAATATATTAAAATGTGTATGGATAAAATGTTGATAATTGTACAAAATAAATGTAGAATGTGTCAAGGTATGATATATTAAATATAAATATGCAAAAGAAAATGAGAGGAGACATTATGGATTATAATAATGTAGAATTTTGTGATAATAAGGTTATTATAGAAGGAGTTAAGAATTTTGACATAAAACAAATATTAGAATGTGGTCAGTGTTTTAGATGGAAGAAAATATCTGATGTTAATTATATAATAGTTGCTTATAGGAAAGTATTAGAAGTTATGCAGGAAGGAGATACAGTAACCTTATATAACACTAATGAACAAGAATTTAAATCTATTTGGTGTGACTATTTTGATCTGAATACAGATTATGATGTTATTAAGGAAGAATTAATAAAAGATCCTATTCTTAGGGATAGTATAGAGTATGGATATGGAATAAGAAACTTAAACCAAGAGCGATTTGAGATATTATTAAGTTTTATCATATCTGCTAGAAATAATATACCATCTATTAAGAGAACTATAGAGAAGATAGCTTCAGGGTGGGGAGATAAAATAATATACAAAGGAGAAACCTATTATGCATTTCCTACTCCATTGCAAATGAAGGATGTTACTGAAGATGAACTTAGAGAAACAGGAGCTTCGTTTAGAAGTAAATATCTTGTTGATACCATAACAAGGGTTAATTTATATCCTGATAAATTAGATTATATAGCATCATTACCTGATGATGAGTGTCATATAGCACTTCAAGAATTTAAGGGAGTAGGAGCAAAAGTATCAGATTGTATTATGTTTTTCTCTATGAAGAAGACATCAGCATTTCCGGTAGATGTTTGGGTTAAGAGGGCAATGATACATTTCTATGGTGCTGAGGATGGTTCACTTAATAAGATAAGAATATTTGCAAGAGATAAGTTTGGAAAATATGCAGGATATGCTCAACAATATTTGTTCTATAATGCAAGGGAAAATAAAATAAATATATAACAATATTATGTATTTGTAATTAGGTTAAAAGTTATAATATTTCGTTAAATTCGTTAAAATTATATATTATTATAAAAAAGTATGTTATAATATTAACAAAGTTACTGATAATTATTTTTAAGTAGGAAGTATGGATAATTTGGGAGGTAAATAATGTTTAAATTTGATAATCCACTTGACGAATTAAAACATGAAGTGTTAAAAGAGGTTGCCATATTAGCAAGAGAAGATAATGTTACTAAAGAATCTATAGACAAGATCCCTTATAAAGTTGTACCTGGGGATGTTGCTAAGTATAGATGTTGTGTATATAAAGAAAGAGCAATAGTTCAAGAAAGAGCTAAGCTTGCAGCTGGTTTTTTAGCCAATGGACAAGAAGATGAAAATTTAGAAAGCATAGAAGAAGACGAACAAATAATATATGTGATAGATGCAGCTTGTGATAGTTGTCCTATTAATAGATTTGCAGTTACTGATTCGTGTAGAAATTGTGTAGCTCATAGATGTAGAGAAGCTTGTAACTTTGGAGCTATAAGTTATGTAAGTGGTAGAGCATATATTAATCAAGAGATATGTAAAGAATGTGGTATGTGTAAGAAGGCTTGTCCTTATGATGCAATTTCTGAAGTAATGAGACCTTGTAAAAAAGTATGTCCAACAAGCGCTTTACAGATTAATCAAGAAAATAAGAGATCAATGATTGATGAAGCAAAATGTGTAAATTGTGGTGCATGTATGGATGCATGTCCATTTGGAGCAATATCTGATAGAAGTTTAATAGTTCCAGTTGCAAGAGCGTTAGCAGCTAAGGAGAATATATATGCAATTGTTGCTCCAGCTATAGCAGGGCAATTCCCTCCAACAGTTCCTTACGGGAAAGTTAAACAAGCTATAATAGATTTAGGATTTGTAGATATGATAGAAGCAGCTTGTGGAGCAGATGCAGTTACAGTCCATGAAAGCAAAGAATTTGTAGAAAGAATGGAGAGAGGGGACAAGTATATGACTAATTCATGTTGTCCAGGTTTTCATTCGTATATAGAAAAGATATTCCCAGATCAAGTAGAGAGAATATCAGGTACTGTATCACCTATGGTTGCTACAGGTAGATATATCAAGAAAAAAGATCCAAGTGCAAAAGTAGTATTTATAGGACCATGTACTGCCAAGAAATCAGAGGCTGTTAAGAAGAATTTAAAAGACGCTGTTGATTATGTTTTAACATTTGAAGAATTAGGTGCTTTATTTGAAGCTTTTGAGATTAATCCAGCAGAATGTGAAGAAGTTGAAGTTAATGATGCATCTATATTTGGTAGAGGATTTGGAGCTTCAGGTGGATTAACAGCAGCTATTCAAAATTATATTTCAGAAAGTGGAGTAGAAGTAGAATTTAAACCTGTAAAAGTTTCTGGAGGAGCGGAAATAAAGAGAACAATGACAATGGCCAAGGTAGGCAAACTACAAGGAAACTTTATAGAAGGTATGATGTGTGAAGGTGGATGTATAAATGGTTCGGCAAAGATTATGCCATCATTAAAAGCTAAAGGAACATTCACTAGAAATAATGCTAAGGGTACAATTAAGAGTGTGTTATCAAATGAAGCATTAAATGATTATGAAGGTGTTAATCTAGAAAAATAGGATTAATATTAAATAAAGGGTTAAATACACAAGGTGGTATTTGATCCTTTTTTTATTTTTTAGAAAATTATATTTTGTTTGTAGTTGTGAATAGTATCTTAGATATAGTGTTTAAATAATGTTAGAGTATAATACCTAAAGAATAAAAAAGGCAAAATAGTGCCATGACATAATTTCGAAAAAATAAGCTTTGTAACCTATCATAAGAGCTAAAAAAAATATTATTAGAAATAAAAAGGTGAATAAATAAGGAAAATAAAGAAAATCAAAGAAAATTAAACCTAATCTACGATAAACTCAAAATTTGATGGTATAATAAAAAAAGCAATATTTGAATAAAGTAGAGTTAAAGGATATTATAATAATTGTATTAGCACTCTACTTGAGTGAGTGCTAACAATTAGGGATAAGAATAAATTTAACATATAGAATGTAAAATTGAAGGAGGAAACTAGATATGAATATTAAACCATTAGGCGAAAGAGTTGTAATTAAGAAATTAGAAGCAGAAGAAACTACTAAAAGTGGTATATTATTAACAGGTGCAGCTAAAGAAAGACCTCAAGAAGCTGAAGTAGTTGCAGTAGGACCTGGAGCTCTTGTAGATGGAAAAAGAGTAGAAATGGACGTTAAGGTTGGAGATAAAGTATTATATTCTAAATATGCTGGAACAGAAGTAAAATATGGCGGCGAAGAATACATGATATTAAAACAAGAAGATATATTAGCAATAGTTGAATAATTAGGAGGTATGTTAATATGGCTAAAATGTTAAAATTCGGAGAAGACGTTAGAAGATCAATGCAAGTAGGTGTTGATAAATTAGCAGATACAGTAAAGGTTACACTAGGACCTAAAGGAAGAAATGTAGTTTTAGATAAAAAGTTTGGTGCACCACTTATAACTAATGATGGTGTATCAATAGCTAGAGAAATAGAATTAGAAGATCCATATGAAAACATGGGTGCACAATTAGTAAAAGAAGTTGCTACAAAGACTAATGACGTTGCAGGAGATGGTACAACAACTGCTACACTATTAGCTCAAGCAATAATAAGAGAAGGATTAAAGAATGTAACAGCTGGAGCTAATCCAATGCTTATAAGAAACGGAATTAATCTAGCAGTAGAAAAAGCAGTAGAAGAAATCAAGAAAATATCTAAACCAGTAGAAGGAAAAGAAGACATTGCAAGAGTAGCTGCAATATCAGCAGCAGATCCTACAATAGGTAAGCTTATAGCAGATGCCATGGAGAAGGTTGGTAATGAAGGAGTTATTACTATAGAAGAATCTAAATCAATGGGAACTGAATTAGATGTAGTTGAAGGTATGCAATTCGATAGAGGATATGTTTCACCTTATATGTCAACAGATACAGAAAAAATGGTTGCTAACCTAGATAATCCATATATATTAATAACAGATAAGAAGATATCTAACATTCAAGAAATATTACCTATATTAGAGCAAATAGTTCAAGCAGGTAGAAAACTTTTAATCATAGCAGAAGATATAGAAGGCGAAGCTATGGCAACATTAGTTGTTAATAAGTTAAGAGGAACATTTACTTGTGTAGCTGTAAAAGCTCCAGGTTTCGGTGATAGAAGAAAAGAAATGTTACAAGATATAGCTATATTAACAGGTGGTCAAGTAATTTCAGAAGAATTAGGAAGAGACTTAAAAGAAGTTACATTAGATATGCTAGGACAATCAGAAAGTGTAAAGGTAACAAAGGAACATACTGTTATAGTTAATGGTAAAGGTAATTCAGATAGCATAAAGGCAAGAGTTAACCAAATAAGAATGCAAGTAGAAGAAACTTCTTCAGAATTTGATAAAGAAAAATTACAAGAAAGATTAGCTAAGCTTGCAGGTGGAGTTGCAGTAGTAAAAGTAGGTGCAGCTACAGAAACTGAATTGAAAGAAAGAAAATTAAGAATAGAAGATGCTCTAGCAGCTACAAAGGCAGCAGTTGAAGAAGGTATAGTTCCAGGTGGTGGAACAGCTTATGTTAATGTTATAAATGAAGTTGCTAAGTTAACTTCAGATGTACCAGATACACAAGTTGGTATAAATATAATAGTAAGAGCTCTAGAAGAACCAGTAAGACAAATAGCTACAAATGCTGGAGTTGAAGGTTCAGTAATTATAGATAAGGTAAGAAATAGTGAAGTTGGAGTAGGATATGATGCTTTAAATGGTGAATATAAGAATATGATTAAAGCAGGTATAGTTGACCCAACAAAGGTTACTAGATCAGCTCTTCAAAATGCATCATCAGTAGCAGCTACATTCTTGACAACTGAAGCAGCAGTTGCAGATATTCCAGCACCAGAACCACAAATGCCAGCAGCACCAGGTGGAATGGAAGGAATGTATTAATAGATAAACCACACACATTTAAAATATATTAAAACAGAAACTACCTATAAACATAGTGTTTATAGGTAGTTTTTTTTCGCTAGATGTATAAAAAACATATATTGTGCTAATAATTAAAGAAGTGAAGAACAAGGGAATGAAAGGAGGATTGAGATGAAGAAAAAGAGAAAAGGATTTACATTAACAGAACTAATAATAGTTATGGCTATTATAGTTGTTTTATCTGCTACACTTGCACCTAATATATTAGGATATATGAACGAAGCGAAGAAGACTGCTGCAGTAGAAGAAGCTAGACAGATTGTAACAGCAGTAGATTCGTATAACGCTACTAATTCATCTGATAAACAGATAGATGAAGATGCAGAATTTTCATCGTTTAAGTCTAAGATAGGATCTGTAGGATATTTAGAAGTGGATGATATAACTTATGTAGGTGATAGTTTAACTTATGAGAATTTATATAATATTGTAAGAGGGAAACAAGAATTCTCTATAGAGGAGAATTCTATAACGTTAGTGAAATCACAAGAATAAACTAACTAGTTGAGAATTATTGAGAGTAGAGGAATTAATTAAATTAGCCTTTATTCTCAAGAAAAAAATAATAAAAAATGAAATTAAAATTGCATTTCTATTGACTTTGAAATTTTCATACATTATAATTAATTTAATTTATAAAAATCTTATTTATACGTGAGTTCAATAAAATAAGACATACGTAGTCTTTGCATATTAATATCATTTAAGTAATTTAATGTGCTTTTTTTATACTCAAAAATGCAGCGAAAAATGAATTTTTACTTGCATATTTTACAATTGATGAATTAATTATTTCAAAAGGAGATGCATATAATGGGAAAAATAATTAAACAAGCTTATACTTTCGATGACGTGTTATTAATGCCAAATAAATCAGAGGTATTACCAAGAGAGGTATCACTACAAACTAATCTTACAAAGACTATCAAGTTAAATATACCATTAATAAGTGCTGGTATGGATACAGTTACTGAATCAAAGATGGCTATAGCTATGGCAAGAGAAGGTGGTATAGGTATTATACATAAAAACATGACTATAGAAGAGCAAGCAAGAGAAGTTGATAGAGTAAAGAGACAAGAAAATGGGGTAATATCAGATCCTATATATTTATCACCAGAACAAACTCTACAAGATGCTGAAGATTTAATGGCTCAATATAGAATCTCAGGAGTTCCTATAACAGTAGAAGGTAAGTTAGTTGGAATCTTAACAAATAGAGATACTACTTTTGAAACAGATTATTCAAAGAAAATAAAAGATGTAATGACTAAGGACAACTTAGTAACAGCTGCACCTAATACTACATTAGATGAAGCAAAAGAATTATTAAGAAAGCATAAAATAGAAAAATTACCTTTAGTAGATTCAGAAGGATACTTAAAAGGATTAATAACTATAAAGGATATCGAAAAAACTAAAGCATATCCAAATGCAGCAAAAGATGCAAAAGGAAGATTATTATGTGGAGCAGCTGTAGGAGTTACAGCTAATATGATGGAAAGAGTTAAGGCTCTAGTAGATGTTAATGTTGATGTTATAACATTAGATACTGCACATGGACATTCAAAGGGAGTTTTAGATGCAGTTAAGCAAATAAAACAAGCTTATCCAGACTTACAAATAATCGCAGGTAACGTAGCAACAGCAGAAGCTACAGAAGACTTAATAAAGGCTGGAGCTGATTGCGTTAAGGTAGGTATAGGACCTGGATCTATATGTACAACAAGAGTTGTTGCTGGTGTAGGTGTACCTCAATTAACAGCAGTTATGGATTGTGCAGAAGTAGGTAGAAAATATGGAGTACCAGTAATAGCAGATGGTGGTATAAAATACTCAGGAGACATAGTAAAAGCATTAGCAGCAGGAGCAGAAGTTGCAATGATGGGTTCATTACTTGCAGGTTGTGAAGAAGCTCCAGGAGAAATAGAAATATACCAAGGAAGAAGTTATAAGGTATATAGAGGAATGGGTTCTCTAGCAGCTATGGCTTGTGGATCAAAGGATAGATATTTCCAAGAAGGAAATAAGAAGTTAGTTCCAGAAGGAGTAGAAGGAAGAACTGCTTATAAAGGTTATGTAGCAGATACAATATTCCAATTAGTTGGTGGTATAAGATCTGGTATGGGATACTTAGGATCAAAAGATATTAATACATTATATGAAACAGCAAGATTTGTTGTTCAAACAGCTGCTGGATTAAGAGAAAGTCATCCACACGATATTAATATAACTAAAGAAGCTCCAAACTACAGTGTAAATCAATAATTTTAACTTAATTATTTATCTTATGGCGAGTATGTGATATTCTTATATATGGTATGTGAGTGTTAGAACATACAGATGCCATAAGTATTATAAGCTTAAGTCTGAGAAGAGGTTTATAACTCTGCTAGAATTGAGACTTAAGCTTAAAAAATAATTTTTTTGCGGAGGAAGTTTAATGAAAAAAGAACTAGTGCTAGTTGTTGACTTCGGTGGACAATATAATCAATTAATAGCAAGAAGAGTTAGAGAATGTGGAGTGTATTGTGAGATAGTACCTTACACATATTCATTAGATCAAATAAAAGAAAGAAATCCAAAGGGAATCATATTTACAGGTGGACCTAACAGTGTATATGCAGCAGATTCACCAGTATGTTCTAAGGAAATATTCAATATAGGAGTACCTATATTAGGCATATGCTATGGTTCTCAATTAATGGCTCATTTATTAGATGGATCAGTTAAAACTGCTCCAGTTAGTGAGTATGGTAAGACAGAAGTTAATGTTGATACAACATCTAAGATATTCCAAGGAGTATCAGATAAGACAATATGTTGGATGAGTCATACTGATTATATAGAGAAGGCTCCAGAAGGATTCAAGATAATTGGTAATACACCAGTATGTCCAGTAGCTGCAATGGAATGTGAAGATAAGAACTTATATGCAGTTCAATTCCACCCAGAAGTTATGCATACACAAGAAGGAACTAAGATGATATCTAACTTCGTATTTAATGTATGTAAATGTGCAGGAGATTGGAAGATGGATTCTTTTGTTGAGAATACAATAAAAGAAATCAGAGAAAAAGTTGGTAATGGTAAAGTATTATGTGCTCTATCAGGTGGAGTTGATTCATCAGTAGCAGCAGTATTATTATCAAAAGCTGTAGGTAAACAACTTACATGTGTATTCGTTGATCACGGCTTACTTCGTAAGAATGAAGGAGATGAAGTAGAAGCAGTATTTGGTCCAGATGGTCCATATGATTTAAACTTCATCAGAGTTAATGCTCAAGATAGATTCTATGAGAAGTTAAAGGGAGTAGAAGATCCTGAAACTAAGAGAAAGATAATCGGAGAAGAATTCATAAGAGTATTCGAAGAAGAAGCTAAAAAGATTGGCGCTGTAGACTTCTTAGTTCAAGGTACAATATATCCAGACGTTATAGAAAGTGGTCTAGGAAAATCTGCAGTAATAAAATCACATCATAATGTAGGAGGTCTTCCTGATTATGTTGATTTTAAAGAAATAGTAGAACCATTAAGACTATTATTTAAAGACGAAGTTCGTAAAGCAGGCTTAGAATTAGGAATTCCTGAATATTTAGTATTCAGACAACCATTCCCAGGTCCTGGTCTAGGAATTAGAATAATAGGAGAAGTTACTGCTGAAAAGGTAAGAATAGTTCAAGATGCAGATGCTATATATCGTGAAGAAATAGCTAATGCTGGTATAGATAAAGAAATAGGTCAATATTTCGCTGCATTAACTAATATGAGATCTGTAGGAGTTATGGGTGATGAGAGAACTTATGACTATGCTATAGCCCTTAGAGCAGTAAAAACAAGTGACTTTATGACTGCTGAGTCAGCAGATCTTCCATGGGAAGTATTAGGTAAAGTTACAAGTAGAATAGTAAATGAAGTTAAAGGTGTAAATAGAGTATTCTATGATTGCACTGGAAAACCACCAGCTACTATTGAGTTTGAATAACGGACTAAAATGCCGAAAGCCTGTATTTATGCGGGTTTCCGGCATTTGTTTTATCAAATGGCTCTGGTTTGGCTCTATTTGTGAGAGCAATAATGGCAAGAAAATAGATGAAATCTAATAAGGAGCATTATATGACGAAAGTGAATTTTTATGATAGTATTAATGATTCAATGCTGAAGTTTGCAGTTATTATTGCCAGACATAATGGTAAATGGGTATTTTGCAAGCACAAGGAAAGAAATACATGGGAGGCACCGGGGGGGCATAGAGAAGATGGTGAGGATATTCTTGAAACAGCCAAACGAGAACTATATGAAGAAACAGGAGCAATAACTTTTGATATTACTCCAATTTGTATATATTCTGTGACTGCACCAGATAATTTCGATGGAATGGAGACTTTTGGAAAATTATTCTTCTCAGATATACATACATTTGAAAAAGAGCTTCACAGTGAAATTGAAAAAATAGCAATTATGGATGAACTACCGATTAATTGGACTTACCCAGAAATTCAACCCAAACTGCTAGAAGAAGCAAGAAAAAGAGGATTTTGCCCCAAAAAGGACGAAATAAAATGGCTATTTTTTGATGTTGGATCGACATTGGTTGATGAAAGCAAAGTTTATGAAGACAGGATGAAAAGGATAGCGGATTTATCAGGTTTAACTTACGAGCAAATTTATAAATATGCCATGGCGTTTTATAAAGAAAACAAAAAAGGAGATTTAGAGGTAGCAAGGCAATTGGGGGTGAAATTACCTAAATGGGAATCGCAATACGAGAGGCTGTATACAGATACTAAAGATTGTTTGAAAAAGTTAAGTAGAATTTATAAAATTGGTGTAATTGCAAACCAATCATTAGGAACTTCTGAGAGATTAGAAAATCTTGGAGTACGAAAATATCTTGATTTGATTATCGCATCAGCAGAAGAAGGCGTTTCAAAACCAGATAGGCGCATATTTGAAATTGCATTGGAAAGAAGTAGTTGTAAGCCAGAGAATGCAGTCATGATTGGTGACCGTATTGATAATGATATTGTACCCGCAAAACAGTTGGGTATGAAAACTATATGGGTAAAACAGGGATTTGGAAGTTTATGGAATATAACGGATGAGAGTGAAAAAGCTGATATGGAAATTAATAACTTATCTGATGTATTAAAATATTTATAGAGGATGAGTCTATAAAATAAGATTCAAATTACAATTGTTCTTGCAGTGCACGTGATATAGATATATATGTTAGGATACTATCTAAGAAAAGTACCCATGACAGGGCGTTAAGCGTCCGGGGGACGCTTGTTTAGCGCCGACCGGAGCGTAGAGGTAGCCTCCCGAGTTTTATGATACCGGGCAACCGGAATACATAGGAAGGGGTGCTAGGTGCCAGTGGCACCTGTTTGGCACCGACCGAAACGGAGTGTAGACGTGGTGCCGATGACGGCTTATGAGATCATTTTGATTTTCATTGGGATATTAGCATTGCTGATGTCCTTTGGTAGCTTGATTGTAGCGTTGCTTGCCTTTCTCGATAAGAGAAACAAGCGAAAATAAAAATGCCTATCCTGTCTGCCAACAGGATAGGCGGTGTCCTTAAGGACATTCATTAACCTAAACTCGGAGCATCCACCTTTGAAGTGGGTGCTTTCTGTTTAATTAGATATTATCATCTTATGTTTGATAATTCAGGAGGTTTTACTAATTTGGATAATTTTTTACAGTAAGGCGGTCAGTGCCTTTTTTGACAACCATATTGTCATCAAGCAGGTGTTGCTTGATTTCTTCGATATTTTCATTGATATGCTGCAAACTGTCAGCATACTCTTCTTCTGAATATTCATCTTTAGCATTTAGCATATTTTCACGAATTTCCAAAGCTTTCATATAGGTACAGAGTTTTTTATTGATGAGTTTGTTCTTAAAGGACAGCTTAACAGTAGCAGGTTTGAAATTGCCCTCATCGTCCTTATCTGCCTCAAATTTCATATCAATCTGGTCATCCAGTTTAAACAGTAATGATAATACATCAGAAACTGTTTCTATATCAAAATCCATGAAAATGTTAATGCTGATGCCTAGCGCATTGGAAATCTTTAAAAGCTGCACAGATTCTTGGAGTATCAAGAGGATATGCTTGTTGAACATTAAATAATTTGATGTTCAACACTTGCTGAGATGAAGAAGATTTGCAATGGCTCTGTTGCTCATTCCATCAATGTGCGCAAGGATAATTCGTTGTTTTATGACCAAATCGATCACTCCTTTCCAACCTCCTTTATCTGTTGTTAGATAAAGGATATCATAATGGTCTTGGAGTGACCTAATTTTCAATGAGCCATGTGACCTAAATTTAGATTAGCATAAACCAGTAATAAAGAGTAAATAATTTTCGAGTTAATAATCTCCATAAATGTAATAAATTATGGTATAATTATATTAGGAAAAACCTTAATTTTACTATGTTTATGGAGATTTTATTATGATA
>NZ_JAHLQH010000005.1 GCF_018918325.1 Clostridium sp. MSJ-8 | reverse complement strand
AAAATGTATTAGCTGAAAGTATTTTGCTTGCCTTAGCACATAATATAAATAAGTTACATAATAAAATTCAATCAGGAAAAACAGGAACACATTTATTTCATATTCAAAAAATAGCTTAATATTTAATAAAAAATATGATTTTTATATGTCCTTATTAAAGTGCACCCATTTTGGGGAAAAGTACTTTTTTAATTTTGATTAATAATTTAAGACATACAAAAAGGGTTTGCCGCTAGCAGTTTTTAACTGCTAATGCGACAAACCCTTACCCTATATACAAGCTACTTGTTTATCATACATTTTAGCATAACATCTATCATCTGCTGTAGCGATTGAATCTTTAATTAATACTGGTTTAAAACCAAACTTTATAGATTCTTTAGCTGTTTCCATAACAAAATTATTATAATCTAATCCAACTATTTCAATCTTAGTTACGCATGCTCTTCTCAGATATTTTACTAAAAGTCCATTTTTGAATACATTAGTTATTGATTTTTCAAATATAGTATTAGATGCTATAACTAAATCTTTGATATTCTTTGCACCTTTTGTACCTCTTAACGTATACCCAAACACTTTTCTAAATGCAAAACTATTTGGATATTGATTATTAATATATATTATCTCTTGATTTTCCTCTGCATAATGTTTTATGTGCTTATTCACATTATCTATTATTTCCTGTTTACTTACTGAAGTAAAATAATTTTTCTTTTCACACATCTCAATTATATCTTCTTGCATTCCAATAACTAATAAAGCTTTCATTTTCTTATTCTACACTTCCAATTCTTTTCTTGTTAAATCTTTAAATACATCTTTACAAAAGTCATATATTGCTGTAGCATTATTTTGTTTTGCATTTTCTGCAAGTGCTTTTATAACACCTACTACAATCGCACTAGGTCCTAAAGGCATCTGATATTTATTCAGCATATCCTTAATTTCTCCTTCGGATGGAGCATCTATATCAATTTCTTTACTTTCCTTAAGTTCTTCTAGTTCCTTTACTATAAATTCCTTATAGCAATAGCTATTACTTAAGTGTAATAAACATATGCCTATATCATATTGTTCTTTTTCTATATAATAAACACCTATTTCATAATAACATCTTGCCAAGTTTTCACTACTCAAGGACATATTTAAGCAATTTCTCATTATATTAACAAATTTTTCATCATTGCCTTGTCTTCTATTTATCTCAGCTAATTCTAACATAGATGATACATTAACAGGATTCCATCTTATAGATTCTTCAAGAGCTTTTATAGCTTCTGCAACATTTAAACTCTGAGCTTCTGTAAACCCATACAAATTATATATTGAACTATTATCAGTTTTTATTTGGTTTATCTTTATCTTAGGATCAAATATAGCAACATATAACCATAATTCTAGAACATTTGCAAAACTAAAATTAATAGTTCCTCCAAGCTCCTTATTAGGTAGCATATCTATTACTGCTTTCAATGTAGCATTTGCTTGTTTAACTTTTCCTTCCTTAACTTCTCCTAATGCTTTATCATATAGCATATTTATCTTTATGTTAAGTTGTTCTTCTTGTTCTTCTGGCATTCCTTTTGATGCTACTACTTCAAGCGACATCTGGCCTATTGCATTTAAAATTTCTCTTGAAGATTCATGAGAACTATACTTGTCCCCTTGATTTCTAAGATATATCATATCTTCTTTTATATCACCTTTTAGCCCACTTCTTATTTCTTCAATTATTTCTTCTACTACCATAATAATATACCACCTCATTTTCCATATTAGTATTATACTATGAATTATATCACACTTTCAAAGATAACGTTTGCATTTTTTCATTTTTTAACAACATTTCAATATTTTTTGATAATTTTAAGTTTCACTATTTATTTTTATTTACTTATCTTTTCAGTTATTAATATCAAATTATTGATAATTAAAATATAATAGCATTAGTTCAGTAACCAATTAAAATAGAATGACTTTGATTTTACAAAGCGTTTGCTCAATTTTATTCATACTGTTCTTCAATTTCTTGCAGTATTTTATTTATTATAAACATTACTAATTCTTCCCTAGCAAAAAAGCTTTGTTCCATCAAATCAATTCTATTTTAATTATTCATGCGTTATGATGATTTTTAGTGTATCTGGATTATTTCAAATATCTTAAGTATTCAGTAATTCTTACTTTATAAAAAAATTATTGAATATATTTTTTGATCACTTATCTTTTCAGTTAATTAATATCAAATTATTGATTTAAGTAAATATTGCTAATGAAAAATCCAATGTTATTTGTTAATGATAATATTATGATTTTCTTTTTTAGTATCAATATTATTGCTTTGAATAAATCTTCATAATGAATTTTAGGATTTCTTATTATAAAAAAATTAAGTTAGCGTTTAAAATGTTGTACTGTTTGAACTTTAGTGAGTTTACAACATTTAGCTAACTTAATTTTTTTATATTTAGAAATGCTTAATGAAATTATGCTATTTATGAAAACACATAATATTGATACTAATAATAAACATAATATTAATCAAACCAAATAACATTGGATTTTATTCATATTATATTATTTACTTAGAACATATAATTTTGATATTAATTATTGTAAAATATAAGTTATCTAACAATAATACATTAATTTTTTTATAGTTAGAAATCCTTAATGAAATTATGCTATTTATGAAAACATATAATATTGATACTAATAATAAATATAATATTAAAATCTATTATATATTTAAATAATTACGAGCTTTTAATAATATCATAAGTTCATTTATTATATACTCAACAAAACTTAAATCATCTTTGTCAAATTTTAATTTATTGTATAAATAATTATTTTTATTTTTATTATATCCAATCATTATTCCAATTAACGAAGTGTTTAATAATATAGGTACACAAACTATATCAAATACTTTATTTCTTCCTAGAATATCAAACATTCCACTATACTTTTCACTACTCTTCTCATTTTTACATGCTGAAAATGTTCTAGTGTTATTATCAATATATTCAATTATAGAGTATATAACTTCAGTATCTACTAATTCTTCATTATCATTAAACAATATCCTTACATCTATCATATCAGAAGTATTTACTAATAATATATTATCTAGTTTAGTTTGATTCTTAATAAGACATACAACATCTCTTATTAATTCTTCTGATGATACAGTAAGACCTTTAAACATTTCTTGTATCTTATTTAAATACATAAGATTATTCTGAGCTTTGTTTAACTTATTCTTCATAGACTTTCTTTGATATAGTTGTTTTATATCATCTATTGATATATTACCAGCTGTCATCTCATATTTGTCTTCTCTCTTCTTAGAATTATCGTCTCCTAACTCATTCATAAGCAAGTTAAGTTTATAGAAATATCCTCTTGATGTACAGAATTCAATAAATTTTTCAAAAACCCTATCGGCTTTTTCCTCCCTGCATTGTTTTTTGTATAACTTAACTCTTTCTGCAACATATATTGGATAACTATAGAACTTACTTCCTATTGATTGCATCATATGATGTTCAGCTTTATTAAGCTCTATATCAGCTAATTCATAATCTCCATCTTTCCTATACATTATTGCATTTATTATTCTATATAAGAATAATTCATCATCCCAAAATGCAAATGATTTATTATCATTTTTATCTAACAAATGACTTAAACAATATTTCATCTTATCATGATATATATAGCAATTATATTCAGCTCCTAAATAGAAATTACTCAAAGCTAATAATCCATATATTTTGGCTATATTACATACCTTGATTGAAGCTATATTCATATCATTCATTATATCAACTACTACACTAAGAACTTCTCTTGCTTTATCATATCTTTCTGCTGTAAATGCATTTACTCCTTTGTTATATAAAGTTTCTAATATGGACTCTATATTTTCTTCTTCATAAAACAGTTCTAAAGCATTATTAAAATACTCATTAGCTTGAATATACATTTCTTGAAGAATAAAATTATATCCCACACTGTTATATAACAACGCTTTCTGTTCATTAGTTAAGTCTGTTACTGCCTTTTTACACTCTTCATAATAATAATCTACTAATTTACATTGATTAAAACATGTAGCAATAGTCATATTTTTATAGTATGCATCTAATATAAGTTTATTATTCTTTATTTGTTCTGCTATTTCTATTCCTGTTTCAAAATAATCTACTTCATTATTTCTTTCATATATACTTTTATTATTGTTATTATTAGATACATTATTATAACCATATATATATATATGTGCTAAATGATTTAAGTAATTTTTCTTTTCTATCTTATCTAATAATTCTTTTGGAATATAAAAACTAAAATCACTTAAAAATATATTATTCCATCCTCTAAATTTCACAATATACTCTAACAATTCTATCATAAACTCATATTCTTCATTATCTATAAATATACTTTTCATAAATTCTATATGTTCATTTGCCTCATCATATTTCTCTGTTTGAATCAATGAATACACTGCATAATAATATACACTCATAGATACGTCATCATCTATCAATTCTTCTATTCCTTTTTTACATAGGCTAATGCAAGGTGTAAGTACTATTAGTGCTCTCTCTGGTTCATCATTCATTAGATAAGCCACAGCTCTAAGAACCTCTATCTTTACATATTCATTCATTTCTAATTCAAACGTACTCTTATTCATAACATCTTTTATCCCTTGAAGATAATATATAGCTTGATTGTTAGCAAATGTTTGAATTAATCCACTTATCCTTGTTATTGCATCATATAAATCAATATCTTCTAGTTTTATAGTTTCTTCTATATCACAGTTCTTCTCTTGCTCTTTACTTCCCCAATCAACAACTGTTCCAAAATTATTTATTTCTTTTATAAAAGTAAAAAATTCATCATTCATATAAGATGCTACTTCTTCTACTTCATTATAAGTTATTATTGTAACTATATTAGTAAAATCCAATTTACTATCTTTTAATTTTCTTATTACTCTTAAAATTGCTATACTGGACTTATGAATTTTATTTAGTACTATAACCATTTTTTTACTTCTAGATACTCTATGTAATACTCTAATAATTGACTCTATAAATTGATCTCTTTCATAAGACACTTCTGATAAGATAATTCTCTCATCTCTTCTACATACTCCATTTTCTATATATGATTTAATTATTGGTATATGTAATGGATACACCTCACATTCTTCCAAAAAATCATTTATATTTATCTCTGAAAAATATTCATAATACAATTCCTTTATCCAATCTAATAATGGTTCATATGGCTTCTGAATTATATCATCATTATACTCATGATATAAATATTTTGTATTTTCATTAATCATCTTTTCTATCTCATATTTTATATCATATTGAGAATAATTATTCTTTATTATCAATATTTTATTATTTTTATACTTAGATTCATTTATTGATTTTCTTATTAATTCATATATATATCTAGTATTATTAATTGCCATACAAACACCTCTCCTCTACATCTGCTCTATATTTTTCGGTTTTTTTTACCATTTCTTTAATTATTTATCTGAATCACTTGTAAGTATCTTAACTTTTCAGCATTTCTAACTAAAAAAAATTATTGACTTTATTTATTTTTGATCACTTACTTTTTCAGTTAATTAATATCAAATTATTGATTTAAGTAAATTATTTATAATAGAATTAAGTATTTCTTACAATAAAAAAGTAAAGATCCCGTTAAAAATGCTATACTGTTTAAACCTTAGTGAGTTTATAGCATTTAGGGATCTTTACCTATTTTTATTATCTTAGAAATACTTAATTCTATTATATTACTTACTTAGAAATATATAATTTTAATATTAATTATTAAAATATATTAATCAAACCAAATAACATTGGATTTTATATTATTTAAATAATTCAGTTGATAAATAACGTTCTCCTGTATCTGGTAATAACACTACTATTGTTTTACCCTTATTTTCTGGTCTTTTTGCAAGTTCTGTTGCTGCATATAATGCTGCTCCTGAAGATATTCCAACTAATAGACCTTCAGTCTTAGACACTTCTCTAGATGCTGTAAATGCATCTTCATTCTCTACAGCTATTATTTCATCATATATATCTGTATTAAGAGTATCTGGAACAAAACCTGCACCTATTCCTTGAATCTTATGAGAACCAGACTTACCTTCTGATAATACTGGTGAGCTCTTAGGTTCAACAGCCACTACTTTTACATTAGGATTCTTAGATTTTAGATATTCTCCAACTCCTGTAACAGTTCCACCTGTTCCTACTCCTGCTACAAATATATCTACTTTACCATCTGTATCTTCCCATATTTCAGGTCCAGTTGTTTTTCTATGAGCTTCTGGATTTGCAGGATTAACAAATTGTCCTGGTATAAATGAGTTAGGTGTTTCTTTTGCTAATTCATCTGCTTTTGCTATAGCACCCTTCATTCCCTTTGCTCCTTCTGTTAGAACAATTTCAGCTCCGTATGCCTTTATTAAGTTTCTTCTCTCTACGCTCATAGTTTCTGGCATTACTATTATTACTTTGTATCCTTTTGCAGTTCCTACTGAAGCTATACCTATTCCTGTGTTACCACTAGTTGGTTCAATTATAACTGACCCCTTCTTTAATTGTCCCTTTGCTTCAGCATTCTCTATCATTTCTTTTGCAATTCTATCTTTTACACTTCCCGCTGGATTAAAATACTCTAGTTTAGTCAAAATAGTGGCTTCTAGATTGTGTTTCTTTTCATAATTAGTAACTTCTAGTAATGGTGTTTTTCCTATTAACTCTGATAAACTTTTATATATTCTTGACATATTAATCCACTCCCCAATCTTTTAATATATATTTAAATTTTTATTTTATTCTTCATGCATTGCATGTAATTCATCATGATCATGCTCTTGATGATCCCATGGCTCTAATCCTTGCTTTATTCTATAATCATTTATTGCTTTGTGTATTGCATCTTCTGCTAGAACAGAACAATGCATCTTAACTGGTGGAAGACCATCTAGAGCTTCTGCTACAGCTTTGTTAGTTAATTCCCATGCTTCTTCTAATGTATGACCTTTTATTAATTCAGTAGCCATTGATGATGAAGCTATAGCTGACCCACATCCAAAAGTCATAAACTTAACATCTTGTATAATGTTATCTTCAACCTTTAAGTAGATTCTCATTATATCTCCACATTTAGCATTACCTACTTCTCCTATTCCATTTGCATCTTCTAATTCTCCTACATTTCTAGGGTTTCTGAAGTGATCCATAACCTTTTCTGTGTATATCATTTTATTTTTCCTCCTCTAAGTGGTTTTTCCATAATGGTGACATGTTTCTTAATCTCTCTATAATAGGTGGTACTGTTTCTAATACATAATCAACTTCTTCTTCAGTAGTTCCATCACCTATTGATAATCTAAGTGAACCATGAGCCTTCTCATGTGGAAGTCCTATTGCTAATAATACATGGGACGGATCTAACGAACCTGATGTACATGCACTTCCTGATGAAGCACTAATTCCTTCAAAATCTAATGATAATAATATAGACTCGCCTTCAATAAACTCAAAACCAACATTGACATTGCTTGCTGCTCTTTTATCTCCTCTAGGACCATTAAGCCTTGTATATGGTATCTTAAGTAATCCATCTATTAACTTATCTCTAAGTTTAGTTAATCTTTCTGTATGTTCTTGTATATTGCTTGTTGCAAGTTCCATAGCTTTTCCTAATCCTACAATACCTGGTGTATTTTCTGTACTTGCTCTTCTTCCTCTTTCTTGTCCTCCACCATGAATTAGGTTGTGTATTCTAACTCCTTTTCTTATATACAATGCTCCTACACCTTTAGGTCCATATATTTTATGGCCTGCAAGTGATAATAAATCTATGTTCATGTCCTTAACATCTATATCTACATGACCTATAGCTTGAACTGCATCTGTATGGAATAATACTTTCTTCTCCTTACATATAGCTCCAATTTCTTTTATAGGTTGTAATGTTCCTATTTCATTGTTTGCAAACATAACTGATACTAATATAGTTTCATCAGTAATTGCATTCTTTAATTCTTCTAAATCTATAAAACCTTCACTATCTACATCTAAATAAGTCACCTTATATCCTTGTTTCTCTAAATATTCACAAGTATGTAATATTGCATGATGTTCTATCTTAGTTGTAATAATATGGTTTCCTTTATTTTTATATGCAGAAGCTATGCCCTTAATAGCCCAGTTATCTGCTTCTGAACCACCAGCTGTAAAATATATCTCTTGTCTATCTGCATTTATTCCCTTCGCTACCTTCGCTCTAGCTTCATCTACAGCCATAGCTGTTTCTCTAGATTCTTCATAGAATCCTGATGGATTACCAAATTTCTCTGTAAAGAATGGTAACATCTCTTCTAAAACTTCAGGTTTAACATAAGTTGTTGCTGAGTAATCCATGTATACTCTCTTTTTCATCAATTCATTCCTCCTAGTATAAACCCTAAAAAGGCTTATTTATTAGTTAAGGGATAATTCCTATCTGTTTAGTATGAATTATACAACTGTTTTTATCTTTTAGCAAGATATATTTTAATTTTATAAGATATTCCTTTTCATTATACCTCATTATTAATTATTCTTATAACAAAATAAGATAATGAAACTTTAACTTATATCTATATAAACAGTTCACTATCTTATTATTTCAAAAAATTCAATATATATAACACTTAACCTATACAACTTTACGATTATAATATGTTAATGCCAAATTATATATCTCTTCTATATTCTGTGCAAATCTCTTACTTGAATACGCATCTATACTACTTACTGCATTATGTGCCATAATATTATATTCTCCTTCTAAAAATAGCTTTTTATAGTACATAATAAATTGCATCAAATCCGAATATCCATATCCATTAATCCCTTGCTGAAGTACCCCCTCTAAACACTTATCATTTCTAACTAATATAGGCCTTCCAGTTGCTAATGCTTCTATATAAGTCAATCCTTGAGTTTCACTAGTTGAAGCTGAAATAAACACCTTCCCTAATGCATAATAATCTTGTATATTCTCCCATGGAACACTACCAGTAAATATAACATTATTCTCTAATTTTAGTTCTTCTATACATGATTCTAATGTTTCTCTATACGGACCACTTCCTACTACAATAAGTTTAACATTATAGTCTATTTCTTTTATATAAGGCATAAAGTTAATTATCTCCTTAAGATTCTTCTCTTCTGCCAATCGTCCTACATATATCATAGTATTATCACTATCTGATATATTATATTTTTTCTTTAATTGTTCAACATGAAGGAAGTCAATATTAGTAAACTTATCTAGTTCTATTCCTGTTGGTTGAACTATTATATCTCTCTTAACATTATATGAATGTAATAAATTTTTAACTTTATCTGTTGGAACTATTACACACTCTGCATTATCGCAACAATGTCTACTTAGTTTCTTCACTACATTCCTAATACTTTTATTCATAGGTAACTTAAGATAATGTGTATAATCTTCGTATATTGTATGATAGGTATGTATCATTGGTATTCTTAAATATCTAGCAATTCTCTTTCCCATATGGCCTAGGGAAAATTCAGTTTGAGTATGAATTATATCTAAATTATATTTCTCTATTTTCTTTCTCCAAAAGCTAACTAATGAATAGCTTATTCTTCTATCTTTCAAAAAGATAAAGGGTATACTATGCATTCTTATTACATTTTTTTCATATTCAATAACATTGGGGTTACTAACTGTAAATACATATACAATATGACCCAACTCTTCTAATGATTTCTTAAGTTGGTAAGTTGAATTAGCTACACCATTAACTTCTGGATAATAAGTATCTGTAAAAATCCCTATATTCATAATTTTCCTCTCCTATGCTACCTTGCTTATATTAATGAATTCCTCATTTTCTAATTCCTTTATCAAATCTTTCATAACCATAATAGATACATTTACTATATAATAACAATCTTCGTAATAATTCCTTATACTGCCTACATATTTATTATGCAATCTCTTTATTTCATTTAACAAATTTTCGTTTTTATTTTTATCTAACCCCTTGTACTCACCTAGCAAATATTTGTCCATATATAAATGAAGTACATCTTCATATCTGCAATGTTCTTCTAGATTTCCTGTAAATTCTTTATTATGAGGAAATGTAAAAGAATCTGCAACATAATGAATAAGCTTACCTAATTTATAATATTTTAGCACTTGTTTAGTACTCATTTGAATTTTACTTATTAATTTTCCCATATGAGATATGACATTATCATAATTATGTCCCCTCATTTTTTCATGTTTCATACTACCTCGAAAATAAGTAATAAAATTAATATCTGGTTCTATAGACCCTAAAATAAATGCTAATTTGCAGCCTTTAGATGCTTTAATATCAAAATACTTCCACAATATATTTGCTAAATTCATATGATCTTGTAATTGCATAGAATTCCCCTTTTCTATTTCTTTTTCATATAAAGTATAGCATAGCATTTAAGCTTACTATTTATATCTAACGCAACTTTAACCACATCTTAATAATCACTTTACAATTTAACATAATAATAGCTTATAAACATAATCTATTTAACATAATTTCAAATAGTTATGCCTATAAGCTATTTTAATTAATCTATACTTATATTTTAAAAATATCAATACTATCTGATAGAGATTTTACCTTTTCAGATAACTCCTTCATTTTTTCTTCAGAATGTCCTACAATACTCTCTAAATCTAAAGCAGTAGCTGAAGTCTCCTCAGTAGATGATGCATTATCCATAGATAAAGAACTTAACTTATCTATATTACTAGTTAAAACTTCACGTTCATTATCCATATGTTTAATAAATTCTACTACCTCGTCTATATGTTTCATGCATTCATTTGATGAATCCTTTAATAAATCAAACATATCTTTAGTATCATTTAAAGTTGTTATTTCTTCATATGAATTTTTATTCATTGCATTCATCATATTAACAGACTTATTAGAATTAGCATTAAGTTCTTCTATTACATTATTGATCTCTTGTGCTGCACTTGATGATTGTGCTGCTAACTTTCCTATCTCTTCTGCAACAACTGCAAATCCTTTTCCTGCTTCTCCAGCCCTCGCTGCTTCTATAGATGCATTTAATGCCAAAAGGTTAGTTTGTTCTGCTATTTCACTTATAAGTGTTGCTGAATTATTTATCTTTTCAACAGATAAATTAGTATCATCAGTTTGTTCTTTCATATCTGCAATGTTAGTTCGTGTTATATTATTTACATCTATTAATTTTTTTAGTGCTAGCATGGATTTATCAGAACAATCTTCCATAACTTTAGACTCTTTTCCTAATTTATCAACTATTATATATACGTTCTTTATTTCATCAGCAATATTTACTATTTTTTCATCAGCTAAAGATGTTTCTTGTGCTTGAGATGTACTATTTTGAGCAATTTCTTCTACAGCTTGTGTAACATTGCTTATTGATTTTTTCATATTATCAAAATTATCAACACATTGTTTCACAGTTTCTTTTAACGTATCAGTTGTTTCATTTATTCCTGCAACTAATATCCCTACTTGCTTCTGAGCTATATTTAGAGATGTTGCTGTTGCTCCTAGTTCATCACTAGTCATAACCTTTGCTGGAACTCGTAAGTTTCCTTCTTTCATTCTATCAGACATATCCTGTATCTCTTTCAATGGATTACATATCTTATCACCTATTTTAATAGCTATAAATACAACTACAGATAGCATTACTACTCCTGTAAGTGTTATAAAAATCATTAATTTATTTCCTTGTTTTTCTACATTCGACTGAACTAAAGATATATTTTTATCTAATGTATCAGTATAATTTCCAGTAGATACTATCCAGCCCCATGGTTTAAAAAGTTCTGAATAAGCTAACTTAGGTGCAACTGTTACACCATCATCCTTTGTAAAATAAAATTCATTATATCCACTACCATTTTTACTTTTAGCAGCTTTAACAATTTCTTGAACTATTAACACACCATTTTTATCTTCTAAATTTTTACGATTACTTCCTTCTTGATCTGTTAATATTGGGTGCATTATCAAATTATAATCCAAATCATCTATCCAAAAATATCCACTATCATTTTCTCCATATCTCATGTTTCTAATAACTTCTTTAGCCTCTTCTTTAGCTTCATCTTCGGTCTTTTCACCTGATTTATAGGAATCATACTTCTCTTGAAGTATGCTAATTACTATACTTGTTTCTTGAGATATTTCATCTTTATACCCAGTTAACACTGCATCCCTATAATTACTTCCTGATTGTTTTGATATAACTTGAATACTATTATATGATATAAAATTATTTATTTAATGTAAAAAAAAGTATTTAAAAATCTCTTTTAAATACTTAAATTCCCCGTTATATTTTTAGATTCAAGTTTTATATGTTTTTCTATAAAAAAATCAAGTTAGCATTTAAAATGTTGTACTCTCTAAACCTTGGTAAGTTTACAACATTGAGCTAACTCAATTTTTTATATTTAGAAATCCTTAATGGAATTATGGCTATTTATTAAATTATATAATATCTATTCAAAATTTTAGGATTATATCAAAAATATCAAATTTAAAAATTTCTTAAACCACTCTTTTTCTTGAAGCTTTTACAATAATAACTCCTGCTGCACTTAATAATGTAATGAATATTATTGCTACAGATTTATCTTCTGTTTTCACAGATTTTCCATTTTCTTTGTTATTCTTATTAATAGTTGCATTATTCTTATCATTTGAATTTTTTAGTGAACCTGTAGTTACCTTATCATTGTTAACTTTTGATCCAGATATTTTGTTATCATCTTGTGTATTATTTGTACTATTATTTGAATTATCTTTATCTCCATTATTTATATCTTCATTAACCTCTCTCTTTAATGTAAATGAATCATATAAATATTTATCTGTCTTAATTGTATCTGTAGCAGTATCATACTTAAAATTATAAACCTTTGCTGTAATTTCAGAATTAGTCACTTCAAATACTGTATAAGTTTGTTCTTGTTTTACATCACCACCATCATCTATAGAATTCTTATCTAAGAATGAATAATTAGGAGCTAATGGATCTCCTTCTGATACTGTATACTCTTTCTTATGGTACCACTTTAATCCACCTGCATGTCCGCCAACCATATATAATGGAATACCAGCTTTTTTATCATAACTGCCATCTGAATTAACTGTTAAGTTAGCATTATTACCTTCTGCTGTTATAAATCCTCTACAATATACATGATCATGACCTTGTATTACTAAATCTATGTCTAAATCTGAAAATACTGGAGCAAAATATTTTCTTATTGCTACTAAATCATTATCCACTATATGAGAAGCACCTGTATATAATGGTTTATGGAACCCAACAATTGTCCATAATCCTTTTTCTTTAGCTTCTTTAACCTTAGCTTCTAAATAATCTTTTTGTACCTTCATACTAGCTTCGTCCTTGGCAGTACTTGTATCTAAAATAATAATTCTTGCATATCCTGTATCAAATGAATATACATTAGCACCTGATTCACTTGGTGCATTTATATGTCCTGCAAATGTTGAAATATCATGATTTCCTTCTGCTACACTTATCAAATTATTCTTAAAAAACTTTTCTCCAGCATTAGCATATTTTCCACCATTATTAAATAAATTTTCCCATTGAAGCTCTGAGGTTGAATTGTCAGTGATATCACCTGCAATATAAGTAAAATCCAACCCTTCAATATTACTTAACTCATTAAATGTTGCTCCTGCTGCCTTTGCATTATCTTCGTTACTTACTTGAGGATCTGCAATATATGCAAATTTTATCTTTTCAGTTTTTTCCTTAGGTAAAGTTTTTATATTACCAGTAACAGCATAATTACCTTCTCCTATTGTATATTTATATTGTGAATTCACATCTAAATCTGTAACATTAACACAATATAAATATTTTAGTGATACTAGTGAAAATCTACTTGTTCCTATATATTTCTTTGTTGCAGAACTTCCAACCTTTTGAATTGATACCTCTGGATTTATTTTTCCTTTAGTTGTAAATGATATAATTACTTTTGAATAGTCTACTCCTACATGTACATTTATTTGTGATGCTTTTTTCATATCCTCTGTAACTTCTGATTCAGTTGGTTCATGAGGAACATTTCCTGAAGCATCTTTCTTCATTACAACATCTTTTCCGCCTTCATTACCAATAGATACATATTCTGCATTATTTTCAATATCAGTTACATCAGTTGATTGTACTTTTCCATTATTAAATATAATTCCGTTAGTTCCAGCTGGTAGGGTATATTTATATAGATTTTCCTTTCCAGCTACCTTCTCCATTTCGACTCCTGGCCAAGAAGCAGATGTACTTCCCCAATAGTAAATATTTACCTTATCATAATTAGTAGTTGAATTATCGTAATACACGGTAATCCCCGAATCATCAGCCTTTACATATTGTTCTATAGGATTTATTCCAATGAACAATAATAAAATCATAATAACACTGCAAATTTTTTTCATCATTTTAATCCCTCCTACAGAAATTGTAATATACTAAAGTTATGTTCATATTAATACTATGTTAAATATAGTAAGCCTTTGTTAAAAATCACATAACAATTTACTATTAAAATAACTTTAGTTAAGAATTCAATTAATAATTCGAAAAAATATTATCTATAAAAATAATGTAAAGCTGTAAAGAAGGAGAAAAAATATGAATTCAAAAAAAAGTACATTAATTATTTTTATTTTATCTATATTATTAGCCCTATCAATAGGTTTTATTATAGGAGTTTTTAGTCCACTACATAATCCTAACACTACTACAATTTCTGGAGATTCTAATAGCAATAATTCAGAACCATCATCAAAAGATACCATACATACAGAAAACTCTTCTAATGACAAGCCCTCAGAAAACGTAACCACAGATAATACTGAAACAACTGAAAAATTTAACGGATATAAAACATATGGTGCACTTTCTGTAAAAGATGGAAAATTAGTGGGCAGTAATGGAAAACCTGCTATATTGCATGGAATTAGTACTCACGGAATAAATTGGTTCCCGCAATATGTAACTTCTGATACCTTTAAAACCTTAAAAGAAAACTATGGAATAAATGTTGTTCGACTTGCAATGTATACTTCTGAATATAATGGATATTGTACTGGAGATGAAAATAATAAGCAAACTTTAAAAAATGTTATTTCAGAAGGAATAAATCATGCTACAAATCTAGGAATGTATGTAATTGTTGACTGGCATACTTTAACTGATAATAACCCACTTCAGAATAAAGAAGAAGCCAAGAAATTTTTTGATGAAATAAGTAAACAATATAAAGATTCAGACAATATCATTTATGAAATATGTAATGAACCTGTTAATACATCATGGCAAGATATAAAACAATATGCTGAAGAAATAATTCCAATTATTCGTTCTAATGATAAAAACGCAATTATACTTGTTGGAACACCAAATTGGTGCCAATACTTAAATGAAGCTGCTGCCTCACCTCTTGATTATGATAATGTTATGTATACTCTTCATTTTTATGCAGCAACTCATAAAGATGATCTTCGCAATACATTAAAAAATGCAGTTAATCAAAAACTACCTATATTTGTTAGTGAATTTGGTATTTGTGAAGCTAGTGGAAATGGTAATATAGATATAACTTCTGCTAACAGTTGGATTGACCTACTAGATCAAAATCAAATAAGTTATATACTTTGGAATCTTTCTAATAAAAATGAAGCATGTTCTTTCCTAAAACCAGATTGTCAAAAAATATCAGACTTTACTGATAGCGACTTATCAGAGGAAGGAAAATGGTATGTGGACAAATTAAGTCAAACTAAGTAAAATAAAAAATAATTTATAATTACAATATTTCCATCTCTGTCTGGCTTAAGTGTTGGAATATCATATAAAAATCTATCCAAATTTTAGTCCTCCTATTTATAATGTAGTAAAAAAACACCGGCAAAAGCCAGTGTTACTAACAACAATTGCGAGATGAACCGTAAGCGGGGTTATGTATTAAGCAATCATCTATCTAGACCTACTGTTACCAATAGGCTCAAGCGACACACCCAGAGACAGGACGGGCAGCCCCTATATGTCTCTCTATTCGGTCTTGCTCCAAGTGGGGTTTACATAGCCGTGAAGTCGCCATCACGCTGGTGAGCTCTTACCTCGCCTTTCCACCCTTACCAGAAGAACTGGCGGTATATCTCTGTTGCACTATCCTTCAAGTCGCCTTGACTGGACGTTATCCAGCACCCTGCCCTACGGAGCCCCGACTTTCCTCTCCTAGTTAAATACTAGCAGCGATTGCATGTTTCACTCGCATAAATCTTATGATATCATAAGAAAATAAAATTTACAAGGTTAATTTTATACCAATTAGCTTATGGTATGAATATAAATAATAATACTAGCAATAGCAAAACAAGTAATGCATATAACCCTATTCCACTAACTATCAATGTTATTATAAGTGCACATAATACTATGAATTTACCTGGACTGATAAAATAAAATATAGGCCAAGATAACCATCTCTTAAATCCTTTTTTATAAAACTTCTGACAATTATCTCTTATATTCTTGAAGGAATTATTACTTCCCATTCCTTATCTCCATACAAATTGCTTTATGCTAATATATATATTCATAACAATGATAAAAATTTTATTTAACTCTTAAAAAAATTCATATGGATCATTTGATACTCTTGAATGCATAAATTCTATATTAGTGAATTTACTCTCTATGTTCTTCATAACTTCTAAAAATATTATCCATTCAGTCTTAAAATGTCCTGGATCAATTATAGTTATTCCCATCTCTTTATAATCTGAAGCATAATGATATGTAGTATCTCCAGTAATTATACAATCAGCACCATATCTTACTGCATCACTAAAGTAATCTTGACCACTACCATTTATTATTGCTATCTTAGATATAGGCTTATCACCTATTACAACTCTTAAGTTTTCTACATTTAATTTATTTTTCACTAAATCTATTATATCTTGTGGAGTTTTCTCTTGAGATAACTTCACTATTCTTCCAATGCCACTGCCCTTGTATTCAGGATTCTCAACTTCATCTATTATTTTACTCTCACCAAATCCTAACATCTTAACTATTGTTTCATTTATACCACCCTTAACTGTATCTAAGTTAGTGTGACTAGAATATAATGATATGTCATTCTTTATAAGAGATATTATCTTCTCTCCTTGTAAATCACCCATAACTATTCTACTAGGTTTTCTGAATATAAGTGGATGATGTGTTATTATAAGGTCTATATTATTTAATATAGCTTCGTTTATTACTTCTTTTGTACAGTCTAATGCAAGCAATATCTTCTGTACATCTTTTTCTTCATCTCCTACCATTAACCCAACATTATCATAACTTTCTTTAAGAAATGGTGGTGCTAATTTCTCCATTTCTTTTATTATATCTTTTACCTTCATACACTACACTCCTTAATAGATTTATCAATAAATTCTATCTTACTGCTTATCTCTTTTTTTCTATTATTTGCACTTTCCGTATCTTCTTTTATGAAGCCTAAAATTTTCTCTAGTTTTTCTCTCTTAACTTCTAGATATTCTTTCATCATTGGATTCTTTTCTCTCAATAATATAGGCGATATCTCATAGAATATATCATCTATTACTAATTTATTTTCTGTAGAATATCTTACTTTAAATATCTCATAATATATTCCTTCATCTTCACATATATCTTCTGTTAATATCTCATAACCTGTGTTATACAAATATTTTCTTAACACCTCTGGATTTTGAGCAGGTAATAATATCATATAATCTAATTCTTTTACCTTTGATATATCTGCTTCTAGGATGTCACGTATAAGATTGCCGCCCATTCCTGCTATAACTATAGAATTCACTTCACCTTTTCTTATAGTTTTAAGCCCTGCACCTAAACGTACATCTACAAAGTCTGATACTCCTTCAAACATCGCATTCATTCTTGCCTTTTCAACAGGTCCTTTATTAATATCAGATGCTATTGCTCTCCTACATATGTTATTTTTCACTGCATATATGGGAATATATCCATGATCAGATCCTATATCCGCCATCTTCTCACATTTATCCATATGCTTTACTATACTATTTAATCTTTTACTTAATTCCATATAATATCATCCTTTATACTTAAAAAGGGAACCTTTTATAATAATAAATAAGGTTCCCATATGTTTTAATCTAAATAATCTTTTAACTTTTTACTTCTTGATGGATGTCTTAACTTTCTAAGGGCCTTCGCTTCTATTTGTCTTATTCTTTCTCTTGTTACATTAAACTCTCTTCCTACTTCTTCTAGAGTTCTTGCTCTTCCATCATCAAGTCCGAATCTTAATCTAAGTACTTTCTCTTCTCTAGGTGTTAGAGTATCTAGTACGTTTATAAGTTGCTCTTTTAACATTGTAAAAGCAGCTGCTTCAGCTGGTGCTGGTGCTTCATCATCTGGTATGAAATCTCCTAAGTGACTATCTTCTTCCTCACCTATTGGAGTTTCTAATGAAACTGGTTCTTGAGCTATCTTTTGAATTTCTCTAACTTTCTCTACAGGAAGATCCATAACTTTAGCTATTTCTTCTGGGAACGGATCTCTACCTAGTTCTTGTAATAATTGTCTCTGAACTCTTATTAATTTATTAATAGTTTCTACCATGTGTACTGGTATTCTTATAGTTCTCGCTTGATCTGCTATAGCTCTTGTTATCGCTTGTCTAATCCACCATGTAGCATATGTTGAAAATTTAAATCCCTTTCTGTAATCAAACTTCTCAACAGCTTTTATTAATCCTAGATTTCCTTCTTGGATTAGATCTAGAAATAACATACCTCTTCCCACATATCTCTTGGCTATACTAACAACCAATCTTAAGTTAGCTTCAGCTAGTTTTTTCTTTGCAACTTGATCTCCTTGCTCTATTCTATTAGCAAGTTCTATCTCTTCTTCTGATGATAGTAAAGGTACCTTACCTATCTCCTTTAAGTACATTCTAACTGGGTCATCTATAGCTATACCTTCTGGAACAGATAAATCTATTTCTTCTTCTTCTATATCGTCTCCACCATTTCTAGCTCCTATTATCTCTATACCTAGTGATTCTAGTACCTCATAGACTTTTTCTATCTGTTCTGGAGCTAATTCAACGTTCTCTAGTTCGTCAATTATCTCCTTTTCTGTAAGGGACCCTGCTTTCTTTCCCTTATCCATTAATTTTTTTACTATTGACATCTTATTATTTCTATCTTCAGCTTCCTTGTTGTTCTCTACTTTTTTAGTTTTAGTTTCTGCCATAGCTGTCTTCCCTCCTTCCGTTATGACCTCTAACCTTTAGTTTGTTTAACTCTTCATTTACCTTCCGAAGGTCTAGAGCTAATCTTATTGATTCTTCTATCATACCCTTTGCTTCCAATTCTTTCTGCTCCTTTTTTAAGTCTCTCTGCCTTTCAATTAACCTAAAAGATTTTATTTTAACTATATAATCATTTATTAATTTATTAATATCTTCTGCCTGCATAACTTCTGTTTCTTGTATAATCACCCATTCCTTAGAAGAACTAACATCATCGCATCTACTTCCTACATATGATACAATGTTAGATGCATTTTGCTCATTTCCTTCTTTTATCAATGAGAATATCTTACTATGTGCCTCTAGATTAAAATCATTTTCTGATATCTCATTAATAATATATTCATAAAACTCTTTATTTAACATAAGTTTTAATAATGATTTTTCCGACTTTAAATAAGCAGGTTCTACATATAATTTTGTTCTAACTTCTTCCAAATTATTCATTGTATGTTCTTCTTTTTTGACTTTTTCAGCAGAAATCAAATCGTACAACCCTTGTTCTTTTAATCCAGTAGTTTCTGAGATTTTCTTGATATAAACATCTTTTTCAATAGGATCTAATTCAGCAAGTATCTTAGACACTTTTCTACCATATTGTATTAAAGATTGTTCATCACGAAAATTAATATTTTCTGCTGCCTTCTTCAATCTATAATCAATTAATGTAACAGCATTATCTATTAATTTTAGAAAAGCCTCTCTTCCATTTAAGCGTAAAAATTCATCAGGATCTTTTCCTTCTGGTATATTAAGTACTCTAACCTCAAAGCCTGCATCTCTTAAAATATCTAGTCCTCTTAATGTGGCAGTCTGGCCAGCAAAATCTGCATCATAAGATATAATTACCTTATCTGCATATCTTTTTAACATTCTAGCTTGATTGACAGTTAATGCAGTTCCTAGTGATGCTACAGCATTAGTTATTCCATACTGATGAAGAGATATACAATCCATATATCCTTCAACTATTATAAAATACCTATCTACAATTTTGTTTTTTATTGCATAATTAAGTCCATATAGGTTTGTGCCCTTATGAAAAACAATAGTCTCTGGTGAATTTAGATATTTAGGTTTACTATCATCTAGCACTCTCCCTCCGAAACCTATGACTCTTCCCTTTATATCGAAAACAGGAAACATTACTCTATTCCTAAACCTATCATAATAGGTGTTTCTCTTTTCATTCTTTAGAACTAATCCTGCTTCATATAAGGTTTCTTGCGAATATCCTTTTCCTCGAAGATAATATAATAAATTGGTGAACCCATCCTTCGCATATCCTAATCCAAACCTTCTTATAGTCTGTTCACTTATACCTCTTCTAAGGAAATATTCTTTTGAGTTATTATCATTTAGTAAATTAGAGAAAAAATATCTTCCTGCCTCATTGTTTACTTTATAAAGTAATTCCTTTTTCTTTACTACCTGGCTAGATTCTCCTCTTCCAATCTCCAATGGTATATTAACTCTATCGGCTAAATACTTAAGTGCTTCAACAAAGTTCATATTCTTCTGTTTCATAACAAAAGTAATTACATTTCCAGCTTCTCCACAAGAAAAACACTTGTATATCTGTTTATCCTGAGATACTGAAAATGATGGTGACTTATCATTATGAAAGGGACATAAACCAATATAATTCCTTCCTGAACGCTTCAACGATACTGTTTCTGATATTATATCCACAATATCAGTTTCTGATTTTATTCTTTCTATTATCTCATCTGAAATACGCAAGGAGCAATCTCCCTCCCTACAAATTTTTTTCACAAATTTATATTATTCGACATAATTAATTAAAATCCTCTTAACTTATATAATTTTTAATAATTTATTTTTCTAATGTATTATTATCAATTATGGCATTTAATATACTACAATTTTAGGTACATATATTTTATTAAACATACTCAAGCAATAATCATCGCTCATTCCTGAGATATAATCAACTATTCCTCGTTTATCTCCTTCTTCTTCTGCTATATTCTTATACATAGGTGGTAGCTTTTCTACATTCTTCTCAAAATAACTCAATAATTGCTCTAAAACAAAACTTGCTTTTCTTCTCTCTTCTTTTAATTCTTCACTAAGATAAACATTCTTAAACATGAATTTTCTAAGTTTTCTCATAGCACTATCAATTTCACTACTTAAACTTATATTAACTATACCTTTCTTTATGTTATTTAAGGAATTATTTATTATATCCATAACTAACGTATTTATCCTCTCTGAATGATTATATCCTAAAATCTCCAAGATATCCTTAGGTATAGAATCTCTATTAAGTAATCTAGCTCTTATAGAATCATCAATATCATGATTAATATATGCTATCTTATCACTATATTGCACCACCTTACCTTCTAATGTCTTGGCACCACCTAAATCATCACTATCTCTTAACCCACTATGGTTAAGTATACCATCAATTACTTCCTCTGTAAGATTGAGACCTCTTCCATTATTCTCTAGCTTAGTAACTACCCTTACACTCTGTTCATTATGTCTAAAACCTTCCTCTAAGTAATCATTAAGTACTGCTTCACCATTATGTGCAAAAGCTACATGACCTAAATCATGACCTAATGCTATTGCTTCTACAAGTATTTCATTTAGACCAATACCTACAGCTATTGTTCTAGCTACCTGTGATACTTCTAATGTATGAGTTAATCTTGTTCTATAGTGATCTCCAAAGGTATTTATATAAACTTGAGTTTTATGTTTAAGTCTTCTAAAAGACTTCGAATGAATTATTCTGTCTCTATCAATCATAAAACAAGTTCTAAGCTCTTCTGCTTCTTCCTTCTTCTCTCTCTTAATGTCTATTCCTGAGAAGGTAGCTTCTTTTATTAATGTCAATTTTTCAAAAGACTCAATTTTCTCCCTATAATTCATATAACCACCCCTTAGTATTATTATTCTATACTTTTCGTTTTATTCCTCTTAATTATTGCCTTTAAATATTATTTGTATTTTTTTATAATATTTTCTTTTTCTCCTTAGAATATTTATTTATTTTTTTAATATGATAATAGTGTATATTAATGTAAGGAGTTTTATGAGATATGGACGCAGTATTCTCTACAAATAATATTAAAAATAGCATTTTACCATTTTATGATCTTATGGACGCAACTGTAGAAATAATAAAATTTAAAAATACAGACAAACAAAGAGTCGTATATAAAGTTACAAACAACAATAAAAGTTATGCTCTAAAAAAAGTTTATTATTCTCTAGAAGATTTATTATATGTCTATTCTGCAATGGAATGGTTATCTCGTAATAATATTAATGTTCCCAAATTCATTCATACTAATACTTCTGGTAGATATGTTGAATATAATAATATGCTATTTGTATTAACTCCTTGGATAGCGGGCTATAAATGTGATTTTGACAATCCAACGCATCTATTTAATTCTTGCACAACTCTAGGAAAAATGCATGCTAGATCAACAAATTTCATTCCCATTATTGGTAGCTCTAATCGTGAATCTTTAGGAGATTACTATATATACGCCTTAAAGCATTTTGAACAATTCATAAAATGTTCTGCCTTTGCATATATAAATCAAGATAAATTTTCAAAAAAATTCTTAAGTACATATGATAATAATCTAAAACTTGCTGAATTATCCCTTTATATAGCCTCTAGCATTAATAATAATAATTTAAGTATTTCCCTTTGTCATGGAGATTATGTAAACAAAAATATTTTATTTGATAAAAATAATGAAACTTATATAATTGACTTTGATAAATGTAAAAAAGATTATTGTGCTCATGATCTTTCATATTTCTTAAGAAGATTATTAAAACGTGATAATACAAATTGGAATGTTGAACTAACAACCTCTCTTATACAATATTATAATTCTGAAAAAAAACTAACTACTGACGATATTAAATATATTATTTCTTATTTGATTTTTCCTCAAAAATGCTTAAAAATTGCAAAAGATTATTACAAAGCTCTTGAAAACAAAAAAGAAATAGACATTAATCTGTATATTTCTCTATTAAATAAATGCAATAAAAATTTAACTAATCAAATCATATTTTCTAAAGAAATCTATAAAAAATTCAAATCATCTCATTGGAGATTAATATAGCAGTAGCTTAGGATACCTTATTTTACTAAGGTATCCTAAGCTACTATTATTTTAATTTTCTTCCGATTCCATCTCTTCTTCTTCAAAATATCTTGAAAATTTCTCTTGATGCTTAAGTATGTAAGCTACTACTACTGAAGTTACAGGAATAATAAGAATGCTTCCTATTCCACTTATTATTATACTTGCAAATTCTTCTACAAAAGCTTTAGAATTAATAATCTGAAGGAAGTTATAATTAAACTTATTATAAAATATGAATAACATTATTGATTCACCTATATATGCAAAAAATAATGTATTTATCATTGTACCTATTATATCCTTTCCCATACTTATTCCTGACTTTATAAGTTCAGTACTAGATAAATGCTTATTATTATTGTATACCTCATATACAGCTGTAGCTATGGCTATAGCGCCATCAATAAGTGCTCCTATAAGGCCAAATATTATAAGTGCTACTGTTATATTCACCATATTAATATTAATATTTACAGTTAAACCCATCATTTCATCTTGTCTCTTAAGTATTTCATTTATTCCACTTATATTAGTAGTATACGAAAATCTATATACTATAATTGCTAACAGAACCATAATTATAATTACAGATATGAACGATGCTAACATTTTAGGGTTTTTTCCATTTTGAAAAAATATAGTATTGATACTTATAAGAACACAACCTATAAATGCAACTATTATAGGATGTAATCCAAAATATATCATAATTACAGATGCAATAAATATAATTATATTTGCTATTAGAGTAACTAATGAAAGAGAACCTCTCTCCCCTCCTATTATTATCATTAACAATATTAAAATTATAGATAATGTTATTGTTGTTACCATTATTTCTTACTTCCTTTTTTCATTATAAATATAGAAACATATTGAGCTATTGGTATAGATAATATTATCCCTATACCTCCTATAAGAAACCTATATAATTCAAAATCCATATGTAATGATAATATAGTTAATAAACTCATATCATTCTTCATCTTAAGTATCATTATAGGTATAGATCCACAGAAAAATGTAAATAATAAGATATTCACCATAGTACCCATAATATCATAACCTATTTCTTTTCCTGAAGTTCTAAGAGCCTCATATGATATATTATTTTCTTTAGTAACAAGTTCATCCATTGCAGTGGACATTGATATAGACACATCCATAATAGCTCCTAAACCACCCAATAATATTTCTGACAAGAATATCTCTGGTAAGTCATTAGGTGACAATATATATTCCATAAAAGCATAATCAACTTCTGTAAAATGCAAAACTATCTTCACTATCATCATAGTTACTGCTACCGATATCAATGTAGATATAATAGCTGCAATAGTCTTTTTATTAATACCACTTATAAACATTAGTGAAAACATAGTATAAAATATAACTAGTATAATGCTAATTCTTAATATATTATGTCCTTTGATATATTCATTCAATCCATAAGAAAATATGCATATATTTACGCACAGCGTTATAATTGCAAATAACCCTTTTCTACTAGCAACAAATACAGCAATTATTGCAAATAGCACAAATAATATTGCAACATAAGTATCCCTCTTCATAGACTTTATAGTACCAACTAATTGAGTATCTGTACTATTGCTTAAATCAATAAACACACTATCTCCTTCTCTGTATCTATCATCATATATTCTAGAGGTAGTAAATGTATTCGATAAAGTAATATTCTCTCCTTTATACTTTCCATTCATTATCCTAGCTTCTATATCTTGTTTATAATATTTTTCTCCATTTTCTTTTGTCTGAGTATAAGAATCTTTGACTGATATAATCTTAGCTATATCCACATAATCATACAGAAAATAATCATTATAAACAAAAATAACTCCTACTATAAGTAATATAGCAAGAATTATTTTACTTATAATTGACTTTTTATTTTTATTGTTATTATAATATTGTTGTAATTTTGCTTTGCATATTTCAATATAATTCATAATCTTCACGCTTCCTTATTTTTTTACTGTATCACTTTTTCAATAAGCTGTCTAGGAAACTTAGATTCTATTAATTAATTTTTAAGATTTCAATTTTTTGCAGCATTCACAAAGCTTTTTAATATCTTTCTACTATTTTCATCCTTCAAATATGAAAATTCAGGATGCCATTGTATTGCCCATATATACCTTTTACTCAGTGCACATACAGCTTCTATAATACCATCAGGAGCATAAGCCATTGCACTTAGCTTAGGTGAAAGTTTCTTTATAGCTTGATGATGATAACTATTTACGTTTAATTCATTCACATTTAATACTTCATATAATGGAGAATCATTAATTATCTCAACCTTATGTATAGGAATATCATACGGTGGCAATTGATGATGTTCTATATCAGATGGTTTTTGAGTAGGTATATCTTGATACAATGTTCCTCCTAACATAACATTAATGAATTGAATTCCTCTACATATACCAAGTATAGCTTTATCCTTATCATATATCATAGGAAACAATATTTTCTCCATGTTATCTCTTAATTCAGAGCAATCTCCACATACCTCTAGTATATCTTCACCATATAATTTAGGCGATACATCATGTCCCCCTGTAAATAAAAATCCATCATATGTATTTGCTATTTGTTCTAATATATATTTATTATCAGTTAATGGTAACATAACTGGAATTCCTCCTGCATCAATGATTCCGTTCATATATCCAGGTAACATCCAATAACTATCTTTTTCTTCATCCACTAATGGTATAAGTCCAATTATAGGTTTCTTCATTATAATCTCCCCTTTATAGATCAATGTAAAAAAGGACAAAAAGTTTCAAAAAATTGAACCTCTTTGTCCTTTTCTATAAAATACAGTATACAATATACTTTTCAATGTATCAACTTTAAGTAAATATATCTTCAAAAAAAATCATCTTTATTATATACAACAATAACCAATCAATATCTACAGATTAGGATTTTATATAATTTCCTATTAGAGTAAAACTCCTATTAAAAATCTATAATTCTTAATATGCTATCTCAGACCTACTGCTTCCATAATAGCTTCAATGCTTTCCACTGGAGTATCGCTCCAAGGATATCCTGCATCTTCACAACCTGCAGAAGATAGAAGATCCTTAGCCCCATCTCCTAACAATTCTTTATACACCGAATCTACTAACTCCATCTTTTCTGCAAATTCTACTTGTTCATCATTTCCCTTGTTAGACAACCATTCAACTGTTGCTTTCTTTATCTCTTGTGGATCAAGACCTGTAGTGGTTCCCCAATCTAATAACTTAACTACCACCGGAACAGCCTTCAGAGAGGAACCTGCAGTTCCAACCATTATGTTTTTATTAATCTCATCTAGTATTGGAAGCTCAATTTTAGTATCACTTGCTTTATTTGCTATCTCTTGTTGTTTTATTTCATTTGACTTTATTTGAATTTCTTTATCATTATTAGTATTTTCTGTTTTTGATGTTTCTGTTAGCTCTTCTGAATTTGAACTTAAATTTTCTGATTGCTGCTCCTCTTTAGGTAATTCATTTACATTAGTTTCCTTCTTTTGATTATTTCTTTCACAAGCTGGCAATGTAAACACCATTGCGACAAGTATTATGATCAATACTTTTTTCATTAAATATTTCCTCCTTAAAATATAACCTATTTTATTAATAAATCTTATTTACTTATAAATTGATACTCTACTGTACAAATATAAAAGACGCAAGCGAAAATTTAATTTCTACTTTGCGTCTTAGCATCTAGCATCCATTCTATATTCAACTAAGATCATATTTTTTATTAATATATTAAGTAAATCAATACTGAAATACAACCATTCTACATTCTTCACAACAATTTGCTTCTATTTTTGTTCTATGACTCGCTTTTAATTTTGTAATCTCAACAAAGCCATCTACTTTTTTCGCATTTTCAAATACTCCTGGCACTTTATTTGCAAAACTAAAAGCACCATCTTTACTACTAAATAAATAACCTTTTCTCATTTCTTTTCCGCATTTTGGACACTTCATAATTTATCCCTCCATATTCTCCTTACTCTAATCCTTTTATTATCATATAATTTCCTATATAGTAAAAAGAGGAATAAACCCAAATAAATGAGTTTACCCCCCAACATCTTAGGTTTCAGAAATATATACCTTTTATCTAATTCATTTTTTCTTTAACTGCTGCTTGTGCTGCTGCAAGTCTTGCAAGTGGTACTCTAAATGGTGAACAAGATACATAATCTAATCCAATATTATGGCAGAATTCTATTGATGATGGATCTCCACCATGTTCTCCACATATACCTAAGTGTATATCTGGTCTTGCTTGTTTTCCTTTTTCTACTGCAATTTTAACTAATTGACCTACTCCTACTTGATCAAGCTTTGCAAATGGATCCTGTTCGTAGATCTTCTTATCATAATATGCTCCTAAGAACTTAGCTGCATCATCTCTTGAGAATCCAAATGTCATTTGAGTTAAATCATTTGTACCAAATGAGAAGAATTCAGCTTCTTTTGCTATTGCATCTGCAGTTAATGCAGCTCTTGGAATTTCTATCATTGTTCCTACATGATAAGGGAACTTCATATTATTTTCTTCTAACACAGCATCTGCAGTTTTAACTACTATATCTTTTACATATTTTAATTCTTTTACTTCTCCTACTAATGGAATCATAATCTCTGGAATTACTTCAAATCCTTTAGCTTTTCTTACCTCAATAGCTGCTTCTATTACAGCTCTTGTTTGCATTTCTGCAATTTCCGGATAAGAAACTGCAAGTCTACATCCTCTATGACCCATCATAGGATTGAATTCGTGTAAACTATCTACTGTAGCTTTTAATTCTTCATATGACATATCCATTTCTTTTGCAAGCTCTTCAATATCTTCTTTTGAATTAGGTAAGAATTCATGTAATGGTGGATCTAAGAATCTAATAGTTGCTGGTTTTCCTTCTAGAGCTTCATACATCTCTACAAAGTCTTGTTTTTGCATTGGAAGAATCTTATCTAATGCCTTTCTTCTCTGTTCTACATCTTTTGCAACTATCATCTCTCTAACTGCCATTATTCTATCATCTGCAAAGAACATATGCTCAGTTCTACATAATCCTATTCCTTCAGCACCAAATTCAATTGCTTGCTTTGTATCTCTAGGATTATCTGCATTAGTTCTTACTTGTAATCTTCTTATATCATCTGCCCATTCCATAAATGTTGCAAAATATCCTGTTATCTCTGGTGTGATTGTCTTAACAGCTTCTCCATATACATTACCTGTTGCACCATCTATAGATAAGAAATCTTGATCAGTATATACTTTACCATTAACTTCTACCTTTCTAGTTTCTTCATCTACTTTTAATGCACCACAACCAGCTACACAACAAGTTCCCATACCTCTTGCTACAACTGCTGCATGTGAAGTCATACCACCTCTTACAGTAAGTATACCTTGTGCTGCAATCATACCTTCTATATCTTCTGGTGAAGTTTCTAGTCTAACTAAAATAACCTTTTCTCCATTAGCTGCTCTATCTTTAGCTTCATCAGCTGTAAAACATATCTTACCACATGCTGCTCCTGGAGATGCTGGTAATCCAGTAGCTATTACTTCTGCCTTCTTAAGATCTTCTGTTAAGAATGCTGGATGTAATAATGAATCTAATTGCTTTGGTTCAACCTTTAATATTGCCTCTTCTTTAGTTAACATACCATCATTAA
This sequence comes from Clostridium sp. MSJ-8, assembly GCF_018918325.1. Taxonomy (GTDB): domain Bacteria; phylum Bacillota; class Clostridia; order Clostridiales; family Clostridiaceae; genus Clostridium. The sequence continues at coordinate 43,428 of NZ_JAHLQH010000005.1, read as the reverse complement.
CTAAATCAACAGCTATCTTCAATGCTGCTTGAGCTGTTCTCTTACCATTTCTTGTTTGTAAGAAATATAACTTTCCTTCTTCTATTGTTATCTCCATGTCCTGCATATCTTTGTAATGAGTCTCTAATGTATTAATTATACCTACTAATTGTTTGTATATTTCAGGATTTTGCTCTTCTAGTTGAGCTATTGATTGAGGTGTTCTTATACCTGCAACAACATCTTCTCCTTGTGCATTCATAAGATATTCTCCATATATCTTATTTTCTCCAGTAGCTGGATTTCTAGAGAATATAACTCCTGTACCTGAAGTTTCTCCTTTATTACCAAATACCATTTGTTGAACGTTTACAGCAGTACCCCATTCACTTGGAATATCATTAAGTCTTCTATATACTATAGCTCTTGGATTATCCCATGATCTAAATACTGCAGTTATTGATTCTATCAATTGAACTTGTGGATCTTGTGGAAAATCTTCTCCCTTTTCTCTCTTATATATATCTTTGAAGTCGTTAACAATAGCTTTTAAATCTTCAGTTGTTAATTCAGTATCATATTTATATCCGTTAGCTTCTTTTATCTCATCTAACCTATCTTCAAATAATCTCTTATCTATTGCCATAACTACATCTGAAAACATCTGTATAAATCTTCTATATGAATCATATGCAAATCTTGGATTATTAGTTTTCTTAGCTACAACTTCTACTGCAATATCATTCATTCCAAGATTTAATATTGTATCCATCATACCTGGCATAGATGCTCTTGCACCTGATCTAACTGATACTAATAAAGGATCTTCATTACTGCCAAACTTCTTGCCTGCTAAATCTTCTAATAGCTTTATATGTGTTTTTATTTGTTCTAAAACTTCTGGTGCAATTACCTTTCCATCTTCATAATACTTATTACATGCTTCTGTAGTAACTGTAAATCCTTGTGGCACAGGAATACCCAAATTAGTCATTTCTGCTAAGTTTGCTCCTTTACCACCAAGTAAGTTTCTCATGTTCGCATTTCCTTCACTAAAAAGGTAAACATACTTTTTCTCCATCTCAATACTCCTCCGCTTCCATAAATATATATTACTAGCGAAGCCTCCATAGGGCCTCGTAGATATCAAATTTTATTCCCCTACACCTATTTTTACAAATAACTTTGTAATATTTGTCTTTGATACTTTCCCTACTATTCTGTATTGCTCTTTTCCCTCATTAGATAAAACCTTTTCTACAATTGGAATACTATCTATTTCATGCTCAATGATTTTCTTGGCTAAATCATAAGCTCTATCCTCTGGATTACCTATTATAATGTTTGGCATTCTAGTCATAATAACTCCAACAGGAACTTTATGAATATCTGTTCCTCCTATAGAAATCTTCAAAAAATCTTTTCTAGAAACAGCACCTACTAGATACCCATTATTCTCTACAAATACTGTTCCTACATCATCTATAAATAAAAATACAATGGCATCATATACCATAGTTGATTCATTTATAGTTGCTGGTTTAGACATAATATCTTTTACCTTTATGTTACTTATCATATCTTGGATAGAATTAGTCTTAGGCTTATTAGCTATAGCATATCCAACCTTCGGTCTTGCTTCTAATATATCAGTCTTGGTTAATATAGCCAAATCTGCTCTAAGGGCCGCCCTTGTAACCCCTATACTTTTAGCAATTGCCTCACTAGTTATAGGTTGATTTTCCTTAACTAGCTTTATAATATCCTCTTGTCTTTGAGACAACTTCATGTAAATCCCTCTTTCTGAAAATTACAAGGAATAACTTTGTGACTATTTTTATCCACACACTAATTATACCACACCCATTTACTTTTACTATAATTAATTTCCTGAAAAATCACACAAATAAAAACATTATTCCTCAAATTTCTGTTTATTCACTTTTTATTAACTTTTCTCTTCTATAATTATTAAATGGGCTTTATAAAATATAAAGCCCTTATTATTGTAGATATATTAATTGTTTTCGTCTTCGTCAAACTTTACTGTGTAACTATATACTGTGTCTGTTCCTGTATATACTTTTTCTTTTTTTGATGTATTTTTGAACATTTTTTTAACTTTATCTACTGCACCATTTGCCTTATCTTTTATTGTTTCTGTAGCACTAGTTACATACTTATTAATAACTTCAACTGTACCATCTTGTTTAGTAATTTCTATTGTAATTTTAGTTGCTACTGCAACTATTACACCGAATGCCATTATTTGTGGAATCATAACTGCTATTACAGTAGCTGCTATTCCTGCATTAACTGGAATATCTAGAAGTTCTTCTTCATCTTTTTTTATCTTTATCCTTGTTACATCGCCTTTTTCTATTATTCCTTTTATCCAAGATTTAAATTCTTCTATTGTTTGTGATTTTTCTTTTTCACAATTTTCTTTCTTTGGATTTTCTTCAATATATATAATAGCAGCTAATACATCTCCATTGCTCTCTTCTAGTGCTTTCTTAGCTTCTGAATAACTTACACCTGTTCTCTCTATTACTGTATCAACTTTTTCTAATGTAATCTCCATAAATTATCACTCCTTTAAATATTTTAACATTTCTAAACTCTTTGGTTTCTTTGAATAGTTATTTGATATAAGAAATGTAGTTACTTTCTCCATCTCTTTTTTCATATCTTGAGTCAAGTTCAATCTATATACTTTATCTGCTGGAGTATTTATGAGGAATTTTAGTGCATTATATGTACCTCTAGAAACATATAATCCATGTATTCTCTCACATTCTTCACACACTCCACCATAATAAGATAGACTTATATAATTAGTAACATTTATTTTCTTTCTACATATAGCGCAATAATCTAGATTTAACCCATAACCAGTAGCTTTTAATAATTTCAATTCAAAAGATCTTACTAATAACTCATAGTCTAGGGCATCTGTATTTAATAGATATAATGTTGTAACAAATTCCTTAAAGAGCCACTTATTACTTTCTCCCTCTGCTAATGCAATGTCTATAAGTTCACAACAGTAACTAGAATAAGTTAACTTATCTAAATTGTTAAGTAGCCCTTGAAACGATTCTATTATTTTACCTTCTTGAAGATTTGCTAATCCTCTTCCTTTATAATATATATATTCACCATAGCACAAAGGTAACGTTATTGATAGAAATTTACTTCTACTTCTCTTAGCTCCCTTTGCAATAGCTGATACCTTGCCATATTCATCAGTATATAACCAAACTAACTTATCATTTTCTTTATAGTCTAGTGTTTTTAATACTACAGCCTTACACTTTATTAACGACAACAATTACACTCCTATTATTTATTCTTCTGCTTATAACCTAATTCTTTAAGTAGGTTTTGGTTATCTCGCCATTCTTTTCTAACCTTAACCCATATTTTTATGTTTACTTTATTATGCAAGAATTTCTCTAACTCATATCTAGAACTTTCACCTATTCTCTTTAAGCACTGTCCATTCTTACCTATTATTATTCCTTTATGTGAAGCTTTCTCACATATTAGATCTACTTCAATATGATAAGTTCCATTAGGTGTTTGTTTCATTTGAATTACATCTACAGCTATTCCATGAGGTACTTCGTCTCTAAGAGTTCTTAGTGCTTTCTCTCTTACAATTTCTGCAACAACAAATCTTTCTTGTACATCAGTTATCATATCTTCTGGATAATATTTAGGTCCTTCTGGCAATTCATTAACCATAAGTTCTAGAAGAGTATCTACATTCTTCCCCTTCATAGCTGATATAGGTATGATCTCTTTAAAATTAAATTCTTTTGAATACATTTCTAAAGATTTTGCCACTCTATCTTGAGTATTCTCATCAATCTTATTAAGTACTAAAAATACTGGTGCTTTGCTGTTTTGTAAAGATTCTAATATGAACTTATCACCTTTACCTATTTCATCATCTGGATTAGTTAAAAATAATACTAAATCCACGTCTTTCATTGATTCCTTTGCTGAATTAACCATATATTCACCTAACTTGTGTTTAGGTTTATGAATACCTGGTGTATCCACAAAAACTATCTGATAATCATCTGTTGTAAGAATTGTTTGTATATTATTCCTAGTTGTTTGAGGTTTACTAGATACTATAGATAACTTCTCTCCCATTATATAATTCATTAATGTTGACTTACCAACATTAGGTCGCCCTACTATTGTTACAAATCCTGATTTAAACAAAAATTTTTCCTCCTACTTATCTAAATCTGCTTTTGAAAATGCTCCTGGAAGTATATCTTCTAATGTCTTCTCTAATACTTCATTTTCATTCTTAATAATATATATCTTCATGTCACTGCTCTCTGCAAATTCACAAATAACTTGCCTACATATTCCACAGGGATATGTAAAATTATTAAAATCTCCAATAACAGCTAGTGCTCTTAAAGTTCTATTGCCCTTAGAAACCCCATTAAATATAGCAGTTCTCTCAGCACAATTAGTGGCTCCATATGATGCATTCTCTATATTACACCCAGTGTATATATTACCATCTTCAAATAATGCAGCTGCACCTACCTTGAAGTTTGAATAAGGACAATACGCTAATTCTCTTGCTTCTATTGCCTTCTTAATTAAGGCTTCTCTACTCATAATCTATTATCCCTCCATGCAAATACATCTTATAAATAGTATATCATATTAATCAATATAGTACATCAAATATCAAAAAGAGTAAATATAAATACTGTTACTATTATACCCATTATTCCACCAACTATAACTTCAGATACTGTATGCACCTCTGAATCCACTCTACTCTGTGCTGTTATAAGCGCCATAAGATAACTTATAACTATACATATAGGTTCTACAGTAACAAGAGAAATAATAGTTGCCATAGCAAAAGCTAAAGCACTATGTCCACTAGGCATACCACCCTTTAAAGGTGTTCCTTCTCCAAATATTGCCTTAGCTATAACTGTTACTAAACACACTATAGCCAAAACAATAAGAACTGCATAGGAATCAGAGTTTCTCACCTTATCAATCATTGTATAAGATATATCACTTAGTTTTTCTCCAAATATTATGTATCCTACTATAACTGCTCCTATTGCGTGAACAAGTACGCCACCTGCTGCTGCATTCTTTGCTACCTTTGCTAATGGATGATAATAATTCGTAGTCATATCAACTACCGCTTCTATAGCCGTATTAAATATTTCTGCTGCTATTACTGAACATATAGTAAGAACTAATATAAGAAATTCAATCTTTGATATATCAAAGAAGAAACATGCTATTAGAACTAAAATAGATGCACATATATGTATCTTCATATGTCTTTCAGTTCTTGCAGTATCAATAACACCATTTATTGCTGCATTAAAACTATCAACCATTTTCTTTAACTTCATTACATATCACCATACCTTTATCTAGTTATGTTTAACTTTTCTAATATCTCTTCTTCTCTTCTTCTCATAACTACCTTATCTTCTTCCACCATATGATCGTATCCTAACAAATGTAGAATCGAATGAACCACAAGATAAGATGCTTCTCTCTGAAAAGAATGGTTATATTCCTTACTCTGTTCTAATGCCTTCTCTAACGACAACACTATATCTCCTAAAACTACTTCTTCTCCATCTTTATATGTTACATCAAAATTATAATTTTTATACATATCTTTGAATACTTTTTTGTCTTCATAATCAAGCATAGGAAAAGATAATACATCTGTTTCTCTATCTATATTTCTAGTGTCATTGTTTATTTCTCTTATCTCTTCATTATCCACAAATACAAGCGAAACTTCTGTAGGTATATCTACCTCCTCTTCCTTTAATGCATGAAGAATTACTTTTTTTAATCCTTCTATCTCTTCTTCTGTTATGTTTATCTTATTTTGTCTATTATCTACATATATCATATATCATATCTCCATATTGTTTATTTTTCTTCCTTTGGATATTCTATCCTTTTATGATAAATACCATTTAACGCTCTTAAGAAACATTCTTTTATCTTACTTAAATCTTTTAATGTTAATTCACAATTATCTAATTGTCCTGATTTTACTTTGTCATCAACAATATTATTTACCATTTCTTCTAATTTTTTAGTTGTAGGATCATTAATAGATCTTACAGCTGCCTCTGTGGAATCTGCTAACATTATAATAGCTGATTCTTTTGTATTTGGAATAGGCCCTTTATATCTAAAATCTTCTTCTTTTATGTCATCTGGATTATCAGATTTATTTCTAGCTGTATAATAGAAATACTTCACTAAAGTTGTTCCATGATGTTGTTTTATTATATCTATTATCAATTCAGGGAGATTATATTCTTTTGCCATCTCCACCCCATCCTTAACATGGGATATAATTATCATAGCACTGAGATTCTCATTTATATTATCATGAGGATTCTCATTAGTAAGCTGATTCTCTTTGAAGAAATATGGTCTAGTAATCTTACCTACATCATGGTAATAAGCCCCTATTCTGGTTATTACCGGATTAGCTCCCACTTCATCTGCTGCCATCTCTGCTAAGTTTGCTACAAGCATGCTATGATGATATGTTCCTGGAGCTTCCATTAGTAATTTCTTTAATAAAGGATGATTAGGATTAGATAACTCTAATAATTTTAGAGTTGTAACTACGTCAAATGCTCCTTCGAGAATAGGTAATAGTCCTATTGTTAATATGGCTGATACTATTGTTCCAACAACCATAAGTAATGTGTTAATAAGTACAACCTTTATGTCACTTGATAAGAAAACACCTATACAAAAATTAACTATAGATATAACAAGAGCTATAAATAAACTTGCATATAAAATATCATTTCGTTGTTGTAATCTTCTCATAAAAGTTGAACTCAATATAGTACATAAAACTGCTATTAGAATAATTGATGGATCAAAATCTGTTATTGCTGCAATATAAAATACATTTAATATATTAACATATATTGATACCTTATAATTAATCAACACCGTCATAAGAAGCGGCGCACAAACCATAGGAATAATATAAGGCGACACAAGTGCCAATCCTCTTGCTAGCAATACTGTCATAACAGATAACAAATTAATAAGGACAATTTTTTTATGTTGTTTAAATAAATCATAATAATTTCTATAAATGTATAAGTTTTGTAAAGACAAAATAGCTATTACAAACACGGCTAGTGCTATATATATTATTATTGATCCACTTGAATCATTACTAGATAATCCTAGAGATTTAAGTATTGCTATCTGTCCTTCAGTTATAGGTTCTCCTTCATTAACTATTATTTGATTTTTTTTAATTGTGACATTTTGAACAGACTTCTCTGCTTCTTCTTTTGCTTTTTCAGTAGATTCACTATCATAAAACAAATTAGGTTTTATTTCTTCTTTTGTTATTTGCTTAACAATAGCATTAAGTGTACTACTATAATTTAATTCATCCACATCAGAATTCACCAAATCTTCAGCTTGTTTAATACTATCGTCATTATTATCCTGAACATGACTACTATATACTTCATCTAATATCTTTATAATGCTATCTTGAATAGTTTTTAATTCGTTATCACTTAAACTTAGTAGATACATACATTGTGTACTAGTTAAGGTACTTCTTTTTTGTTGAAGCTCAGCAACTTTAGTATTTTCGCTATTATTCTCATCTAATATACTCATAATTGATGAAAACAAATTGTTTATGTTATTCTCTGCTGTATTCTGCACATCAGCTTTAACTACATATATATCTTCTACAGCATCCTTTGCTTCTTGAATCTTCTTATCCGTAGCTTCCTTATCTATAGTATCTCTTGTTGCCTTTATATCATTAAGAGCTATATCTCCAACCTTATAATCATACTTCTTCGGTGCAACCACAGTTGCAAGCACACTAAATATAATAATAAAAGAGCATATAAATGTTATAGTAAATTTTATTCTCTCTCTTACTTTATTATTAATTTTCTTCTTCATATATCTCACCTTCAAACTAGAAATCTAATCAAGAATTCACTACTAATGCTATATTTTGTTCAACCACAAATATAGCCTTAACTAATATCTTTCCATCATCTATTCTACTAGCAGTTACATCCTTATCTACTATCTTTGCTTCATTACTTAATTTTTTTTGCAAAGCATTCTGTAGTTTATTGCAAGTTACCTCAACAGCATCCTTTTCTTCAATGTTAATTTTCATCTTTTCTTTTTCGTAATATTTCACAATATCTATAAGTTTACTCTTATCTTCTATTTTATCATAATACTCAAAATTATTAATAGCCTTTTTCAAGTAAATTTTCGCACCAAACAATTCTATATATATATCACTATCTTCTTTTTTGGTTCGCAAAAATTCCTCACCTGTAATCTGAACCTCAGAAGACATCTCATAAAAAGTATTTGCAATAACAACACCTTTTGCAGGAACCTCATGTATATTCTCATCAATTCCTCTAACCCCTTGAATAAGCAAATCATTTTTATTAACTATATCCCCTGGTGCTACCATAGCAGTTCCTGAGGTAACAAATATCCTCTTAATTTCTCCGCCTCTTTCTGCAATAATATTACCTATTTGTTGTTTATCAGATAACTCTGGTGGATTTACCTTTTCCTTTACAAGAACCTTTAAAGTAGAACCTTCTATTCTTATTCTAAGCCACAGTATTTCATCATTAACAGTTTCTAGCCTTCTTTCTAAATCATATACATCTATATCATTTTTCTTCATCCCAGCTTTTACCCCAAGTTTTTCCAAATCTCTTCTCACTTCAAAGGGGGATAAATTGTTTTCTGTTGTAATTTCAACCGACCATACATAAGTTGATAAATAATATATTATTCCAATAAATATAAATGCTCCCGCTATCAAACTCTTTTTATTTATAATCTTTTTTATAACATATATAACTCCACTTTTATTTATAACTTTTACTTTACCCCTCATTTTCTCAACTATTGCAACAACTTCTTCATATTGTTCATAACTCACTTCTATTCTAAGGGTAGTGATACTTTTTCTTTTTACGCTGAAAAGTTCTATATTCTCTTGCCACAATACATTCAAAAATCTTTCTATAGATGGAACAATAACTTCCATTGATATCTTACCTTTTTTTAAATTATTCATCATAATTAATCCCCTCATATAGAATTGATTTAAACTTTCCACTTATAGTTACTGTATAAGTACCTATGTATAATATCTCCAATCCCATTCCCTCAATTTTAATTGGACCTAGCTTAGAATTAATTCTTATTAATAATTTATCAAAAGACAATATTCCTTTATGGTTTTCTATAGTTATTTCTTTATACCCAATAATTGTTATCTTAGGCACATCTAATATAACTTCTATTGGCAAATCAGCCTTTTGAGCTATAAAATCTTTACCTTTTTTTATTTTATCTTCCACACTCTTTACCTCAAAAAATAATATTACTTCAATGTACTTTATGATAAAAGAGTAAAAAAAATAACAAAAAGAACTCTTTCGAGTTCTTCTTGTTATTTATTAGTTAAATATTCTTTCACTAATGCACTTACAAGTTTGCCGTCTGCTTTACCTACAATTTTAGGTCTAACAATCGCCATAACTTTGCCCATGTCTTTTATGCTATTAGCGCCCACTTCAGTAGCTGATTCTGTGATTATTTGTTTTATTTCATCTTCGCTTAATTGCTGAGGAAGGTACTCTAACAATATTTCAATTTCAGCTTTGTTTTGCTCAACCAAATCTTGTCTATTTCCCTTTTCAAATTCAAGCATAGCTTCACGTCTTTGCTTGACCTCTTTTGCTAATATTTCAATAGCCTGAGCATCCTCAACTTGTATACCATCAGTTTTTTCGACTAATAGTATTGCAGATTTAGCCGTACTAATAACATTAGACTTAAATTTATCCTTTGCCTTTACAGCATTCTTCCAATCTTCTTGAAGTCTTTCTTTTATACTTGGCAACTTTTACTACCTTCTTTCAAAAAAGAAACAGTTCTACTTGAACTTTCTCTTTCTAGCAGCTTCTGATTTCTTCTTTTTCTTAACGCTTGGCTTTTCGTAGTGTTCTCTTTTTCTTACTTCTGAAAGTACTCCAGCTCTAGCGCATTTTCTCTTAAATCTTCTTAATGCATTTTCAAGAGATTCGTTTTCTCCAACTTTAATTTCTGACATAAATTATCCCTCCCTCCGCTAGCTAAAATTCTTAAATTAACTCAGCTACGGGCTTAATAACACTTAATATATTATACAATACTTATCTTCTATGTGTCAACAACTGTTATAACTTTATACAAGTTTTTCTCCTAAATTTTTCTTTCCAATTATATGAAAATGTAAATGTGGAACTGTTTGTCCGCCATCTTTTCCACAGTTGTTAATTATTCTATAACCACTTTCATCAATTCCTAGTTCTTTTACTATTTTATTAATTGCTAAAAATATATTTGAAACTTCTTGTACATTATCTTCATTAATCATATTAGCACTTTGTATATGAACTTTTGGTATTACTATTACATGTACTGGCGCTTGAGGATTAATATCCTTAAATGCTAATACATTATCATCTTCATAAACTTTTGTGCTAGGTATTTCACCTTTTATAATTTTACAAAAGATACAATCTTCCATTAATATTCCCCTCCTTCTTATTCTATATATTCAGCTACTGCATAATCATCATATGATTCTACAAGCTTACATTTTATTATATCACCTTTAACTGTATTTGGACAATTTTTTACAATTACTTTAATATAATTTCTAGTGTAACCTTCATAACAACCTTCATTGTCTTTTACTTCTTGTTCTATTAATACTGTTAATTCCTTATTGATATATTTAGCTATAAATTCTCTTTCATTTTTATTATTAAGAGCTATTAGCTTTTTACTTCTTTCATCTTTAATATTTCCATTTATTTGATTAGGCATATCATATGCCTTAGTTCCTTTTCTACCACTATACTTAAATACATGTGTCTTAGTAAGTTTTATCCTCTCTAGGAATTCATATGTTGTATTAAATTCTTCTTCTGTTTCACCTGGAAATCCTACTATAACATCAGTTGTTATCGATACATCAGGAATGTTTTCACGAAGAATATTAACTATTCTCTCATATTCCTCTGCTGTATATCTTCTATTCATTCTCTTTAATGTTGAAGTACATCCACTTTGTAATGATAAATGAAATTGAGGACATAACTTCTTCATCTTCTTAATCTTATCAACCACTTCTTCTGTGAAAAATGCAGGCTCTATCGAACCTATTCTAACTCTCTCTATTCCATCTAGTTTCTCTATTTCTTCTAATAAATCCACTAAAGTAATGTTATCATCTAAATCTAATCCATATGACGCTATATGGATTCCTGACAGAATTATTTCTTTAAATCCATGCTCTTCTAAAGCTTTTATCTCTTCTAAAACTTTCTTAGGTTCTTTTGAACATACAGCACCTCTTGAATAAGGTATTATACAATATGTACAAAATCTATTACAACCATCTTGTATCTTTAGAAAAGCTCTAGTTTTATCTTGATATTCTTCTATGTTTAAATCTTCAAACTTTTTATTACGTAATACACTATCTACATGGAATTGAAGTTTACCTTCATCTCTAGCCTTGTTAACATAATATACAACATCACCTTTGTTTCTAGTTCCCAAGACTACATCAACGCCTTCAATCTTACTTACTTCTTGAGGTGCTATCTGCGCATAGCATCCTACAACCGCAATAATTGCGTCAGGATTAAGTCTTCTAGCCCTACTTATTACTTGACGTGACTTCTTATCTCCCATATTAGTTACTGTACATGTATTAATAACATAAACATCTGAAACTTCTGTAGGCTCTACTACTTCATATCCTTCTCTTATGAACTTCTCAGCCATAGCTTCTGATTCATATACATTAACTCTGCATCCTAATGTGTGAAATGCAACTTTCATTATCTTATTCCTCCTAAATCGCCCAATTCATATTGTATCAATGAAGTAGTTGTAAAACCTGCTGTTTCTGTTCTCAGAATCCTATTACCTAATGTTATTATATAAGCTCCCTTATCTTTAAGCTCATCTATCTCTGACTGCTCAAATCCGCCTTCAGGTCCTACTAATATTCCTATTTTCTTAATAGAAGCTATCTTATTATCTTCTGTTAATTCATCTATCAACGCTTTAATTCCATAATTCTCAGCATTCTCATAAGGAACTAAAAATACATCCATATCATCAATTCTATTTAATACTTCGTTGAATTCTATAGGTAAACTCACTGTTGGAATAACTGTTCTCTTACTCTGCTTCGCTGCTTCTAATGCAATTCTATTAAGTCTATCTAATTTCTTAAATTCACCTTTTAGCTTTACATCAACTCTACTAGTTATAACAGGTAAAAATTCCTTAACACCTAATTCTGTTCCCTTCTGAACAATTAAATCCATCTTCTGAGACTTGGGTAATCCTTGAAATAAATATATATCTATGGGGCTCTCATTATCAACGTCTAGTTTCTCAATCAAGTCAACAATAACTTCTGTCTTGGTTATAGTGTTTATCTTCCCTAAATATTCAACACCTAAACAATTATTGATAACAACTTCTTCACCTTCATCTAATCTCAAGACCTTATATATATGTTTAACATCATCACCTAATATAGTTGCAGTATTATTTACAATATTATCTGCTGCAGTGAAAAATTTATGCATATCTTATCCTCTCTTATTTTAATCTTGCTACTATACAGTTCCATTCTCCGTCCTTGTTGATTTCTTCTACTTCAAATCCACACTCTGCTAGTTTATCTAAAACCATATCTACTCTATCATGAATTATTCCTGATGTGATAAAATATCCACCTGGAACTAATGCTTTACTAACATCTGATGTTAAAATACAGATTACCTCAGCTATTATATTAGCTACAACAATCTCTGCCTTTCCTTCTATAACATCTATTAAGTTTCCTTGTAATAATTCTATATTATCTAAATCATTAAATTTAACATTTTCTTCCGCTGACTCTACTGCCACTGGATCTAAGTCTACACCTACTGCCTTTTTTGCTCCAAGCTTTGCTGCAGCTATAGCTAATATACCTGAACCACATCCAACATCAAAAACTGTTGTATCAGGTTTAACATATTTCTCTAAAGCCTTGATACACATTCTAGTTGTTTCATGTTCTCCAGTTCCAAATGCCATTCCTGGATCTAGCTCTATAACTAAATCTCCATCTTTTTCTGCATATTCTTCCCAAATAGGCTTAACCACTATTTTATCACCTATTCTAGTAGGTTTATAATACTTCTTCCAATTATTCGCCCAATCTTCTTCATGCATCTTTTCTGCTTCTACAACGCCATCACCTATATCTATACCCATATCTTTAAGTTCTTGTAATTTCTCATTTACATATGTTAGAATCTCATCCATATTATCTTCTTCAGCAAAATATGCTTTAACCACAGCAACTTTTCCTTTGTGTTCTAATACATTTATATCTGCGAAATCCCATGTTAATGGGCCTTGTTCCCTACCTAATATATCTTGAGGATCTTCTATAGCAACCCCCTTACAATCTAATCCATAAAATATTCCCGAAATAGGTTCTAAAGCTTCACTTTTAGTAAAAACTCTAACTTCAATCCATGTTCCTTCCAAGTACATCTCATCCTTTCATAATTATTAACACTAATAAATTATTTTATACTTATTTTTTACAATGTGTCAATGCCTTTATTTATACGCTAAAAAAAAAGCTACACTTGTAGGGGGATACAAATGTAGCTTAACATCTTATAATAAGATGTATTTGTTTATTTTATAAGGGGTAAAATACTTAATAACTACTTTACATTTATTATTATAATATGCATTTATTTATAATCAATGTATAATAATTTAACAAATTGAAAACTTATTTTACCTTTAATATTATTCCTGAAAATGGCTCCAAGCTAATTTTTAATTTCTTATTTTCGAAGAAATATTTTTCATTATTTTTAACTGTCTTTCCGCCAAATTCCTGCCAGTCCGAGTTTAAAACAACCTCTGCATTATCAAAGTCTACATCTACTTCATAATTTTCTTGATATTTATCTGATAAATTTAAAATTACAACAAGTCTTTCATCATTTGACTTTCTTTCATAAGCATATATACACTTCTCTTCTTGATGACAATCTAACCACTTAAATCCATCTTCTATATAATCATTTGCATACAATGAATTGTGATTTAGATATATATTATTCAAACATCTCATATACCTATAAAAGTCATCATGATTTGGATATTTAAGTATATCCCAATCTTGTTCTCTTTTTTCGCTCCATTCTCTAAGTTGTCCTATTTCATTTCCCATAAAATTTAATTTTTTGCCAGGATGTGTATACATATACATATAAAGAGCTCTACCTTGTGGAAATTTCCCTTCATATTCACCATTCATCTTTTGTAATATAGTTCCTTTTCCATGTACAACCTCATCATGAGATAATGGCAACATATATTTTTCATTATAATAATACATCATAGAAAATGTTAACTTGTGATAATTAGTTTTTCTATCCTCAGGTGACATTGAAAAATATGCTAATGTATCATTCATCCAACCCATATCCCATTTATAATCAAAACCTAATCCGCCTTCGTTTACTTTCTTTGTTACTCCATTATAATTAGTAGAATCCTCAGCCATTAACAAACAATCAGGATATTTTTCCTTTAATCCTTGATTCATTGTTTTGATAAAATCTACTGCATTACCATTTACTCCTCTTTTTTCATCGCCCTGCCAATATATTATTCTACTTATTGCGTCCATTCTAAGCCCATCAAAATGATATTCCTTAAGCCAATACATAGCACATGATTGTAGAAAACTTCTTACTTCACCTCTTGAGTGCATAAAATTATGACTTCCCCATTCACTTACACCAACGTCATTATGAGGATATTCGTATAATGCTGTCCCATCATAATTAGCTAATGCATATTTATCAACTGCAAAATGTACAGGAACAAAATCTAAAATAACACCTATATTATTTTGGTGACACTTGTCAATTAATTTCTTAAGTTGAGTTGCTGTTCCATATCTAGATGTTGGACTATAAAAACCTGTATTCTGATATCCCCAAGATTCATCACATGGATGTTCACTTATAGGCATAAGTTCTATATAATTGTATCCAGCTTCTTTAACATATTTAATAAGTTCATCTGCTATTTCTTCATACGAATACCAGCCCCACTCATTGTCTTTATTAGTTCTCCATGATCCCATGTGCATCTCATATATGTTTATTGGTTTTTTATCACATTGTCCTCTATTTCTCATCCATTTATCATCATTAAATTTATATTCATTCATATCTCTAATAATTGATGCATAAAAAGGTCTTAATTCCATACCATAACCATAAGGATCACAATGCTCTACAACATTACCATCATTTTGATATATCTTATATAGATATTTCATTCCTTCTGTAGCATTTGGAACAACGACTTCATAGAAATTACCATTGTATACCTTATTCATTTCAATCTCTTCCCAACTGCTAAAGTCACCAACTAATGTTATTCTTTGAGCTGCTGGTGCAAATGTTCGAAATACAACTCCTTCATTTATAATATGAGCACCTAAGTATTCATAAGCATCAAATATCTTACCTGTATAAAAACCATACATATCCATAATTATATCACTCCCAAAAATTAATTGACCATAGTCTATTATCTATTTATAATTTAATTATAAAACAACTGTATTTATATTCCATATTCATTTTTCAAATATAGTTGTTTAATAGACTTTTCGTTAAAATAGTCTATTTATTTATAGGGGGATTATTATGGATTTACGTGTTAAAAAAACAAGAAATAGTATTATTAATGCTTTTATTGAACTTAGGTCAAAAAAACCTATTGAAAAAATTTCTATAAAAGAACTTTCAGAATTAGCTATGATTAATAAAGCTACCTTTTATCTACATTATAGAGACATATATGATTTATCTGATTCATTAGAAGAAGAACTTATTCAAAATGTATTAAACAGCATAACTGATGCAGATAATTTTAGTGAGCAGCTTTTAAATGGATTAATTGCTCAAGGAGAATTATTCACAATACTTTTATCTCACAACAGAAATAATAATTTTGCAAATAAATTAGAAAAAGAAATTAAAAAATTTATTTTTGATAATAGACCTCAATATGCTAACAATAAAAAAATAGATATTATATTGTCATATGCAATACAAGGCTCTTATCATGCCTTCATTAACAACAATAATGTTTATGATATAAATAGTATTGTTGATGCTTTAAATTATATAAATAAATTAATTACTCAGGCATTATAGTGATTTTTAGTTTATCTATTTCACTTAATGCCATTAAATTATCCTAATGCCACATCTAACACCATCATTAACGAAAATCCAAATGCAAACATTATTGTTCCAACGTTTGAATGTTTACCTTGAGACATCTCTGGTATTAATTCTTCTACAACAACATACATCATAGCTCCAGCTGCAAAACTCAACAAGTATGGCAAAATAGGCACTACAAAGCTTGCAGCAATTATAGTTATAAATGCTCCTATAGGTTCTACAGCACCTGATAATACACCATATACAAATGCTTTTCCCTTGCTCATACCTTCAGCTTTAAGTGGCATAGATATAATTGCTCCTTCAGGAAAGTTCTGAATAGCAATTCCTAACGATAATGCAAGAGCCCCCATTGCTGTAATTTTTACATTGCCAGAACGTAATCCTGCATATACAACTCCAACTGCCATCCCTTCTGGTATATTATGAAGTGTAACTGCAAATACAAGCATAGTAGTTCTCTTTAATTTACTCTTAGGTCCCTCTGTTTCTGAACTATTCATATGCAAATGAGGAATTATACTATCTAGTAATAGCAAGAAAAAAATTCCAACCATAAACCCTATTAATGCTGGTATAAATGATAATTTACCCATATCCTCTGATTGCTGAATAGCTGGTATTAAAAGACTCCATATAGATGCAGCTACCATAACCCCTGCTGCAAAACCAGTCATAATTCGTTGTACTAAACAACTCATTTGCTTCTTCATGAAGAAGACACATGCGGCTCCTAGACTAGTTCCTAAAAAGGGAATAAGTATTCCTTTTATCACTTCTTTTTCCATATTTTTTCACCTCAATTTAAAATTCTTTCTTTAAATTAAAGATAATTTATAATATATATATTTACAACTTATTTTTTTATCAAAAAAAATTAAAACAAATTATACTTTACTATACATTAAAAAAAGAGTCATTCGCTATTGCAAATAACTCTTTTTTATCTATTTACCAAAGAACTTTTTTTTATGCTTAGTTTCTTTAATATCTATTTCTTCTCCACTAGCTTCCATAAATGCTCTTAAAGCTTCTTTTTGCCTTTCATTTAAATTCCTTGGAATGTCTACTATTACTTTTACATATTGGTCGCCTCTACCACCACTGTTAACTCTAGGAACACCTTTTCCTTTTAATCTAAATAATGTACCTGATTGAGTTCCTTCTGGAACATTATATGATACATCACCATCTACAGTAGCAACTTTTATCTCAGTTCCTAATGCTGCTTTAGCCATTGATAAATGAACCTCTATATAGATATCATTTCCTTTTCTAGTAAATACCTTAGATGGAGCAACATTTATTCTGATATATAAGTCTCCTGGAGGTCCTCCATTCTTGCCATGTTCTCCTTGACCTCTCAATGGAATCATGTTGCCATTATCAACACCAGCTGGAACTTTTATAGTAATCTTTCTGTTCTTTCTAACCTGTCCTTTTCCATGACAAATATGACAAGGTTTTTCTATAATCTTACCTTTTCCTCCACATTTATCACATGTAGTTGTACTAACAAAATTTCCAAGTGGAGTCTGTCTCTGAACTCTTATCTGACCTGTTCCCTTACAATGTGGACATGTCTTAGGAGAAGTTCCTGGTTCTGCACCTGTTCCTTTACATTCTTCACAATTTTCATTTCTAGTTATAGAAATCTCTTTTTCACATCCAAATACTGCTTCTTCAAATGTCAATCTTAAAACATATTCTAAATCATCACCTTGAACAGGGCCATTTCTTCTTCTAGATGAAGAACCACCACCACCGCCAAAGATTGTATCAAATATATCTCCAAAGCCACCCATTCCTGAGAAGTCAAATCCACCATCGAAGCCGCCGCCACCGCCTGCTCCATTAAAGTCAGCTGTTCCGAATTGATCATAATTAGCTTTCTTTTGAGGATCAGATAAAACTTGATAAGCTTCATTTATCTCTTTAAATTTTGCTTCTGCTTCTTTGTCTCCTGGATTTTTATCTGGATGATATTTAATAGCTAATTTTCTAAATGCACTTTTTATTTCTGCATCTGAGGCACCTTTTTGAAGTCCAAGTACTTCATAATAATCTTTTCCTGCCATTAAATCTTCACCACCTAACTTAATTTACCTTATAAAAGGGAAGACGCATTTAGCCTTCCCTTTTAACATTATATAGTCAATCTATTTATCTGACAACTATTTATCTTCGTCTACCTTGAAATCTGCATCTACTACATTGTCATCTTGAGCATTGTTAGCTCCTGCATTACCACCTGCTGCTGCATTTGGATCAAATCCTTCTGCTCCTTGAGGGTTAGCATTTGCATATATCTTTGATGATACTGCATAGAATTCTTGATTTAATTCATCCATTGCTTTCTTGATTCCTTCAATATCATCGCTATCTTTAATGTTCTTAAGTTCTTGTAACTTAGCTTCTACTTTAGCTTTATCTTCTGCAGATACCTTATCTCCTAATTCTTCTAATGTTTTTTCTGTTTGATAAGTTACTTGATCAGCGTTATTCTTAACTTCTATTGATTCTTTTCTCTTCTTATCTTCTTCAGCGAACTTTTCTGCTTCTTTTACAGCCTTATCTACTTCATCATCACTTAAGTTAGTAGAAGCAGTAATTGTAATGTTTGCTTCCTTACCAGTTCCTTTATCTACAGCAGATACTTTTACTATACCGTTAGCATCTATATCAAATGTTACTTCTATTTGAGGGATTCCTCTTGGAGCTGGTGCAATTCCTGATAATGTGAATCTACCTAATGTCTTGTTGTCAGCAGCCATTTGTCTTTCACCTTGTACTACGTGAATTTCAACTGATGTTTGACCATCTGCTGCAGTTGAGAATACTTGACTCTTCTTTGCAGGAATTGTTGTATTTCTTTCTATTAATGGAGTAGAAACTCCTCCTAATGTTTCAATTCCTAATGTTAATGGAGTTACATCTAGTAATAATACATCTTTAACTTCTCCAGTTAATACACCTGCTTGAATAGCTGCACCAATTGCAACACATTCATCTGGGTTAACTCCTTTTGAAGGTTCTTTTCCTGTAAAGTTCTTAACAGCTTCTTGTACTGCTGGAATTCTTGTTGAACCACCAACTAATATTACTTTATCTATATCACCAATTGAAAGTCCTGCATCTTGTAATGCTTTCTTCATTGGGGTAATTGATCTTTCTACTAAATCAGCAGATATTTCATTGAATTTAGCTCTAGTTAAGTTCATATCTATATGCTTTGGACCAGTTGCATCAGCAGTGATGAATGGTAAGTTAATATTTGTTTGAGTTGATGCTGATAATTCTATTTTAGCTTTTTCTGCTGCTTCTTTTAATCTTTGAAGAGCCATCTTATCATTTCTTAAATCTACACCATTTTCTGCCTTAAATGTATCTGCTATATAATCCATTATCTTTTGGTCGAAGTCATCTCCACCTAACTTAGTATCACCATTTGTAGATAATACTTCAAATACTCCATCACCAAGTTCTAGTATAGATACATCGAAAGTACCACCACCTAAATCATATACTAATATTTTTTCATTTGAATCAGTCTTATCTAGTCCATATGCAAGTGATGCTGCTGTTGGTTCGTTTATTATTCTTAGAACCTCTAGACCTGCTATCTTACCAGCATCTTTTGTTGCTTGTCTTTGAGCATCATTAAAGTAAGCTGGTACAGTAATAACTGCTTGAGTAACAGGTTCTCCTAAATAGCTTTCAGCATCTGATTTGATTTTTTGTAAAATCATTGCAGATATTTCTTGTGGTGAATAATCTTTGCCATCTATGTTTGTCTTATGGTTAGTTCCCATTTCTCTCTTAATTGATATTATTGTTTTATCTGGATTAGTAATTGCTTGTCTTTTAGCAACTTGACCAACTAATCTAGATCCATCTGCTTGGAATGAAACAACTGATGGAGTTGTTCTTGATCCTTCTGAGTTAGTTATAACAGTTGGTTCTCCACCTTCCATAACTGCTACACATGAGTTTGTTGTACCTAAGTCAATTCCTATAATTTTTCCCATAATCTATTCCTCCCGAAAAAATAAATATTTATTTTCTTTTTTTAATTTGCTACTTTTACTACTGAATGTCTTATAACTTTGTCGCCTCTCTTGTATCCTTTCATAAATACCTCAGCAACAACATTCTTATCATAATTTTCATCTTCTACATGCATTACTGCTTGATGTAGATTTGGATCAAATTCACCAGATGCATCTATTTCTTCAACACCTAGCTTTTCAAATGCTCCTGTTAGCCCTTTCATTGTCATTTCAATACCTTTCTTAAGGTCTTCAACACTTCCTTCTGCTGCATAAGCTCTCTCTATATTGTCAACTACCGGAAGTATTTCCTTTAATACATCGTTACATGCATCTGTATAAAGGGCTTCTTTTTCTTTTGCTGTTCTTTTTCTGTAATTTTCATATTCAGCTGTCAATCTTAATAGTCTATCTTTTAATGTATCATTTTCATTAGTTAATTTTTTTATTTCTTCTTTATTCTTCTTAAGCATTGATATCTCATCCTCTACTTCTGGAGTTTCACTTTGAGTTTCTTCAGATACATTTTCTTCTGATGATGCCTCATCTGTTACTTCTTCTTCAGATATTGGATTTTCTTCAACTATCTCTTCGTTTTCTAACTTTTCTTTATTATCTTCCAACAAATACACACCTCTCTTGTTTTATTATAATCCTTGATTCTTCAAGGTGTCATTTAACTCTTTCATTACTTCTGCCATTATGGCTATTACCTTTGAGTAATTAATTCTTCTAGGACCTATAAGCCCTATTGTTCCTATTGGTCTACCTCCTACAGAATACTCTGATGATATTACACTACAATTCTTAGCTTCAGGTATATAATTTTCTTCACCTATCTTTACTGATAACTCTCCTATTGGAGCTATAAGCTTAACCATAGAATCTTTATCATATAACATATTAAGAATTTCTTTTGCACTATCTATATCATTGTACTCAGGGTAGTTAAGTATATTAGTTGTTCCTTGCATTATAATATCTGAAGAACTTTCAGACTTAAGTGTTTCATATAATGCTGGTACTATAGCATTAAACAAATCGTCATAACCAACTAGGTCTTTCTTTAAATTGTTAATTACTTCTAAGTTTATATCATCAATTGTTAAATTAGATATTCTTTTATTAATTACTTCATTTATCTTAAATAATTCTTCTACAGATGGTACCTTATCTAGCTTCATTAAATGATTCTTAATAACACCTGCATCTGTTACTATTACTGATAAAAGAGTATTACTATCTACATTCATCAATTGAATAGATCTTATATGACTTTGTTTTACTGATGGTGTCTGAACAACACAAGTTAAATTAGTAAGTTCAGATAACAACCTACTTGCTTGCTTAACTATCTTATCTACCTCTAACATAGCATTATCTATTATATATTCCTTTATAAGAAGCTCTTCTTCTCTAGTAAGACTAGACTTCTTCATCAAGTTATCTACATATAATCTATATCCCTTGCTAGAAGGTACTCTTCCAGCTGAAGCATGTGGTTGTTCTAAGTATCCCATGTCCTCTAAGTCAGACATTTCATTTCTTATTGTAGCTGATCCTACACCTAAATCATACTTTTTAGCTATTGTTCTAGAGCCTACCGGCTCACCAGTATTAATATAGTCATTAATTATTGCTTCAAGTATCATAATTTTTCTTTTATTAATTGACACTATCATCACCTCTTTTTTGTTAGCACTCACTACCATCGAGTGCTAATGACTATGATATTAATATATTCTTTCTTTTATTCTTTGTCAATGGCATATATATATTATTTCTTTTACTTTTTTAAATTCTTAAAGGTTTTTCTTTTATTTTCTCTTGTTTTCTCTTTTTTTCTCGCGTTTTCATTTTTTATTCTATTAAGAAATTATACAGAAGCTAAAACTGTAGATAAGTATCGTAAACATGGCATTTATGTATTGTTACATATACTACTTATAGAATAAAAAAAATAAAATAATGCCCTAACAGAACACCCAAAACAAGTTTTGGGTTCTGTCATAAGGCTCTAACAAAATCGAAGGCTTCATAAAGTAGACTTGGTATTTTTGTATTAAAAATTTATATTATTATTTTTACCTATTTTATAATTATTATTCATATTATTAGCAACACATGTAACCAATAATAATTATTAATTCTCCAAACTTATGTTAATATGAAATCACTCATAACATAATTAGATAACTCAATTCCTTTTTCACTTAAGAATATTTTGTTCCTATCTCTTATAAGTAATCCATTCTTAATATGTTTATCTATTACTTCCTTATATATCGAATCTATGTGTTTATGAAACCTATTAAAAAACTTATTTTCATCTACTCCTTGTAGCATTCTTAGATTCATAAACATAAACTCTTCCATATTATCTATTTCTGAATTATTCACCTCTTCTTCTATAACAGATTTATTATTTTTTATACTATATATATATTCTTTTATAGAAGATATATTTGTTATTCGTCTATTATCAATATAACTACTTGCTGCTATTCCTATACC
Organism: Clostridium sp. MSJ-8; assembly: GCF_018918325.1. Taxonomy (GTDB): domain Bacteria; phylum Bacillota; class Clostridia; order Clostridiales; family Clostridiaceae; genus Clostridium. The sequence continues at coordinate 20,441 of NZ_JAHLQH010000005.1, read as the reverse complement.
TATATATTCTTCACAACTCCAATATATTTTATTATGATAACATTCCCTTTGTTCCTTTGAATAATTAGATATTTCATATTGATGATAACCATTAACTCCTAATATATCTTTGGTACATCTATACATCTTTCTTTCACATTCTTCTGTTGGAAGTTTAATAAGATCTTTATTGTACATATCATAAAAAGGTGTTTCTTCTTCTATTATAAGGCTATATGCCGATATATGCTCTGGATTTAATTTTACAATCTCATTCAATGTTTCTTTATACATATTTAGTGTTTGATTAGGTAAGCCAAACATTAAATCTATATTTATATTATTAAATCCCATCTTTCGTGCGAGAAAATAATTTTCCTTAAATTCTTCATAAGTATGAATTCTTCCTATTACTTTTAATAATTGATTGTTAGTGCTTTGAAGTCCAAAACTTAATCTATTTATTTTCCCTTCTTTTATAATTGATAATTTTTTCTCATTTATTGTACCTGGATTACATTCGATAGTTTTTTCTGCATTATCAATATATTCAAGTTCAGATATACCATGCATCAACTTGCTCAAACTTTCATCATCTAAAAAAGATGGTGTACCACCGCCTATAAATAAACTCTTAAATATATATTTATCTTTTATTCTATCAAGCTCTAATAACAAAGCCTCTATATAGTCAGCCATATATCTTTCTGCATTAGCAAAAGACTTAAAATCACAATATAAACATTTTTGTTTGCAAAAAGGAATATGAATATAAAGTGCTACTTCTTTCATTAAAATTTCTCCTTAACATATAAGGGCATCTACTTAATCTAGATACCCTTACTACAATATTTCAAAAACATTAATCTACTTTTAATATTGACATAAATGCCTCTTGTGGAATTTCAACAGAACCTACCTGTCTCATTCTCTTCTTACCTTCCTTTTGCTTCTCTAGAAGCTTCTTCTTTCTAGAAATATCTCCTCCATAACATTTTGCAAGTACATCTTTTCTCATTGCCTTAACTGTTTCTCTAGCAATTATCTTAGAACCTACTGCTGCTTGAATAGGTACTTCAAACATTTGTCTAGGAATTATTTCTTTTAACTTCTCAGCTATTCCTCTTCCTCTAGCATAAGCTCTCTCTTCAGGAACTATCATAGATAATGCATCAACTACATCTCCATTTAATAATATATCTAACTTAACTAGCTTACTTTGCTCATATCCCTTATGCTCATAATCTAATGATGCATATCCTCTAGTTCTAGACTTAAGGGTGTCAAAGAAATCATATATTATCTCATTTAATGGAATATCATAATGAACTACAGCCCTAGTTGTATCCATATATTCCATATCTATATACTTACCTCTTCTCTCTTGACATAATTCCATAACTGCCCCCACATAATCTGTAGGTGTAATTATATCTACCTTTACTATAGGTTCTTCCATATAATCAATTTCAGTTGCAGGTGGTAAATTAGTTGGATTAGTTATGTCAAATTTTTCACCATTAGTCTTAGTTACTTTGTATATAACTGATGGTGCAGTTGTTATAATATCTAAGTTAAATTCTCTCTCTATTCTCTCTTGAATTATTTCCATATGTAATAGTCCAAGGAAACCACATCTAAATCCAAATCCAAGTGCTATAGAAGTCTCAGGTTCAAAATTAAGTGCTGCATCATTAATTTGAAGCTTCTCAAGTGCTTCTTTTAATTCATCATATTTTGCTCCATCAACTGGATATATTCCAGAGTAAACCATAGGTATTGCTGGTTTATATCCTGGTAATGGTTCTGATGTAGGATTATTAGCATCTGTTATAGTATCTCCTACTCTTGCATCTCTAACATTCTTAATAGAACCTGCTATGTAGCCAACCTCTCCTGCTCTAAGCTCTTTTATTGGCATAAGTTTAGGAGTAAACACACCTACTTCTACTACTTCATATACTTTATTAGTTGCCATAAGTTTAATCTTAGATCCAGGTTTTACTATACCATCTTTAATTCTAACATAACATACTACACCTTTATAACTATCGTAATATGAATCAAATATAAGTGCTTTTAGTGGCGCTTCTTCGTCTCCTTCTGGTGCTGGAAGTTTTGTTACTATTTCTTCTAGAACTTGATCTACATTAAGTCCTGTCTTTGCAGAAATCATAGGTGCATCTTCAGCATCGATTCCTATAACATCTTCTATCTCTTGTTTAACTTCTTCTGCTCTCTGGGATGGTAAGTCTACCTTATTAATAACTGGTGCTATCTCTAAATCATTATCTAATGCTAAATAACAGTTAGCAAGTGTCTGCGCTTGAATTCCTTGGGTCGCATCTACTACTAACAAAGCTCCTTCACAAGCTGCTAAACTTCTAGATACTTCATAGTTAAAATCTACATGCCCTGGAGTATCTATAAGATTAAGTATGTATTCATGTCCATCATCTCTTTTATAAATTAATCTTGCTGCTTGAGACTTGATAGTTATTCCTCTCTCTTTCTCTAATTCCATATTATCTAGAACTTGAGCTTCCATTTCTCTCTGAGTTAATGTTCCTGTTGATTCTAATAATCTATCTGCTAACGTAGACTTACCATGATCTATATGTGCTACTATAGAAAAGTTTCTAATGTATTTCTTTCTATCTTTCTCCATAAAATATTGTCTCTATTAGAGACGAACTCACCCCCGAATTAATTAAATCATGTAAAAATTATATCATAAAGATTATAATATCTCTTCTATTTTGTCAAAAATATTTTTTATAATAGTATGTAACGATATATCCTTACATATTATATATTCTCTCTCTCCAACCTTAAATAAGAAATTATCTTCATTATTATATATCTTAACAAATGTATTATCATTAATAAAATCTTGGTATTCTTCTAAAACTTCTTCTTCTTCTACATTAACATATTCATTGTTAATAGGAGACAATGTCTCAGAATTAATAATGTTAATTTTAATAAGACATACCAACACAAATCCAAAAATAAAAAGCAATGATATATATATAATTATTCTCCTAAACCTATCCATAATATTACTTCCTTCTAAAATATAAAATCACTATATATTATCATTGCCTATTTATATTTTTTTATTCATTTTTATTAAAATATTCTGCTATAACCCTAGCTATATATTTAGTTGTATTCTGAACCTCTTCATAGGTATTAACATAACTACCACATTCTATAAGAACTGAATTAGCATTTAAATCTTGATTAAATGCTAATATTCCAGAATTATATTGAAATATTCCTCTAGATATATTAGGGAAAATATTATTAGCTATATCAGTAAATTTAGTTGCTAACTCATAATTCTGAGAATATAATGAACTATTCTTAGTTGTTACAAACATAAATCTTGCAGCATCTTCATTGTTGATATTTATTGTTACTGCATCTTTATTATCTATAGAATCTCTATGAAAATCAATTATTAATTTAAATTCTCCATAAGTATCTATATATTTCTGAACTGTTTCTCTAGATCTATTATAACATCCATTATATTGTATACTATGATCTGTAGTATCATGAATAACCGAGAAACCATACTTTTCTAAATTCTTTTTAAGTTCTTCTCCTGCACCTACTATATTAGTAGAATTGTCAGTAGAATTAACTACACCATTAAATCCTTCTGAAGTATGAGTATGATATATTAAAATTTCAGGCTTACTATTATCTAAAGGTTTAACTAAATCAGATTTCATAACATCTTCTGCTTCAATAAACGATACAGTATTATCATCTATAACAAATGAACTATATTGATTATTATCAGCTACATAAGTAACATTACCTATAATATCATCAAAATAGCTTACTTCGCCACCTACAATACTGAAACTATTAATATTATAAAATCCTATAGCTTCTAAACATATATTCTTTATAGATGCTCTATTCTCAGCATAATCTTCTTCATTATAAATAGTTTCTTCAATTAATGGCATAGTATAATTCAACAACTGAACATAAGAAAAACCACCTCTTTCTCTTGTTCCACCTAATACAATAATTATTCTATAAAAAAATATACATATGATTATCAGAAAAATTATTATTGAAAAATTTATTGTATTTTTCTTTGGATATTTTAAGACTATTTTTTCATACATATTACACCTCACCATAAATGATATTATTAGTATATGATTAGATGTAACATAATTATTATAATAAAAGCTTAATTTAAAAATTTATTTATTTCTTCCATAGTCATATTAGGCTGAATTGCTATGTTAATACCATCTGCAATAATCTTAGACATAGAATCTATCATAACATCTATATCCTTGGGAGTTACAACTAATTCCGTCATATACGGTTCTAATAACTCCTGTATAAGAATACCTTTCTCTTGCTTATCTATTTGTTTTAACATCTTATAGAATTCCTTTCCTTTTGTGGATTTACTTATCATATCATCTATAACAAGATCTATTGCATCACTTGCAATAGTTGATGCATGCACTACTGTAGGCACACCAATTGATATTACCTCTACACCTAATGTTTCTTTGTTAAGTTTCCTTCTATTGTTTCCTACGCCAGCCCCCGGTGCTATTCCACTGTTGCAAATCTGTATAGTTCTATTAACTCTATCAGTCTTTCTAGATGCAAGTGCATCTATACAAATAACTAAATCTGGTTTTATCTTATCTACAACTGCAGATACTATCTCACTTGTTTCAATACCTGTTATACCTAAAACTCCTGGAGACATAGCACCTACTGAAACTACATCATCTGTTATAATATCTGGCATAACATCTCTTAAATGCCTAGTTACCATAATTTTTTCTATTACTTTAGGTCCTAAAGCATCTGGAGTAACTTTAACATTTCCTAATCCCACAACAAGAACACTTTTATTAGAATCTATTTGGGTTAATTTTTTTAGTGTTTTACCTAAAGCACTGGCCACATCATTCATGAGCTCTCCATCATATGCAGTATATTCCGGTACTTCTAGAGTTATATATGTTCCTATAGGTTTACCTAATAATTTTTCTCCATTCTTATCCATTACTTTTACTATAGTTATCTTCGTTCCATCTTGTATTGTTTCTTCAACTTCTATACCATCTGGTTCTGAATTATTTTCTTCAACATATAAGTTATGTGATTCACATGCTAAATCTGTTCTAACATTTTCCATACTATATATTCACCTACCTATTTTCTTTCTCTTTTTTATTTTTCCTAATTTAAATAATTTAATACTTGAATATGTAATATTTCAATGCTATAATAGGGAGTGTTGAATATGACGAATTATGCTTGTACGTAGATCAAGCATAAACCCTATAAAATTTTAGAGGGGGTGAATTAAGAATGGCAAATATTAAATCAGCAAAGAAAAGAATATTAGTTACTAAGACTAAAACAGCTCAAAATAGAATGATTAAGTCTGCATTAAAGACTGCTATTAAGAAATTCGAAGCTGCAGTTGTTGCTAACAACGCTGAAGAAGCTAAAGCTTCATTCGTTAGCGTTACTAAAGCTTTAGACATGGCTGCTCAAAAAGGAGTAGTACATAAGAACATGGCTGCAAGAAAGAAATCAAGATTAGCTGCTAAGTTAAACGCTATGGCTTAGTTTCGATACCGACCTAGTTATCTAGGTCGGTTCTTTACTTTATATTTACTTTATTGTTGCTATGTTAATAAGAAGTAATTCTAGTTCCATATTCTTATCTACAGTACTAGATTTTAATCTAAGCTCAGTATCTATACATTTTTGTATTATCATTCCCAATCTTTTAAATGAATATTTTCTACTTAAATTAATTATTTTTTCACATACAAACATAGGTACTTTTAATTCTTTAGCAATTTGTTCAGTTCTTTTACCTGCATTGATACTAGTTTTAGCCTCATATAATTGTTTGAATTTTTTCTCTATAGATATAACTATAAGCATATGTTGATCTGACTTAAATAATATATCATCCATAACATTCATAGCCTTATTAATCTTACCTTGAGATGCTAAATCAACTAGATCAAATACGTCATCCTCACTTCTAGAACCTACTAATAACATAATATCTTCTTTTCTTATCTCTCTACCATATGTATATGCAATAAGCTTATCTATTTCATGATTAATAATTTCAAAATTATTTTGAACTCTATCACAGAAAAATCTAAGTTCCATATTTCCTATATTTTTTCCTTTTTCCTCAAATATAGTTCCTACTCTTCTTATAAATTGCTCTCTTTTTAGTTTATCACAATAAATAACATTAGATATCTTATCTAATGCCATTATCTTTTTATTTTTCTTAGGAGTTTCTCTTTTATCTGAAAATAATAAATAAGCTATAACTATAGTGTACTCAGGAACATTTTCTATATAATTCTTAAATTCTTTATATAGTTTTTCTCTCTCTGAATCACATTTGTCTTTAAGAAAATATGCTCTATATATAACAACTATCTTCTTATCTCCAAAAAAGGGCATAGTTTCACATGCATTCAATATCTCATCCATAGTAATATTATTACCATCTAATCTTATATAATTTAAATCGTTAGATTCATCAGCTATAAATTTTTTACTTATTCTTCTTATAGCTGATTTCATTAATTCCTCATCTTGTCCACAGAATATATATGAATTTCCTATCTTATTTTCCTTTATATTTTTTTCAAAAATATCATAAGTTATCATCTTATCGTCCTTTCAATATACACATATACTCAATAATAACATAAAAGCTACTCTTTTTTAATCTCATTATAGCACAATTCTAATATTCAATAGCTATATATATTGTTATCTATTACATACAATACGTCTATATAATCATTTCTAAAATTTATCCCTTTAGATTCTTTATTTTTATATCTATTTACATCTAAATATATAGACTTATTATTTATTTTAAGAGTATAAAATTTTTCTTCTTGCTCTAATATAGCTTCTGCTATAGTTATATAATTACGATCATTTATTATAACATTATCTGTTCCATAAATTTTCTTTAAATTCTGTATATCAGGACTTGAATCTTGTAATAAAATAATACTTTCCCCTCTATAAGATAATGCTACCCCACCTTGTCTTAAATATTCAATTTTTAGGAATGGACTATATATATTTATTATCATTAATATGCTTGCTATTATAGGCAATACTTCTGCTTTCTTATACCCACTCTTAATAAAGCATACAGTAACAATTATTGCTCCATATAAAAATACATATTCCTTATTTAATATAATAGTATTGCAACTAATATTATAGATTATATCCATAACATTATCTAAAATAACAATTATCTTCAACAATATGTAGGATAACAAATCAAATAAAAATTGGCTTTTATATATAATAATAAAAACATTCCCCAAAAATATTATTATATTTAATATAGGAACTATAATCACATTAGCTAATACACTAACTGATGACACTTCGTTAAATTCTCTAATAATTATAGGAATTGTAAATATCATAGCCGAAATACTTATTGCTACCGTACTTCTTATAATATCTGGAAGCATATATAATCTATCACATACCTGTTTATTAAAAATAATTATTCCTAAAGTTGATAAATATGATAATTGAAATCCTAAATTAAAAAATAAATATGGACCATATATTAACGTTAACATCGCACTTATTGCTATAGCTGCTATTGCTGAATAATTTCTATAAAAAATCTCTCCACCTATCTTTATTATTATCATTATTAATGCTCTTACAGCTGATACTGGTGCTGATGTAAAAAGCACATATAAGATAATAATAGGAACTATAAGAGGTCTTTTTATAAGATTTTTAAGTATAGAATATATTATAGCAACATGCATTCCTGATACACTTATTGCATGAATTATCCCCATATTGTTGAAGTTCTCTTTATCAACTTCGTCTAAATAATCTGTATAACCATAAGATAATGAACATATAAGAGCTGCTTTTCTCCCACCTAAATTCTCTTTTAATTTATTATATATATTTTCTCTAAATTTGAATAACCTTGAGTTTATAGTTTGTCTATTGCCTAATATTCTTCCTTCTACTTCTATTGTTCCTACAATCCCACTCTCTATATCATTACATTTAGTGAATTCTCCATTAATCTTTATAACTTCCCCCACTTCAAGTTTTTCTCTACAAGCTATATATACTTTTTTACCCATATACTTTGCCACAGAATAATTATCATTTACTTTTATTATCTTCACTTCTCCATATACCCTGCCTGTTTCTATTGAGTAATATCGAAAACAATTACAAATTTGAATAAGAGATACTATGATAATAATAAACATAAATGTTTTATTAGTTTTTATAAATAAAATAGAAAAAAATAGACTTGCAACAATTATTGCAAGTCCTTTATTCATATACCATAATCCATAACACATAGATGCTATAACCACACCCAATGATATGTATACAATATGATAATGTACATCATTAATATCTTCTATCATAATAGACTCACCTCGTCTATTAATTATGCCCACTTTCTAAAAAATAATTCTATTATAAAATATAACACCAAAAGAATTAATCCTCTAATTAATATCCATTTAGTTAAATGTACTCCAATAAATAATGCTATTACAACTACAAGGGAAATCAATACAAACAAACTAATTAATAACAAAATCTGTTTTCTCTGTAGCTTTTTTAATGATATTCTAGAATCTATTATAACTTGTCCTATTATCATCATTCCAAACATAGCATATAAAATTGGTGATACACTGCTCTTTGTCTTATAAACAGTAATTAATGGAAAACTTATCCACAATATACACCTTATTATTTGCTTATATATGTTAATAACTTGATCTTTTTTTTCATCATCCATTGTTATAGTAGACAATAAAATCATCATTGCTATATTAAATATAGTTATGTAATTAAAATTATCTTTTATATTGATTAATCTAGCAATATTAATAATCATAATTTCGCTTATTAACATACTTATAATTAATGTTACTGTATTTTTTACACCTCTTGAAAATTTCTTAGATATATCTATTATGTTCAAAAACTTCTGTATATAATCTTCTTTTACATATACATCAGAAACTCTTCTAACTACCTCTGGAACTTCACCTTTTGCTATCCCTACCTTTGATACACTAAGTGATGCTAAATCCCCTAAAGTTTCTCCTGTAGATGCTATATTATAATTATCTTTAGTAAACATAGCTATTATTCTCCCCTTTATCTCAGGAGTAACTCTTGAAAACAATCTAACTTTTGATAATAACTTTTTAAGTTCTTCTTTAGTTGACGATTCTAACTCAATTCCAGATATAACTCCTCCTACATCTGATATAAGATTGCATCTTTTTCCAACATAAGTTGCCGCTATCTTGTTATCTTCAGTAAAAACTATTGGTGTAATTCCTCTATTCTTTACTTCTTCTATTGAAGCATTAATATCTTCTTTGAATAAATTTTCAAGTGCAACTATAGCAGTAAATACTAAATTACTTTCTATATTTTCGGACAAAGACGGCATATATGAAAAATTTCTATAAGCAACTCCTTGAGTCAATAAACCATCAACTGAATAATTATAATCTACAGCCTTTATCTTCTCTCTATCCTCATCTGTTAAAGGTCTCTCTGCACCATCAATTAATATATGTGTACACCTATCAATTAAATTATCTAAATTTCCTCTTACATTAGCCCTATATCCTCTATTAAATTTATTGATAGTTGTTAATACACGTTTATCAGAATCCATAGGTACTTCTAAAACTCTTTTATATTTTGAATCTAATATTGATTTATATATTTTGTTATTAGCTGCATACCTTAAATATGCTATTTCTGTTGAATTACCTGTTCCTGAATCCTCTGTAATATTATATACAGAATCATTACATAATAATAAAATATCCACAGCTCTTTCTATATTTTTATCCTCTGTATAGGATACATTTTCCATAGACATAATTTCATCATTTGTGTATATAGATTTAAGTTTCATTTCATCTTTTGTTATAGCTCCAATTTTATCTATAAACAATACATCTATATCTTGAATCAAGTCTAGAGTAGACATATTAATTAATTCTATACCATATTGCTTCATAGCATCTGCTTTAATAATTTTAATTTCTAACATAATTATTATTGCTATAGGTAATGAATTAACTACAGTAGCAGATAATAATACGCTACTTAAATTATGGTTTAATATGTATGATAACACTATAGCTCCTATAGTCAAAATAAATGAATACATACTAATTTTTTTGTTTATTTTATTCATTAGTGTATGTTTATTATTAGCATATTCAATTAAAGACATTAGTTTTCCGAATTCTGTAGATTTACCAACCTCTATTACAACTCCAGTTCCTTCTCCTTCAACTATTATAGAACCTTTAAACAAAATATTTTTCATGTCTTTTATGTTATCTATATTGCCATCTAACTTATTCTCAAATTTTTCTTTTAAAAATCTTTCTCCAGTTATGTTTTTTTCATCAACTTTTAAATCTTTTGCTTCTATTATTCGCAAATCTGCTCCTATCAATGATCCTTTTTTAAATGAAACTATATCTCCTAAAACCAAATCTTGAGCTCTTATAATTTTTTCTCTATTATCTCTAATAACTGTTACTGTAGCATCATTAACTCTTTGTATGTAAGAAATATTATTGTTATTTTTTATAGTTATCATAATATTCATAACTATGTTTATAATAATAAATATTCCTGTTATAGACATCAATATATACTCATTATTGAATAAACAAAAACTAAAAATAATAATTAAAATAAAAATATATCCTTGGAAAAAAGCCTTACATGTTGAAACAAAGTTATTATTACTAGTTTTTAATTTTATCTTATTAGAACCAAATTCTTTTCTAACTGTCTCACATTTATCTTCACTTAAGCCATTATAAGCATCACTATGAAGCATGCTTACTACATCCTTCCAAAACATACCATAAAATTTATTCAAAATTTCTCCAACCCCTTCGCATCCTTTTACCAACAATACTATTATAATACAAATATCTATAACTAACTACATATATGCACTTAAATTAATCATTTGTTATCATACTACTTTTTTGTTTTAGGATTAAAAATTACAGCCATTAAATATCCAAAGAAAATAGCTGCTGTTATACCTGCTGCTGCTCCTGTTACTCCTCCTGTAAATGCTCCTAATAACCCTATTTCATCAACTTCCTTAATCACTGACTTTGCTAATGTGTTTCCAAAACCAGGCAAAGGAACTGTTGCACCTGCACCTGCAAAATCAATTAATTTATCGTATATACCAAAAGCTCCAAGTATAGCTCCTAATACAACAAAAATAACTAAAATTCTAGCTGGTGTAAGTATTGTAGTATCCATTAGCACCTGTGCTATAACGCATATAAGTCCCCCAATTAAAAATGCTTTTAATAATTCTATAATCACAATAAAAACCTCCTATTCAACCTCTATTGCTACAGCATGGGCAATTCCTGGTATGCTTTCTCCTTGATAATTAGATGTAGGACTCATAAGTGCACCTGTTGATACTAACAATATTCTCTTTACATCTCTATTAAGTAACTTCTTATAAAAATATCCGGAAGTTACAACTGCAGAACATCCACAACCACTTCCTCCAGCCTTTGCATCTTGTGTTTCATCAAATATCATTTCACCACAATCTTTATGATTACTAGTAATGTCATATCCATATTCTAACAACAATTTATCTGTTATCTCTTTGCCAATCTTACCCAAATCTCCAGTTATTATATAATCGTAATCTTCTGGCGATTGATTGGTATCTTTTAAATGTGTATATATTGTATTAGCAGCAGCAGGCGCCATAGCAGCCCCCATATTGTTTGGGTCCGTAATTCCATAATCTTTAACTTTACCAGTTGTTACATATCTTATATAAGGATAATTTCCTTTGTTTCCTAGAACCATTGCTCCTGCTCCTGTTACTGTCCATTGTGCTGTAGCATGTCGCTGTGAACCATATTCTAAAGGAAATCTAAATTGCCTTTCAGCCGCACTAAAATGAGATGATGTTGCAGCTACAACATAATCTGCAAACCCTCCGTCCATAATTAAAGACGCTATACTCAAGGATTCTGCCATAGTTGAACATGCTCCATATAATCCAAAAAAAGGTATGTTAAGATCTCTAGCCGCATATCCTGATGATGTAATTTGATTAAGTAAATCCCCTGAACATAAATAATCTATATCTTCTTCTGCTAAATTGGCATTTAATATACTTCGTAAAATTGCTGTATATAGAAGTTTTGATTCAGCTTTTTCAAATGACTTCTGTCCAAAAGTATCATCTTCAATAATATCATCAAAATATTGTGCTAATGGTCCTTCACCTTCTTTAGGTCCTACTATTGAATAAGTCATAATTATCTTAGGATGACTTCTTAATTCAACTGTTGATTCTCCTAATCTTTTATTGCTCATAATTAATACCTCACTATTTTATAAAATAATATATAATACCTATTAATACTGATGAACCTATTCCATATACTAATACAGGACCAGCTATAATAAACATCTTAGATGCAACTCCAAAAACATATCCTTCTTTTTTAAATTCCATAGCTGGAGAAACAATAGAATTAGAGAATCCAGTTATAGGTACAACAGTACCTGCTCCAGCAAATTCAGCTATTCTATCATATATACCTATTCCTGTTAAAAGTGCTCCTAAGAAAATCATAACTATAGACGTTATAGCCCCCACTTGTTCCTTAGTAAAGTCAAAACTCTGAACATAATTATTAACCAATTGACCTATACTACATATAAAACCACCTACTAAAAAAGCCTTAATAGAGTCTAAAAATATAGGTGTCTTTGGTTTCACATTATCTGAAATACTCTGAAACTTCTGTTTAGCTATATTCTCTTTATTCATATAAAACACCCTTTCTTTTTTTATATTTATATTTTCCCCAAAGAATAAAAGGTTATACCTAAAAATAGATATAACCTTTTATTCTTGCAATTTATCTCGCATAATATTAAGAACTCTCTTTTCAATTCTAGAAACTTGAACTTGACTTATTCCTAGCATTTTAGCTACTTCTGTTTGTGTTTTATCTTTAAAATATCTCAAAATAATTATTTTTTTTCCTCTTTCATCTAATGTACTTAATGCTTCTTTTAATGCTATCTTATCTGTAATATTTCCATCTTCTTCTCCTTCTTCGCTTAATTTATCAATTAACAAAACAGGAATACCGTCTTCTTGATGAATAGTATCATATAAATATTGAAGATTACTATTAGATTCCATAGCAAATATAAGCTCTTCCTTCTCTATTCCTGTATATGCAGATAATTCTTCAACAGTAGGAGCTCTATTTAATTTTTTACTTAATTCTTCTCTTGCATAATGAATCTTTATAGCTTGACTCTTTACCGTCCTGCTAACTTTCATTATTCCATCATCTCTTATATATCTTCTTATTTCTCCAAGTATCATTGGAACAGCATAAGTAGAAAATTTTACATTAAAAGAAGGATTGAAATTATTAACCGCTTTTACTAAGCCAATACATCCTATCTGAAATATATCTTCATAATCATAACCTCTCATTATAAATTTTTTACTTATAGAAGAAACTAAAGGTAGATTTTTTTCAATTAATTCATCTAAAGCTTCTTGATTTCCATTTTTTATCTTCTCTAGTAATTTTGAATTTTCCTCATATTTGTAATCTTCTACCCTATTATTTCTTTTATCCATAGTATCACCTAATTTACTGAATTAAACTTTTTGTATAATACTATTTTAGTACCTTTTCCTTCTGTACTATCCACTTCTATATTATCCATAAAACTCTCCATAACAGTAAAACCCATACCAGACCTTTCAAGATCTGGTCTTGATGTATACAATGGTTCCATTGCTTGTTGTATATCTTTTATACCTTTGCCATAATCAATTATTACTATCTTAGCTTCATTTCCATATAGACATACTTCAATTCTAATTATGCAATCTTCCTTTCCATCATACCCATGGATTATACTATTTGTAACTGCTTCTGAAACAGCTGTTTTTATATCTGATAATTCTTCTACAGTAGGGTCTAATTGTGCAACAAATGCTGCTACTGCTACTCTTGCATAGCTTTCATTCTGAGATCTACTTTCTATTTCTAATACAATCTTATTATCATGCATTCCTATAATTCCCCTCCATTTTTAACACTTCTAAAGCTTCATCTACATTATCATAATAATCTATTACCTTTAATAAACCTGATAATTCTAGTACCTTGCTCACATTATTTCTAGCATCAGTTATACAAAAACTTCCTTGCTTCTTCTTTATTTTTTTATATCTTCCTACAATGGCCCCTATCCCAGAACTATCCATGAATGTAACTTCTCCGAAATTTAGTATTACATTCTTTATATTATCTCTATCTATTCTATCATCTATTTTAGTTCTTACTAAATCAGCATAATGATGATCTAATTCACCTACCAAGTCTACCACTAAGGTATCTAACTTTTTCTGAAATCTTAAGTACATATAAACCTCCAACAATTATCTCTTTACCATATTTTAACAATTTAATTATATTAAGTCAATGCCTTATCTATATAACAAAAATTTAAGCATTATATCAAGTTCATTTTTCTTTTTCCGAATTGTTCTAAACATACTTCTACTCTCCAATCTCAATAATATAATTTGTGTATCATCCACAACTTGATTCTCTTTTCTTCCAACTGATAAAACCATATATATCATAAAAAAAGAAAATAATAAAGATAATAGTTACCGATAAATAACGCGGATCGCGAATGGATGCCAAAATCCAAAGAACAATCAGCACAATATCATTTGATGCATATCCTAATGCATAATAAGATGATCTCAACATGGTCAGTGAGGCAGCGAAAAAGCTGGTTGTCACGGATATTGTACTAAATGTTATATTCGGTGTGTTTAATGCATCTAATATCGCAAAAAATAAAGCTGTAACGGCAGTGCCGCTAATTATCAGCAGAAAAACATGTTTGGGGGTTAATTTCTGAATCTCAACCTCTTTTCCACTCGCTGAAGGGTTCCTTATCCATGTTATTGTTGACCATATCGCCATCGGCATAGTCATTCCAAGATATGTCATCATTTCTCCCCAATAACGAAATTGCCATGAGATAATGCTATACAGAATACTGAATATTATCATTAAGATCTGAGACCACACATTACCTTTTGCTGCAAATATCAAAGAGGTAACCCCTATGGATGCAGCAACTAATGTCAGTAAATCAAAATTTCCGGATAAAAGGTTTGATATAATAATTATGCACAACGAACCAATCCATACCCTGCATTCTTTTTTCGTTAAACTTGTAATTGGATTACTCATATTCACTTTTAATCTCCTTTCTTATCATCTTTAAAGCAAAAAATAAAGCGCCAGAGGTTTCTATCTTCTCAGACCTAACGATAGAAACTCTGACGCTTAACTTTCCTACCCGGCGGCAGAAAAGCATCATAATCTATTTTATTGCTACCTATTTATAACATGTAAGAAACTCATTGTCAAGAATTTTTTATATCAGAAATTCTTAATGAAATTATGATATTTATAAAAATATAATTTCTATATTACAAGTATTTCTTTAAATTGTTTCTTATTTTTCCCAAAACTTCTTCATAACTAACACCCATGGTTATTTCAATAGCTTCTTTAATATTTTTCATAGAAAATATATGAAGCCTCTTTGTTTTAACACATTCCTCTACTTCAGGCAATAAAATTAATTCATTTATATTTGTTTCTGGTATTAATACATTTATCCCACTATTAACACCACAAGCCATGCACACATCATAAAAGCCTTCTATCTTTTCTTTTACTCCACCTATAGGTTGAACTTCTCCCATTAAATTAAGAGATCCTGTTACAGCAATGTTTTGCTTTATAGGAATTTTACTTATAGAAGATAATATTGCTAAGTATTCAGCAACAGTTGCACTATCTCCATCTATTGTTCCATATACTTGTTCAAAACTAACATAAAAATCTACTGGCAATTTTTTGTATGGCCATATTTCATTACTTAATAAGCCTTTTATTATATTAATTGATTTTATGTGAATATTTCCTGATAAACTGCTTTCTTTTTGAACATCTATTATATTCCCATTTCCAACACCACATACACAATTAATCCTTATTGGTTTTCCAAAATTTGCCGAATTAGTGCTAATAACAGCTAATCCATTTATTGTTCCTATTTTTTTCCCTACTAGAGACAATACCATTTTTCTTTCTTGATACATTGATATTATTTCTTTTTGAATATAGCTTTTTGGATAAAATATATCTGATAATGTTTCATTCTCTATATTATTTTTTATTTTTATAATTAAATCATCTAAAATATCCATGTCAATATTCATTCTATATTTGTTATCCTCTGCTCTGCACAAATATCTCATTATTTCTAATATAACCATATTAGATATATCATGTATTCCATATTTTTTAAATCTAGCTATTATATAATCTTTTATTACATTTTCATTATTTTTTACCTCAATATATTCTGGAAATTGAAGTACTTCATTAAATAACTGCTTAAAATCTTCATCACCATTTATCAACAAATTGTATATTTCATAGCTTCCAATTAAGATAACCTTTACATTTATAGGTATTGACTCACCTTTAAAACTATTAGTTGTTATTAGTTCTAATATAGATTTATTTCCATCTATATTTACTTTTTTGCTCATCAAAGATTTCTTTAACATATTATAACTAATAGGATTATTTAATAGTTGATTAATTCTTATTATAAGTACTCCTTCATTTGCTTTTAATATAGATCCTGCTGATATCAACGATAAATCAGTGTAATAAATTCCATTCTTATTCTCATATTCCACATTTCCAAATAGATTTGATGGAGTAGGATCTTCTTCATAAATTATTGGAAAATGTACTTTATTAGAATTATCAACTAATACATTTATATCTATACTTTTTAATATTTTTTCTATATTCTTCTCATCATCTTCAAGATTAAGAGTATATTCTTCTATAAGCTTAGCTTCTATTATATCAAATAATCTTTCTAAGAAATTATATGCATTTTCATCTTCTATAAATTCTAACAATAAATCTTGTTTTTCCTCTTCCATAATGCTTTCTATATATCTTTTATATATCTTTTTTAAACTTTCTAATGCTATTAATTCCATCTTCTTTATTTTGTCTAATATTATCTCTGCTTTATCCTTTAATTCAGATGCCTTTATAATAATTAAATCTTTCTCAGAATCACTTAACTTGTCATATTCATCTTCTGTCATAATTTCTCCATCTCTTAACGGAACAAATGCAAATCCAGACTTAGTTGTTTTTATTTCAAAACTTTCTTCACTAGCCATGTCTATAAGTTCATCCATATATTTACTACGTTTTATACTAACTTCTTCTATAAGCTTATCTTTTTCTTCATCTGATGACGCATTATAAAATTCTACACATACATCATAATATTTATCTTTTATATTTTTTATTGATGACTTCAACTTTTTTCCATGCCCATTTTCTACATAAATAGCTTTAGGTTTATTTTTATCTTTATCTATAACATAACATATATCTGACGGAGGTTTAGTATTAGATAATGTTTTTTCTATACATTCTATCATTTCTTGCAACCTTTGCTCTGAAAATTTATCTATTATAAATAAATTATAACTTTTATCCGTTATTGAAATAGCTTTTTCAATTTTTTTATAGAATGAATTTATTGGGGGAATATTCTTAAGTTCTCCTTTATCCTCCCCTTCCTTACATGAGAAGTTAAATAGAACTTCTGATAGAGTTAATTCTCTTTTCATTAAATACCCACTTTGAAAAAGCTGTTTTTACAGACTTCCCCTAGTAGTTCCCTCCTTTTATATTTTTTCTTATTATATTAATATTCTAAATATCTTATAAAGGGAATATTTTTCAGAAAAAAGTTATCTGTCTATTTTCTGTTTCTCTAAAGGATGATATGCTAATTCCTATTAATCTAAGTGGTTCTTGTAATTTTTCATTATCAAGTAATTCTTTAGATATATTATATATTTCTTCTGTTGATCTTATATAATGATTAAATGTTTTACTTCTTGTATGGTTTTTAAATGACGATGTTTTGTATTTTAATGTTATTGTTTTTCCTTCCATATCTCTTTTTTCTAAAATACTATTTATTTCCCGGGAAAACTTCAATAAATACTGTAATAATTCACTTTTATCTATAATATCACTCTTAAAAGTAGTTTCTTTTCCTATAGACTTTCTTTCTCTAGATACAATCACTTCTCTATCATCAATTCCTCTTATCCTTTTATAAATATCCACACCTAATTTGCCCATATATTCCATATAAAATTCTTGGGGCATTTCATACAAATCCTTTATAGTAAATATTCCAATATTATTAAGCTTTGAAACTGTTTTTTTGCCTATTCCAAACACTTTATTTATATTTAGAGGTAATAAGATATCAGGAATCATATCTTTAGTAATAACCTTAATTCCATTTGGTTTATTCCAATCCGATGCAAGTTTTGCCAAAAATTTATTATACGAAACTCCTACAGACAAAGTCAATCCAATTTCTCTCTTAACCCTATCTTTAATAAGTTTAGCGACCTCAATTCCATCATTATATTCTGTATTAGTTAAATCTAAAAAAGCCTCATCTATAGATAGAGGCTCTATTATCTCTGTATATTCCTTAAAAATATCAAATATTTTGTTAGAAATATCTTTATATCTATTCATTCTAACAGGTATAAATTCTCCCATGGGACATTTCTTTACCGCTATAAAAACTGGCATAGCTGAATGTATTCCATATCTTCTAGCTTCATATGAGCAAGTGGAAACAACTCCTCTTTCTCCTTGTCCACATACTATAACCGGTTTACCTTTTAATGAAGGATTATCCATAACTTCAACTGATGCAAAAAATGCATCCATATCTACATGTATAATTATTCTATCCATAATAAACTACGCTAATACTTCTTCCATCAATCCTTGATTCTTACTATTTATAAATGAATATACACCTATTGTTAGAAGTTCATTTAAATATTTTTCTTGTCCTTCATTGTTATAATATTCTAGCATAGCTATCGCAATAAAAGCTCTAAAGCTGCTATCCATGTAATATTCATATTCATACTCTTCATCACATAATTTCTCGATAATAGCCTTTACTTGTCCACTATATTCTTGAGGAACAAAACTACCTGCAGATACTGCTAGAATAGGTAAAAATTGATGACTTATACTAATATTTTTTTCTTTCATCTCAAGTAATAATTGTTCTATTCTTATTAATGATGATTCATTATTGTTAAGTATAACTGAAAGAGTTAACCCTTGAAGACTATTCTTAGAAAAATGTTCTATATTCATAAGGGAATTAAATATATTATCCATACAATTATTAACAATCTTTGTATCAATTCCATTTATTGATAACAATGCACATTCTAAATAATCATCTTCATTTATTATATCGCCATACTTTAACTTCATATAAGAATATATTTCTTTCATTCTATGCATACTTTCTTCATTTTCTGTAGATTCTCCATGTTTAACATATGCATAAGCAGCTAATACTAGATATTGACTTTCTTTAAACCCTTCATCTAATAATTCGTCATAAGTTTCTAAAAGTACTTCACAGAAAATCCTACTATTACTCTCTAACCCAATTAAAAATGATAATAAATATAATATATCACCTCTAAAAGCTGACATTCTAGGTGTATTATTCTTTATGTAAGTTCTTATTTTCTTTATTCTATCAACTGGTAAATCCATTCCTGCATTAGCATAAACAATTGCAGCATAATGATTAATATAATCTCCATCAAATCTAAATTCTTCTCTAGCTTGTCTATAATTTCTAACTGTTAATTTGCATAAACTCTCTAATTCTTTTTTCATAACAAACTCCCCATTTCTAAATAAAAGGTATTTTTACAAAAACCTTCTATAAATTATTATATACTAATCTTTTAATAAATGGCCTTAATTATTTATTAACTTTATTATATATTCCTTTAGTGGCAATATTATGTCACTTTTGCTTAATAAATTAAAATATAATAGCACGCATATTATATTTTAATTATTTAATCGTTATGGTGATTTTTAATATATCTATATTATTAACAAGTATCTTAAGTATTCAGTAATTCTTACTTAAAAAAGTTATTGAATACATTTATTTTGGATTACTTATTTTTTCAGTTGAGGATATTTCATAATAGAAATATCCCAATCTGTGGATAACTTTTTAAATTTTTTCTAAAAAAGCCGATAGCAAAGCTAGGTAACTGAAATTACCTTTTTTTGATATTTATTTTTATG
>NZ_JAHLQH010000016.1 GCF_018918325.1 Clostridium sp. MSJ-8 | reverse complement strand
ATCACTCCTTTTGTTGTGGATTGTTGTTATTTATTTTATTCAACATTTGGGGTGATCTTCCTTTTTATTTAAAATAAAAACTAGATATTTAGCCGATGAGCAAATATGAAATTTGCTCAATTTATAATTATTCCATATCAACTTATCCTTGATAAAGTTTATTTTAATATACATAAATATCTTATTCTATTTTTTTGATGTAACCAATAATATATATAGTCATGAATATTCTAGGAGTTATTATGAAATCTATATTACCATTATTATTATCATTTATTGCAGGACTATCAACAATATTAGGTGCATTTATAGTTTTCTTCACCAAAAATACTAACAAAAAACTAATAACATTTGCTTTATCATTTTCAGCTGGAGTAATGTTATCAATTTCTTTTTTTGACTTAATTCCTTCTGCAGAAGAGACATTAAAATCACATAACGGTAACTTCGAAGGAATTATTATAACTTTAATCTTCCTTATAATAGGTATAATCATGGCTATGTTAATAGATAATTTCTTACCAAATAATAATACACCAAATAATGACACTTCACTGTATAGAGTTGGTTTAATATCTTGTATAGCTCTTTTTTTGCATAATTTCCCTGAAGGAATAACAACTTTTGTCTCTGGTTATCATAATTTAACTATAGGAATATCTGTAACCATTGCAATTGCTCTTCATAACATTCCTGAAGGAATTTCTATAGCAATGCCTATCTATTATTCAACAAATAGTAGAAAAAAGGCTTTTAAGTATACCTTCTTATCTGGAATGACAGAACCACTAGGTGCTTTAATGGCTTTTCTATTCTTAAAACCTTATATTAATGAATTAATTCTAGCAATATTATTCTCTCTAGTAGCTGGCATAATGATATATATATCGTTAGCCGAACTTATACCTGAAGCACGCTCTTATAAATTTAGTAGGCTCTATATGGCCTCACTAACTCTAGGAATATGTATAATTCCTCTAACTCATATTTTTTTATGATAATTTTCAAACCATTTGTTTATAGAGCAGAGTACTTATTGATAAATAAGATTACTTCTTAGAGTCTTATTTATCAATATATCTGCACAAATTAATCATAATAACTATATGTAGTTACTCCATGCCTTAATTATTAAGAGAGTATTAGAGCTACAAAGTCAATGATGAAGCAGTATGTAGTTACTCCATGCCTTAATTATTAACAAATCATAGATAATTCACATTGTAACTGTTCTCAAATTATATAATGTATAGTTATATATGAATCAATATATCATTAATCTGTTCACTTATATTTATTCTCTCCGAATAAACCCAATCAACATCCATGTTTAAATTAAATAACTTACTAAATGAATAATACATATTTATCTTCTGATAATATATTTCTAATTCATCTAATGATCCTCCTAACAATATAGGTTTGCTAACTTCTTCTTGTTTTATAACACATACTTCATCAACATATAACAAGAATTGTTCCATAAGAGCATCACTAGTAACATCAAAAGGTACTTTAAGCAATTTCCATTCTATAGATTCTTTTAACTTAAGATTCTTAATTCTATCTAACACAATTATATAATCACTTATATCCATCTTACGATAATAATCAAGTTTTTCTTTTCTAGTACTCCATATTGCTAACTTCTCTATAAGAGGTAATGTTTTTATTTTAAGTATAGCATCTGATGGTCCTATAACTGCCTTCTCTATAATTGCATCTTCTTCTTGTAATTTATCTCTGATGAAACCACTTTTATTTCTAGTTGCAGTTACATATCCTTTATCATATATTCCTATCCTACCCGCTCTACCTGCTATCTGTTTTACTTCCTGAGATGTTAAATCTCTAAGTTCTTCTCCATCAAACTTCTTTATAGATAGAAAAATTATACGTCTTATTGGCAGATTAACTCCCATTCCTATTGCATCTGTTGTAATTAGTATCTTATTCTCCTTAGATAAAAACAACTCATATTGTTTCCTTCTAACTTCTGGTGGTAAATCTCCATATATAACACTAGCTTTTATGCCTTGAGAACTATATTCCTCACATAATTCTAAAACTTTTCTCTTAGAGAAAACTACTATTGCATCTCCTTCTTGTATATCTTTATAATTAAATTCTTCCTTTTCAACAATAAGCGGAATCTTTCTATTATATTCTATAAATTCATATTCATCGCCGCAATCTTCTATAATCTTCTTAATTATATATAAAGCATTCTTTGCTCCACATATATGAATCTCTCTAGCTGATATTCCAAGTATCGCTCTACTCCAGGCAGCACCACGTTGGCTATCACTAATCATTTGAATTTCGTCAATAACAGCTACATCATACATCTTCTTAAGGTTTAACTTCTCTATAGTACATGAAATATGTGTTGCATCTTCATAGACTATCTCTTCTTCTCCTGTTTGAAGATTACACTTAACTCCTTCATCATTAAGTTTCTCAAAATTCTCTAATGCTAATATTCTAAGAGGGGATAAATATACACCATTTCTACTAGCCTTAAGTTTCTCTATTGCATCGTAAGTCTTGCCTGTATTAGTATCTCCTAAATGAATAAAAAACTTCCTATGCATATGTCTAGCTTCTCTATATTCTTCCTTAGGATTATCAGGAAAGTTCTTCTCAAATTCTTCTGCTATTAGCTTAGGTATGTGTTTCTTGGTCAGAACTGTCATTATACCAGAATTAAGTATACTGTTATAATTGCCTCTAGCTATATCATAATAATCATACTCAGTCTTATTCTGTTTATTATAATTATCTATAATCTTCTTAGATATGCTAACTAACAATTCATCATATCTATCTAAAACTTCATCATAATTCTTAAGTCCTACATCCTTCATCTCATGTAACAATAATATCTTCTTCCTAACAGTTGTTTCATGTTCTACTAAAGCATTGCCTTTTGAATTTAATGCTATTTTCTCTATCTGATCTATCTGACTTTTTAGTTTTTTAAACTCTCTCTGTGCTACATTACCTTTCATATTATTCCCTACTTTCTTTTTTTTATACTATTACTTTACTATTTTTATATAAATATGACTATATATTTTTTCTTATACTGTTATATTTTATACAACCTATAAATATATTATTTATATGAGTTTAATTTTAACTTTTTTGTATATAGGAGGATCATTTTATGTTTGGATATATAATACCTGTAGAAGAGAATTTATGCACCGAAGATCAAGAGTTACTAAAAAAATATTATTGTGGATTATGCCACAAGATCAAATCAAAATATGGAAATATACCTAGAACTACATTAAGCTATGATAGTACATTTTTTGCAATACTACTTGATGGAATTAGTTTATATGACCCTGTCACTATCAAGACATCCTGCTTTAAGCATCCACTCTCTACAAATTCTTATTTTTCTTGTAGTAAAGCATTAGATTATTGTGCTGATTTAAATATTGCACTTGTTTACTATAAAATCTTAGATGATATAAATGATGACAGAACTATAAAATCTGTAACATTAAAAAATTTAGTCAAGCCATATTTTAAGATGCTTAATAATATTTCATTAAAGCATAGTTTTTCACATAACTTAAATTCTTTAAATCAACTAGAGCTTAACAATAATTCATCTTCTTTAGATGTTATATGTGATCCATTTTCTAAATTACTAGGAGAAATTTTACGAGATTGTCCATTTGAATTAATAAATGATACAAATAAAACTAGAACTCTACTATATGAATTTGGATATTCTTTAGGTAAATGGATATATATTATGGATGCTATAGAAGATTTACAAGTAGATATGATTAAAAAAAAGTTTAATCCTTTAAATTGTATATTTAACAAGAATAATTTACCTTACAAAGATCTTTTACCTATTATAAAAGGGAAAATAGATTTTTATCTAATTACATTAGTCTCAAATTGCTTAGATTTATTAAATAAACTTCCAATAAAGAGAAATAAATCTATATTAACTAACTTTATTAATTTAGGTTTAACTCAGAAGTACATGAATATATTTTCAAATCTTTAGTATATTTAAATATACTAATTTATTATTTAAAAGGAGTATCTTATGGATCCATATAAAGTATTAGGAGTGTTTCCTTATTCTTCATCAATTGAAATTAAAGAAGCCTATGAAAAAATATTAAATGACTACAATATAAAAGATATCGAAGAAGATGACACAAAAAAACTATATTTAGATAAAATAAGTGAAGCTAATGAAGCCTATAGAATAATAAACTTGAATATAACATGCCAAGAAGTTCGTGATCTTATTGAAAAAGATGATTTCGTCATAGCTGAATCAAAACTTAACCTTGTTAGCGACAATTCTTCTGCTGAATGGAATTATCTCAAAGGAATTTTGTTAATCAAAAAAGGATGGGTAGATTCTGGTTTTTCACATATAAGAAAAGCTTCAACTCTTAATCCATATAATCAAGAATATCTTGATGTTCTAAACAAATTAAATGACAACGTTAAAAAATATAAGAACACAGCAAAAACTAATATGCAAAACAATAATTCCACATTATGTAATAACAACAAAAATAATAGAAATAATCTATGTTAAAAACAAAAGTATATTAACAAAAATGCTTATAATATTCCCTATATGTTTAATTAAAAATACATTACACATATACACATGAAATATTATAAGCATTTTCTTATTTTCCTTTATTTAATGATTGAATTTTTTTATCTAGTTCTTCAAGCAATATGTCACTAGCTGTCTTTGTTTCTTCTGGCCTCGAAGCATCTTCATTTGATTTTAAAGATTTTTCTTGTGATGAATCATTTATTTCTTTATCATCACCAAAATTAATAATTCCTTTTAAATCCGGATTATCTACGAACTTATCTTTAACCAATTTACTAATACGTCTTTGTTCTTCTAATTTTTCATTAAAACTATTATCAACTACTATATCTTCATCCATGGAATAATTATTTTGTTTATAATTTTCATTTACTGCTTCAATTATAATTTCATCCCCATCTGAACTATAATTTGAAACCTTACGTTTTTTTAACTTAGCATCTTTTAGTGTGTTTTGAAAATCAACATCTTTCTTATAACTATCTTTTGCAAAATCCCCTTTAACATTTTCTGCAGCACCTGGTCCAACCACATTTCCGTTCTCCATTCTCAAAAGCCTTTCAACAGTAATGCCATAATTATCTAACATCACTATCCCTCCCCTCGACTTTATATTTACTTATCGTATTTGTTCATAAAAACTTTACACTTTTTTAACTTTTGTTTTTATTATATCTTTTATAAAAGCTAATTCTTCCCTTATTTCATAATAACACATATCTTCATACACTCCAACATCAGAAGCAGAACCTATTGCTTTTATTTTCATTTTTTTGCACAAGTATAAGCATCTTAACAAATGATATTCATTTGTTACTATATATGCACTATTAATTTTACACCTAGTATTAGCTCTATATAATGAATCAAAGGTACACTCTCCTTTGTAATCTGTTAATATATTATCGTAAGATATACTTGAATTCTTCAATAAATATGCTTTCATAATTTCTGCTTCATAAAATCCATTACTTTTTCCACCAGTAACTAATATTCTATCTGAAGCTCCCATATTATATAATTGTATAGCTTTATTCAATCTATCTTTAAGTATCTTACTAGGCTTTCCATATCTAGTAACCCCAGCTCCCATAACAATAATACACTCCATTTTTTTTAATTCTATATCTGAAGTACATATATGTTCATCCATATATTTATAATAAATATAATTCAATATAGCTCCTGCCAAAATAATTAAACAAATACTTAAAAATAAAATAATCATCATATTTATCTACCTATAATATTATTCATATATTTATAATATTGTAATTTAGGTAGTCTCGTTACAGTTATGTTTTTATACACCTATTGGTTTGTATTCATTTTACTTACATATAGGAATTTTTACTTTACTTTTTCTTCTTTTCCATAACAATGTTGAAATCAAAATTACTTAATCCTTAATATAAAATATACTTAAATTTCAACACACATATGGAAAAGAACTTATAGTCTTTATATACTCAATAAAACTATTCCTATCACTATATAATTTCCTATATAGTAAAAAGATACATATTTTCCTCTATACAAAAAAGAGTTGTCTTAGAATTAACTAGACAACTCTTTTTATGCTAAAATTACTCTTCTTCTACTTTCTTTTCAGTTACCTTAATAGATA
Organism: Clostridium sp. MSJ-8; assembly: GCF_018918325.1. Taxonomy (GTDB): domain Bacteria; phylum Bacillota; class Clostridia; order Clostridiales; family Clostridiaceae; genus Clostridium. The sequence goes on along the minus strand of NZ_JAHLQH010000016.1, from coordinate 71,491 downwards.
TACCTAAATCCTCTAATTGTTTTGCATCAACAATATTTGGTGCTTCTGAAAGATAACAATATGCATTTTGATTCTTAGGGAATGCTATAACATCCTTTATGTTTTCTGTACCTGCAAGGAACATAACCATTCTATCAAAACCAAATGCTAAACCGCCATGTGGTGGTGGTCCAAATTTAAACGCTTCTAACAAGAATCCAAATCTCTCCCATGCTGATTCTTCTGTAAATCCTAAAGCTTCAAACATTCTCTCTTGAAGGTCCATATTGTGAATTCTTATAGAACCTCCACCTAATTCTTCACCATTTAATACAAGGTCATATGCCTTTGATCTAACTGCACCTGGGTTAGATTCTATCATATCTATATCTTCATCCATAGGTGCTGTAAATGGATGATGACATGCTGTGTATCTGCCTTCTTCTTCACTATATTCAAATAGTGGGAATTCTGTAATCCATGTAAAGTTAAATTCGTTTTTGTCTTTGATAAGATCGTATTTTTTAGAAAGTTCAAGTCTTAATGCACCTAATGATTGGAATACAACTGAATTCTTATCTGCAACAATTAAGATAATATCTCCTGTTTCTGCTGACATAGCATTTATAATATTATTCATATCATCTTCACTTAAGAACTTAGCTATTGGAGATTTTATTCCTTCTTCTTTTAGTTGAATGTATGCTAAACCTTTAGCTTTGTATGTTTTAACAAATTCCCCTAATCTATCTATATCTTTTCTACCCATAGAAGCTCCACCCTTTAAGCATAAAGCTCTAACAGATCCATTAGCTTCTATTGCATTCTTAAATACCATGAAGTCTACATTTTTAACTACATCAGTTATATCTGTAATTTCCATACCAAATCTAAGATCAGGCTTATCTGAACCATATTTCTCCATTGCTTCCTTGTAAGTCATTCTCTTAATAGGTAATTTCACTTCATGACCTATAACTTCTTTGAATATATGTGCTATAAATCTCTCATTAAGTTCCATTATATCATCTTGTTCAACAAAGCTTAATTCCATATCTATTTGAGTAAATTCTGGTTGTCTATTAGCTCTTAAATCTTCATCTCTGAAACATTTAGCTATCTGGAAATATCTATCAAAACCTGATACCATTAATAATTGTTTAAATAATTGTGGAGATTGAGGTAATGCATAGAAATTACCTGGATAATTTCTAGATGGAACTAAATAATCTCTTGCTCCTTCTGGAGTAGACTTAGTTAAAACTGGTGTTTCTACTTCTATGAATCCATTATCAACTAAGAAATCTCTAGCTGCCTTAGCTGCCTTGTTTCTAATGAAGAATATTCTCTGCATATCTGGTCTTCTAAGGTCTAAATATCTATATTTTAATCTTATCTGCTCAGCAGCATCTAAATCTTCCTTGATATATATAGGAGGTGTTTCAGATTCAGATAATACTTTTATACTAGTACATTTTAATTCAACCATACCTGTTGGCATAGATTCATTAACAGATTCTCTCTTAACAACTTCTCCTGTTACAGCAATACAATATTCTGGTCTTACTTGTTTAGCCTTTTCAAATGCTTCTACATTTATAGCTTCTCCAAATACCACCTGCATTATTCCAGTTCTATCTCTTAGGTCTATAAATTCTAGACCTCCTAATTTTCTATTTCTTTGTACCCATCCCATAAGAGTTATTGTTTTACCAATATGCTCTTCTCTAGGTTCGCCACAGTACATAGTTCTCTTTAATCCTTGTAATGCTTCACCCATTTTTTTCTTCCTTTCTATTTCAATGTTTCTATTATCTTATCTTTATCTTGAAGTGATACTTCGAATATCTCACCATCACTCATTCTCTTAAATCTAGCATTTGAACCATTTAACTCATCTTCACCTAATATTGTTGTGAATTTAGCTCCTAATTTATTAGCAAACTTCATTTCAGCCTTTACACTTCTACCCATATGGTTTATTTCAACACAAAGGCCTCTTTTTCTAAGTTCATGAGCTAATTTAAATGATTCTTTATATGCATCATCGCCTCTTGTACCTATATATAAATCTACAGTATCTTCTTTAGGAATATCTACTCCTTCTTGTTCTAATGTAAGAATAAGTCTTTCCATTCCCATAGCAAATCCAAATGCAGGCATTTCAGGTCCACCTAATTCACCAATTAACTTATCATATCTTCCACCACCACATACAGTGAAGTCATCATTGATAATCTCAAATATTGTCTTTGTATAATAATCAAGTCCTCTAACTATTCCTGGGTCAACTACATACTCAATACCTAATAAATCTAAATATTCTTTTACTTTGCTAAAATGTTCATTACACTCATCACACATATAATCTAATATAACTGGTGCATTTTTAGTAATTTCATTACATTTCTTTTCCTTACAGTCTAATATTCTCATAGGATTTTTTTCAAATCTATCCTTACAAGTATCGCATAATGAATCATAATTTTCTTTTAAAAATGCCTTTAATGCTTCATTATATTTAGGTCTACAATGTGGACATCCCAAATTGTTAATGTGTAAACTTAAGTTTTTTAATCCTAATGTTTTAAGTACTTCCATTGCAAAAGACATTATTTCTGCATCCATAGAAGGTTCTTTTGAACCAAATATTTCTGTACCACATTGGTGAAATTGTCTGAATCGTCCTTTTTGCACATTTTCATATCTAAAGCATGGTATGCAATAAAATAATTTAGTTGGTTGAGCTTCATTAAATAATCTATTTTCAATAAAAGCTCTAACTATAGGTGCTGTTCCTTCAGGTTTAAGAGTTATACTTCTACCACCCTTATCATTAAATGTATACATTTCCTTGTTAACAACATCTGTAGTGTCACCAACTCCTCTTAAGAACAATTCAGTATTCTCAAACATAGGAGTTCTTATTTCCTTCATTCCATAATTTTTTGCAATATTCTTAAAGGTATTTTCAACATAATGCCACTTATAACTATCTTGTGGAAGCATATCTTTTGTACCTTTAGGTGCTTGGATTTCCATGTTACTCCTCCTTATATAAAGTATCAAGTAAAGCTATTTTACCTTCTACTAATTCATTTATTCTATTTACATATTCTTTAACATCTTTTACATTACCGAAACGTTCTAATCTATTTTCTTCCATAAATACTACCTTGGAAACAGCATCTGCCCCAAGTGCAATTATAGTCTGATTATCTTCTATCATTTCAATATTGTAAAGACAATGTTTGCCTTCTTTAGCATAACCTACATTCTCCATATTGCCAACCATATTTCTCTGTCTATACATATAATATGGTTTTAAGCCTAGTTCATCTGCTAGATTCTTACTTTCTAAATACATCTTCGCTATCTCTTCTTGAGATTTAATTCCTAGTCCTTTTTTCATAATGAAGTTATCAAACATAATAGAGCCTCTCTTAAGCGCCAATCCATGTATTGTTACACTATCAGGTTTAAGTTTCTTAAGATCACTTATTGTATTTTGTACATGTTCTAATCCTTCTCCAGGAAGCCCTATTATAATATCCATATTTATATCTGAGAAACCTAATTCTCTAGCCATGTTAAATTTATCTATAATATCTTGTCTAGAATGATTTCTCCCTATAAGCTTAAGTGTATCGTCATTCATAGTTTGTGGATTAATACTTATTCTAGAAACTTGATATTTCTTCATAGTTTCTAGCTTCTCTTTAGTAATAGAATCTGGTCTACCACATTCCACTGTAAATTCTTTTATATTTTTATCCTTCACAAATGAATTATATATCTTATTCATAATATTTTCAAAGTGTATCTCATCTACAGAAGTAGGTGTTCCACCTCCAAAATATACAGTTTCAATAGATAACCCTCTATCTTGTATATATTCTCTTATACAATCTATCTCATAACTTAAAGCTTTTATATAAGGTTCTACCATATTTTTGTAAGCGCCATTTATTGGATTAGACGCAAAAGAACAATATAAGCATCTAGTAGGGCAAAATGCCATTCCTATATATATAGCTACACATTTTGGATCTTTGTTAACATATTTAGATTCCATTCTAGCAACATCTATACATAACTGACTCTTTTCTTCTAATGCATAATACTTATTTTTAAATATTTCTCTTATATCTTTTTCACTTTTTCCTTCATTAAGATGTTTAAGTGCTATCTTAGAAGGTCTTATTCCTATAAGAGTTCCCCACGGATATATATCTCCTGTTTGCCTATTAAGTTCTTTAAACAAAAGCTTTTTTATAGTCTCTTTAGGTTTCTCTTTATCTGTAAATTCTGCTTCTAAATAAACATCGTCATGTTTATATGTTATTTTTTCTTCTGAAACTGTTATATCATATTCTCCTTCATCATGAGAAAAATTTATCTTCTGAAGAGGAAAATAAATATTAAATATATGATATATATCATATCTATATTTATAATCATCGAGTTTTACATTAACTTCCATCATTGCTCCAATCTAAAAAAACATACCGAAATTGCCACTTAGGTACGGATTACTTCTCTTTTCTATTCCTATTGTAGAAGAAGGTCCATGCCCAGGATATACTTTTGTATCTTCATCAAGGACAGCTAATTTAGTTTTAATTGATGTAATAAGTTCTTCTGCATTTCCACCTTCAAAGTCACTTCTACCAACACTTCCATTAAATAAAGCATCTCCTGAAAATAGATTGCCATCAACTAAATAACTTAATTCACCTTTTGAATGTCCTGGTGTATATAGAGCTATTATCTCTTTATTACCTAGATTTATTTTATCTCCATCAGATAAATATCCATCAGCTTTTCTTATTCTGCCAAATACATCATAGACATTTGTGTATTGTTCTTCTATTTTATTTATATAAAATGGAATATCATAAGCATCTGCAATTTCTTCTACTGCACCAACATGATCAAAATGTCCATGAGTTAATAATATAAACTTAGGTTTTCCACCTAAAGAATCTACAACACTCTTTATCTTATATCCATCATCTCCTGGATCAATTATTGCAATTTCTTTTGACTCTTCATCCATAATTATATAACAATTTTCTTGGATTTGCCCTGTAATCACTGTTTTTATTATCATTATTCTAAACTTTTCCCCTTTCTATTAATTGCATAAACAAAAGTGTCTATACCACACTACTCTAAGCATGTAAATTCTATATTATATCAACAATTCGTGTTTAAAACTGTCTCTTACTATCTAATAAAATTGTAACTGGACCATCATTTTGTATATCTACCTTCATATCAGCTCCAAATATTCCTGTTGCAACCTTCAATCCAGTTTCTTTCATTAACTCTATAAATTTATTATATAATTCAATAGCTGCATCTCCTGACATAGCATTCATAAAATTAGGTCTTCTTCCCTTTCTGCAATCACCATATAATGTAAATTGCGATATCAGAAGAATTTCACCTTCTATATCTAAAAGCGATCTATTCATTTTATCATTATCATCTTCAAAAACTCTAAGATTAATAATTTTATCTTTTATATATTGAAGATCTTCTATAGTATCTTCTTTTGATATTCCTATAAGAACATTAAAGCCCTTATTTATACTTCCTACTACATCACCATCTACTTTTACAGAGGATGATGTAACTCTTTGAACTACTGCTCTCACGATTAATTTCCTAGTTACTTTTATATGATAACACTATAAGTAACATTTTCCTTTCTCAAACTTATAAGTTTAATTATTAACTCTAAATATATCTTTAACCCCACTTACACTTCTTATTTTCTTCATAAGTGAATTAAGTTGTTCAACTGACGATATTTTAACCTTTATCTCTATATAAGCTAGATTATCCTTTGCAGAATTTGCTGTTAATCCTGATAAGTTAAGTCCAAAATCTGTTACCACATTCATGATATCTTGTAATATTCCTTGTCTATCAACACATTTAATTCTAACTTCGGCAGTATATGAACCTGTTTTTTCTATTCCCCAACTTACTTCTATAACTTTATCTGGATCAGAATTAATTAATGCTTGTAAATTAACGCAATCTATTCTATGTACTGATACTCCTCTACCTTTTGTTATATAACCTAATATCTTATCTCCAGGTACCGGACTACAGCATCTAGCGAATCTAACCATTACATTATTTTCGCCTTTTACAGATACACCATATAATCCATCTTTTTTAGTTTTCTTTTCATTCTTAGTTATTTGTTCTTCTAAATTTTTCATTAATTCTTCTGAACTAACTTTGTGTTCTATATTTTCTTCTTTTAATCTAGCAATGAAATGTGACGCACTTACTTGACCATTTCCTATTATTGAATACAAATCATCCATAGTATGGAAATTATATCTTTTTTGCATTTTTTCATATGCTTCACCCTTTGCAATATCTGCAAAATGAACATTTTGTTTCTTTAATTCTCGTTCAAAGGATTCTTTACCTTTTAGTACATTTTCTTCCTTCATAACTTTCTTAAAGAAAGCTCTTATTTTACTTTTTGCTTGATTAGTCTTAACTATATTAAGCCAGTTCATACTAGGTCCTTTTGATGATTGTGATGTTATTATCTCAACTATCTCACCAGTTTTAAGTTTATAATCAAGAGGAACTATTTTACCACTTACTTTTGCTCCTACACATTTATTACCTACATCTGTATGAATTCTGTAAGCAAAATCTATAGGTGTTGAACCACCTGGAAGGTTAATAACAACTCCTTTTGGTGTAAATACAAATACTTCATCTGAAAATAAATCTATCTTAAATGCTTGCATAAATTCTTCTGCATCAGAAGTTTCTTTTTGCCATTCTAACATATCTCTAAGCCATACAAGTTTCTTCTCAAAAGAATCTCCACTAGTATCTGAGGTATTTCCTTCTTTATACTTCCAATGAGCTGCGATACCATACTCAGCTGTCTTATGCATATCAAAAGTTCTTATCTGAATCTCAAATGTTTTACCTTGAGGTCCTATAACTGTTGTATGTAATGATTGATACATATTAGGCTTAGGCATAGCTATATAATCTTTAAATCTACCTGGAATAGGTTTATAAATAGTATGAACTATTCCTAAAACTCCGTAACAATCCTTCACTGAATTAACTAATACTCTAATTGCAGTCAAATCGAAAATTTGTTCAATTGTTTTATTTTTCTTAACCATCTTCCTATATATACTATAAAAATGTTTAGGTCTTCCATCTATATCAGAATCAATACCAGATTGTTCTAAATTATGTCTTAAATCTTCAATTACTCCTGCTATGTAACTTTCTCTCTCCACTCTTTTTTCAGAAATAGCTGTCACTAATTCATAGTATTCTTTTTCATGCAAATATCTAAAAGATAAATCTTCTAGTTCCCATTTTATTTTGGACATACCTAATCTATGTGCAAGGGGAGCATATATATCTAATGTCTCTTGTGCTATCTTTTTTTGTTTTTCCTTTTGTTTAAACTTAAGTGTTCTCATATTGTGAAGTCTATCAGCAAGCTTAATTATTATTACTCTAATGTCTTTTGCCATTGCAAGTAACATCTTTCTAATATTATCTGCTTGTTGCTCTTCTTTAGTTTTATACTTAATCTTACCAATCTTAGTTACACCATCAACTAAGTTTGCTACTTCTTCGCTAAACATATTTTTCACATCATCATATGTATACTTAGTATCTTCTATAACATCATGTAACAATCCTGCAACTATTGTGTCAGTATCCATTCCAAGCTCTGCAAGTATCTTAGATACTTCAAGTGGATGTACTATGTATGGTTCTCCCGAAGCTCTCTTTTGTTCTTTATGAGCCTCACTAGCAAAGTCAAAAGCCTTTTTAATAATGTCCGTATTTACTTTTAATTTATTTTCTTGAATTATATTTAGTAAAGATTCAACCATTAAGTTTTCGCTCCCTCAACTATATTATCTATCTATAAATATTAACAAAAATATTATTTCTTCTAAATTCAAAGGCTGGTTCCTTAAACCAGCCATAGCTTATTAATAATTATATATTATAACATCCCCTTTTTCAACTTTAGAACAAAATATAATTTCCTATATATAAAAAAGGATTATACAAATAATTAATTATAGCTATTTGTATAATCCTAATTCTTATTTATCTAAAATTCATATTCTACTAATGAATTAACTTCATATTTATCAAGCTTATCTGCACCTTTTAATCCTGTAAGCTCAATTAAGAAATTCATAGATACTACATCGCCACCTGCTTCTTCAACAAGCTTAGCAACTGCTTCAATAGTACCACCTGTTGCTAATAAATCATCAATAATAGCAACTCTTTGTCCTTTTTTTATTGCATCTTTATGTATCTCTAGTGTATCTGTGCCATATTCTAAGTCATATGTGACAGATAATGTTTCAGCTGGTAACTTGCCTGGTTTCCTTACTGGAACAAAACCCACTCCTAGTGCATAAGCAACTGGAACTCCAAATATAAAACCTCTAGCCTCTGGTCCTACTATAAGATCTATGTTTTTATCTTTTAGTTTTTCAACCATAGCATCAATTGCTTCTTTTAAGCCTTCTCCATCACCTATTAATGTTGTTATATCTTTAAAACTAATACCTTCTTTAGGAAATCCATCTATAACTCTTATTTTATCCTTTAAACTCATAATATCTTCCTCCAAATTATATTAAATATCATTATAATATAATTATATCATATTATTACTTATACTTTCTTCAAGCTATGTAAATACTTCGATACTTGTTCTGCTCTATCCTTATCATCTGTAGTAAGTAGTTCTAAAACTATTCTTGCATTATTAATTATACCTACTGTACTTCCTGTAGGAGTTATCAAATCTATTATCTTAACTATCTCTTCATCATTCAATTCCTTAATACCTTGTGAATCTATAACAGCTCTTAACCCTATGTTATTTGTATTAAACAAATATCTCTTTCCTTCTCTCAAAATAACTTCATTCTCACCTATAGGTTTAACATGTGCCCATTGTGCACCTAATAAAATTAAATCTAGATATTTGTTTATGCTCTTCATATTATAATAAATAGCAACAGCTTGCATAAGCTTAAATGTTAATATACTTAAAGATAAATTCTTATATCTGTACTGACACCCTTTTTGACTTGGATTAATATAAACATAACTCTTCATCACATCTGTTTCTACATTCTGTAATACAATTAAGTCTATATTTAGTTCTGAACAAAGTTTAACTTCTTCATCCGAATACAAATCCACACCTAAAGTTATCAATAAATCCGCACCTAAAAAATCAATCTCATTTCTGATATTACTAACAGTTACAGCATCTTCTGCTCCTGAACTATTATCATGTATAAGATATTCAACATCTGCGTTTAAATATCTTAAAATAAGGCTAAGTGATGCAATAGAACTTATTCCGTCTACTGATGAAGTGCCATATACAACTATCTTCTTCCTGTTATTAATTGCATAGGCTAGTTTCTCTATAGCTTTGTTCATATGTCTAAGTAAAAAGGGATTATATCCAGTTATGTAACTAGAACTATAAATACTCTCCCAAAATTTACGCATATTCTACTCCTCCATAAAATAAGAAAACACCTATATTATAGTTGATATTCGTCACAATAGCAAATCATTTTTATACATTTTTTTCGCTATACAATAAGTAGTTATTTTTCTCTTTTTCTTCACTATATATTGTGTTTAATTTAGGCTCGTAATTACTTATTTTTACATTTTTTATTTATTATTAAATTTTCAAGTATCACACATTAAAAATGAGAACCAATATTGTTTTTTGATAAGCTCTATATTCCCCCACAACCACAAATAAAATATAAATTCCTAAAAAGTAAAAAAAGCAACCTTACTTAAGAAGGTTGCTTTTATAAAAAATTAAGCTTTTTTCACTTTTTTCTTTTTATTTTTAATTAATGAATAGAATGATGGTGCTATAAATATTGATGAATATGTTCCTGATATTATACCAACTGTAATTGGTAATGAGAATGATCTAACAGACGGAACAAATATAAGCACTGCTACTATAGTAAATAATGTAGTTAATGAAGTATTAATAGATCTAGCTATTGTTTGGTTAACACTCTTATCTAACTGATCATCTATACTCTTTACTCTAGCGCCTTTCATATTACTTCTCACTCTGTCAAATATAACAATTGTAGCATTTATAGAATAACCTATTATTGTTAGTATAGATGCTATAAATGGACTATTAATAGCAATATCAAATATTGCATACATACTTATAGTTATTAGAACATCATGTAATAATGCTACTAATGCTGCCAATCCAAACTTAAATTCAAATCTAATAGCTATATATACTAACATAGCTATAAATGAAATTATAAGTGCCTTTATAGATTTACTAGTTAAATCAGAACCAATTGAAGCTCCAACTTGTTCTTGTGATACAATTTCTGTTACTCCATAACTCTTCTTTAATTTCTCATATAACTTATCAAAATTCTCAGAAGTTAAATCTTTTGATTTAATTTGATATTGATCGTTGTCAACTGTATTAGTTACTGCATCTTTTGCATAATCTTTTACTACTTTATCAGCTTTCGCTTTGTCAAAGTTCTTATCACATTGTAACACTATGGTAGATCCACCAGCGAAATCAATACCAAAATTTAATCCTTTAAATACAGTAAATCCAACACCTAGTAATATAATAATTGCTGATATTGAGAACCATATTTTCTTTTTAGATACAATTTTTATTTCTTTTCTAGGTTTTTCATCCTTCTTAACTCTAAACATTCCAATAGTCTTTAAAATTCCTGCTGAAACTGATTGTTTTAATAAGAATTTAGTTATTACTAATGCAGTAAATAAACTACATATAATACCTATCATCAATGTAACTGAGAATCCCTTTACTGTTACAGAACCAAAGAAATATAATACTAATGCTACTATTATTGTTGTTAAGTTAGAATCAATAATAGATGTAAATGCATTGTTAAATCCTCTATCTATAGCAGCCTTAATAGATACACCATTTCGAAGTTCTTCTCTTATTCTCTCAAATATCAGAACATTCGCATCAACTGCCATACCTACTGTTAACAAGAATGCTGCTATACCTGGTAATGTAAGAGTTGCCCCAATTTCTTCGAAAATAAATAATACCAAGAATGTATAGAATGATAATGCTACTACAGATATAACACCTGGCACTCTATAATAAACTATCATAAATAATGCAACTAATGCTAATCCAATTATACCTGCTTTAACAGCACTTGGTAATGATTCAGCACCAAGTTGTGCTCCTACTGTCTGAACTGAAACTGCTTTTAATGTAACAGGTAAAGAACCTGAATTAATTAATGCAGCTAAGTTTTTAGCCTTGTTTACTGTATAGTTACCTGATATAACTGCTTTACCATCTGTTATTGTTGCATTAACTGTTGGACTAACTAATTCTTCTTCATCCATATAAATAGAAATAGTTTTGTTCAAGTAAGTTGTAGTTGCCTCTGCAAACTTTTTAGTTCCTTCATCTGTCATAGTTAAAGAAACTTGTGCATAACCTGTTTTCTGATCTGTTGTTACTGTTGCTGACTTAACATCTGAACCTGATAATAATACATCTCCATCAGAGTTTCTAAATGTTAACTCTCCTGTAGAACTAAGTTGAGATACCATATCAGATGATTCATATACACCTGGTATATCAACCTTAATCCTATTGTCTCCTTCTACAACTACTACTGTTTCTGCTACCCCCATAGAATTAACTCTTAATTCTAATTGACTCTTTACATCATTTAACTGGTCTTCAGACACCTTCTTATCGCTAGAAACCTCCATAGTAACTGAAACTCCACCTTGTAGATCTAGTCCCCTAACTACTGTCTCTTTAAAAGGTTTTAGTCTGTATCCAGCAATATTGACTCCTTTAATTCCTACAAAGCATAAAAATCCTATTAATAAAACTGATATCAATAGAATAATTCTACTCTTCCCTTTTGTCTTCATTTTTCTCCTCCTCGGCTTTTAGCTAGAATATTACACACTGTAAACATTATATCATACCAAAATAACAGATTAAAGTATATTTTAGATATTGACCCCTAAAATTCCAGATACTAACCCTATAACACCTGATAATACAAGAGTGTAAATATTTTCACTTATTACTGACATATCCCCTTTTATCAAAAAAGATACTACACTTAAAAAAATATAAAATATTATTCCAACAATTAATCCTGTAACAAGTCCTTTACGTTTATTTATCTTAGCTGCTATAAATGCACCACTTATCAGTGCTATGTTCGAAATAATACTATACATCACTTTATATGTCACCTTTGAAAAATCAAATATCATCATTAGAATAGATATAATCAACAATAATATACCAAAAAAGATAATGCTAATTACACTGCCCTTTATGATTCCCCTAGATAACTTCTTTTCATTCAACGTTAAGCACCTCCTAATACTTCATTCTATGAAATATTAGGAGGCACTATTCTAAAAAATATTATTTATCTTTTTTCTCAGCTTGTTTCTTTTCATCATCTTTGTAGATCTTACTAGATACTGCATTCTTAGTGAATTTAATCTTAGTTCTATCTGAGCTTGTTTCAAGTACTATATTATCGTCATCCATTGAAACTATTCTACCAATTATTCCACCTCTAGTCATAACATCATCATTAACCTTAAGGCCTGCTAACATAGCATCATATTGTTTCTTTCTCTTCTTCTCTGGCATCCATAATATAGCATAGAATACTACTAATATTAATATCAAAGGTAAAAATTGTATTAATGTTGCTTTCATAATTATCTTTTCATTCCTTCCATTTTGTATATATTTCTTATATATGTTAAGTAGTTTATTATTTTTCAATTAATAAGTCAAGAGATAATAATTATTTTAATACTTATTATTGACCACTCCAACTTTTTAACTTTTGCTCTTTAAACTCCTTAAAATAATCTCCATCAATTGCTTCTCTTATCTCTGCCATAAGATTATTGTAGAAGTACAAGTTGTGTAATACACATAATCTCATAGCTAGCATCTCTTTTGCTTTAAATAAATGTCTTATATATGCTCTAGTATAGTTTCTACAAGCCGGACAATCACATCCTTCATCTATTGGATTTTTATCTAGTTCAAACTTAGCATTCATAAGATTAATTTTCCCATTTTTAGTAAACACATGACCATGTCTACCATTTCTAGCTGGAAGAACACAATCAAAGAAATCTACTCCTCTGTCAACAGCTTCTAATATATTCTCTGGTGTACCTACTCCCATTAAATATATAGGTTTGTCTTCTGGCAAATTCGGAACTACAGCGTCTATTATTCTATACATTTCTTCATGACTTTCACCTACTGCAAGCCCACCTATTGCGTATCCATCAAGATCCATCTGAGCTATAGTCTTGGCATGTTCTATTCGAATATCTTCATATACACCACCTTGATTAATACCAAATAACATCTGATGCTTATTTATTGTTTCTGGAAGAGAATTCAATCTATCCATTTCTTTTTTACATCTTTCAAGCCATCTAGTAGTTCTTGCTACAGAATTCAAAACATATTCTCTAGATGACGGATTAGGTATACATTCATCAAATGCCATAGCAATAGTTGATGCCAAATGACTCTGTATTCTCATTGATTCTTCTGGACCCATAAATATCTTTCTTCCATCTATGTGAGAATTGAAGTATACTCCTTCTTCTTTTATTTTTCTCATACCAGCTAGAGAAAAAACTTGAAATCCACCAGAATCAGTTAAAATCGGTCTATCCCAATTCATAAATTCATGTAGTCCACCCATCTTATATACTACATCGTCTGATGGTCTTAAATGTAAATGATATGTATTAGATAGTTCTACTTGACAACCTATCTCCTTAAGATCCATTGTGGAAACTGCTCCCTTTATGGCTGCTAAAGTCCCAACATTCATAAAAACTGGTGTTTCTATAGTTCCATGAACTGTTTCAAATCTTCCTCTTCTTGCCTTACCGTCTTTCTTTAATAATGTATAATTTTTAGACAAAACTCTTCCTCCTCTTTTTATTTTATAAACATAGCATCTCCAAATGAGAAAAATCTATATTTTTCTTGAACTGCTATATTGTATGCATTAAGCACATTTTCCTTTCCCGCTAATGCTGATACTAACATGATTAATGTTGATTCTGGGAGATGAAAATTAGTTATTAAGTTATCAATAACCTTAAACTTATAGCCTGGATATATAAATATATTAGTCCATCCACTACATGCTTTTACATGTCCATTTTCATCGCCTATTGTTTCTAATGTTCTAGTAGATGTAGTACCTACTGATATAACTCTATTTCCTCTATCTTTTGTGTCATTTATTATCTTGGCATCTTCTTCATGGAGAACATAGAATTCCGAATGCATCTCATGATTTTCTACATCTTCAACTTGTACTGGTCTAAATGTACCTAGTCCAACATGTAATGTAACATAAGCTATATTTATTCCTTTATCCTTTATTTTCTGCAATAATTCTTTTGTAAAATGTAATCCTGCAGTAGGTGCAGCAGCTGAACCTGTTTCCTTTGAGTACACTGTTTGGTATCTTTCTCTATCTTCTAATTTTTCATGAATATAAGGTGGTAACGGCATTTCACCAAGAGAATCTAAAACTTGTTCAAATATTCCGTCATAATAAAACTCAACTATTCTATTACCATTATCTAGAACATCAACAACTTCTGCTTTAAGCTTACCTTCTCCAAATGTAAATCTTCTACCTATTCTTGCGCTCTTACCTGGTTTCGCCAAGCACTCCCATTTATCTTTTTCAATTCTCTTCAGTAACAAGAATTCTATTTTTCCTTTAGTTACTTCCTTTTCTCCTATTAATCTTGCAGGCATAACTCTAGTGTTATTTAGCACCAAAGTATCTCCTTTATTTAAATAATCAATAATATCATAGAATCTCTTATGTTCTATATCTCCTGTATTCTTATCTAACACCATAAGTCTAGACTCATCCCTCTTCTCTAAAGGATGTTGAGCTATAAGTTCTTCTGGAAGATAAAAATCAAAATCACTTGCCTTCACGAAAGCATTCCTCCTTAATCTTCATTAAAAAAGTTCTGTTGTTTATTATTTTTATTGTTAGCCTTAGTAATTCCAAAGTGTCTATAGGCCTTTTCAGTAGCCACTCTTCCTCTCGGAGTTCTAGTAATAAACCCTCTCTGTAATAAATAAGGTTCATATACATCTTCTAATGTTCCTAGTTCTTCTCCTATAAAATAGGATAAAGTTTCTATTCCCACTGGTCCTCCTCCGAAGTTATTAATTATAGCATCTAAAATCTTATTGTCAACTCTATCAAAACCTTCATTATCAACTTCTAATAATGATAATGCTGCCTTGGATTCCTTAAGACTTATTAAACCATCTGAATACACTTCTGCATAATCACGAACTCTCTTTAATAATCTATTAGCTATTCTTGGAGTTCCTCTAGAACGTCTAGCTATCTCATGTGCTCCTTCTTCTGTAATATTGCACCCTAAAACTATAGCACTTCTTATTACTATCTCTCTTAAGTCCTCTACAGAATAATATTCCATAGCACACAATACTCCAAATCTATCTCTAAGAGGTGCAGACAACATTCCTATCCTAGTTGTAGCACCTATAAGTGTAAACTTAGGTAAATCTAATCTAATAGATTTTGCAGAAGCACCTTTTCCTATAACTATATCTAAAGCATAATCCTCCATAGCTGGATATAATATTTCTTCTACACTTCTATTAAGCCTATGAATTTCATCTATAAATAATACATCTTTCTCATTCAAAGTAGTTAATATAGCTGCTAAATCACCAGCTCTCTCTATGGCAGGTCCAGATGTAATTTTAAGCTCTCCCCCCATTTCTTTTGCAATGATATTTGCTAGTGTTGTTTTACCTAATCCTGGAGGTCCATATAACAACACATGATCTAATGACTCATCTCTCTTCTGGGCAGCTCTTATAAATACATCTAATCGTTCCTTAACCTTATTCTGACCTATATATTCACTTATTCTCTTGGGCCTTAAACTAAGTTCGCCCCCTCTATCTTCATCAAGCTCCTCTGGAGTAATTATTCTCTCCACGAAAAACGCCTCCTAATTCATTAATGTTTTAAGGCACGCCTTAATGATATTCTCTATAGTATCTGATTTATCTACATTCTTAAGTGCTGTTTCTGCTTCTTTTTCAGTATATCCTAAAGCTAAAAGTGCACCTAAAGCTTCATTCATGTTCACAATCTCATTATTGTCTTCTCTATAATCCATACTATCTAATGTAGACCTCTCAACTATCATATCTTCCTTCTTAAGTTTATCCTTAAGTTCTAGTATAATACGTCCTGCTGTCTTCTTACCTATACCAGGTGCCCTACATATGTGTTTATCATCTTCTGTTATAATAGCATATTTCAAGTTATCTAATCTACTTATAGATAATAATGAAAGAGCTGCCTTAGAACCTATTCCATTTATAGATATAAGTAACTTAAACATCTCTAATTCTTCCTTAGTGCTAAATCCATATAAGCCTATAAAATCTTCTCTAACTATCTGTTCTATATATACCATAGTACTTTCTCCGACTTTGGGCATATCAGCCATAGTTGCACCTGATGTATATATCTTATATCCTATATTATTATTCTCTATAATTATATAATCTTTATTAATCCCAATAAATTCACCTTTTATGTATTCAAACATCTGTCTATGCTACGTTTATATATTATTTCATACAATACATTAATGTAGCTTCTCCCTTCTAACTATTATTAAGCAAAAATAAGAACAAAATCCTCAAGATGACTATGAAACCTTAGATTTTGTTTAAATATTTATGCATTTCATTTTATTTTAACATGTTAGAGAAAAAAAATATATAAGAATACCAAAATAAATATCTGATATTCTTATATATATTATGACATAAATTGTGTCATATAATTACGAGCTTCTTCTTTAGAGCTAAATGCTGCCTTATGACTCTCAAAATATTCTCTATCAGTATCATTAAAATATGAATATTCCATGGCATTCATAAAAACATCTTCTTCCTCATCTTCAACTACAAGTTCGTAATTATCATTACACTTATAAATGGCTAAATATCCATTATATTCTTCAATATAATAATGACCGGGAATTAATCCTTCATTAGCTGCTGATTTATGATTATTATCTATAACCTCTGCACTATTCACATTTGTTTCTGTAGGCGTAGGCGGAGCCTCCGCAATTATGTTATTGATCCTAATAGTACAAAAAACACTCCAAATAATTGTAAATAAAAAAGCGCTGGATAAAATTATTATTCTTCTCTTTTTCATCCTAATTCACCTCCTAATATTAATTTTTTCCACTTTGTACTTTTTTATTCATGCAATTTATAATTGACAAAAAAAATCTTCTGTTTTAAACT
Organism: Clostridium sp. MSJ-8; assembly: GCF_018918325.1. Lineage (GTDB taxonomy): Bacteria > Bacillota > Clostridia > Clostridiales > Clostridiaceae > Clostridium. Next base: position 54,009 of record NZ_JAHLQH010000016.1, on the reverse strand, counting down.
TTAGGAAATAGTGTAATATAAAATCAATCTACACATTTTTAAGGAGTTGCGTGATTTTGGATTTAGTAAATGAGATAAAAAGGTTAAAAAAAGAAAAAGGGGCTCTAATATTAGCACATTTATATCAAAGACCTGAGATTCAAGAGGTTGCTGATTTAGTGGGTGATTCTTACTTTCTTAGTAAGAAAGCTGTAGAATCTGATTCAAATCTAATTGTATTCTGTGGTGTTAGATTTATGGCTGAAAGTGCTAAAATTCTTTCTCCTAATAAAAAGGTATTATTACCTGCAAAAAATTCTACATGTCCTATGGCAGATATGGGCGTAGTAGATAGAGTTATGAAACTAAAAGAAGAACATCCAGATGCTTGTGTAGTTAGTTACATTAATACTAACTTAGATATTAAAGCAATATCTGATGTATGTGTTACATCATCTTCCGCTATGAAGATAATGAATAATATAAAAGAAAAAGAAATTATATTTGTTCCTGATAGAAATCTTGGAAGTTATATAGCAGAACATTTCCCAGACAAAGATTTCATTTTATATCAAGGCTTCTGCCCTACTCATGAGAGGGTTACAAAAGAAGAAGTTTTAGAATTAAAAAATGAATATCCAAACTATGAAGTACTAGCTCATCCTGAATGTAATAAGGAGGTTCGTGAAGTAGCAGACTACATCGGTAGCACTTCGGAAATTATAAACTATTCTGCATCATCAGATAACGATGGATTTATAGTAGTAACAGAAGAAGGCGTTCTTCATCAAATGAAGAAAAAAAGTCCTAATAAAACTTTTATCAAACTAAAAGCTGGAATGATATGTCCAAATATGAAAATGACTAAGCTTGAAGATTTGTATGAATGTTTATTACATGAAAGCAATGAAATAATTATAGATGAAACAGACAGAGTTAAAGCATTAACAGCTTTACAAAAAATGCATTTGTTAGGGGATGACTAACTTGATAAGGACATGTGACGTATTAATTGTTGGAACAGGAATAGCTGGTGTTTATTCCGCTTTAAATTTAGATAAAAACCTCAAAGTAATTCTTATTACAAAAGAAGGTCTTAAAGATTGTAATTCTTATTTAGCTCAAGGAGGTATTTCAACAGCACTTGATAGTAGTGATTATCCTGCTTATATTGAAGACACTCTAAAGGCTGGTAATTATAAAAATGATGTTAAAAATGTAGAAATATTAGTTAAAGAATCTAGAGACAATATAAAAAGATTAATAGATTTAAATGTAGAATTTGACAGAAATGAAGATAATTCTCTTGCATATACTCGTGAAGGTGGACATAGTACTTTTAGGATTGTTCATGTCAAGGATGAAACTGGAAAATTTGTTATGGAATCTTTGTATAAAGATTTAGAAACTAGAGACAATATTGAAGTAATAGAAAATTGTCGCTTAATAGATATTATTAAGAATAATGATACTTGTTTAGGTGGAATATGTAGCTATAATGGTGAAAATTTAGAGATTCATTCTAAGAGAACTATTCTTGCAACTGGTGGACTAGGAGGATTATTTACTTCTAGTACTAACGTGCCTACTTTAACTGGTGATGGAATATCTATTGCTCTTAAGAATGATATTGAACTTAAAGATATGCAATACTTACAATTACACCCTACTGTTCTATATGAAAAACACTCTTCTTGCAAGAGACTTTTATTATCTGAATCATTAAGAGGTGAAGGAGCCAAAATAAGAAATCTAAAAGGTGAGGAATTCATAGATCCACTTAAACCTAGGGATGTTGTATCTAGAGCAATACTAGAACAAATTAATAAAACTCCTGATACACCTTATGTTTATTTAGATTTAACACATTTAGACAAGGACTTTTTAGTTCATCGTTTTCCGTTCTTATATGAACAATGCTACGAAAAAGGTTATGCTATGGAAAAAGACTTAATTCCTATATCTCCAGCTCATCACTTTGCTATGGGTGGAATAAAAGTTAATAGTTATGGTGAAACAAGTTTAAAAAATTTATGTGCATTAGGTGAAACTTCTTGTACAGGAGTTCATGGTAGCAATAGATTAGCTAGTAATTCTCTATTAGAAGGCCTTGTTTTTGGATATAGATGCGCCAAGAAAATATCTTCTGAAATTGCTAATAACTCAGAAAAAGAATATCCATCAAAAGAAAAATTAATAAGCTTTTTAATGGAAAGGGTGGACGAAAATTATGTTAAATTACTTAATGATTGATAAATTAATCCAAGATGGCTTAAATGAAGACATGCCTTTTGGAGATGTAACTACTAATTCTATAATTTCAGAAAATAGCAGATGTACAGTTAATTTATATGTAAAAGAAGATGGTATAATCTGTGGTGTTCCTGTCTTTAATAGGGTATTTTATATAGTTGGTGATGTAACTTGTAACATTACTGTAAAAGACGGTGATACTGTTACAAAAGGACAAAAAATAGGTACTCTTGAAGGAAATACTCGAAATGTACTTATGGGTGAAAGAATTGCATTAAATCTTATGCAAAGAATGAGTGGAATAGCTACCACAACTTACAAATATGCTAAAGCAATCGAAGGAACTCATGCAAAAGTTGTTGATACTAGAAAGGTGACACCTTTATATAGACATTTAGATAAATACTCAGTTTTATGTGGCGGTGGAAAGAATCATAGATTCTCTTTATCTGATTCTATTCTTATAAAAGATAATCACATAGATGCTGCAGGTGGTATAAAAAATGCTGTAATGCTTGCTAGATCAAATAGCTCCTTTACTACTAAAATTGAAGTTGAAACTGAAACAAAAGAAGAAGTTCTAGAAGCTTTAGATGCAAAAGCTGATATAATAATGTTAGATAATATGAACCCTAATATGGTTAAAGAAATGGTTAATCTTATTGATAATCGTGCCATTACAGAAGCATCTGGAAATATAGTTCTAGAAAATATTCGTGATTATGCAGAAACAGGAGTAGATTATATTTCTGTTGGAGCATTAACTCATTCATTTAAAGTATTAGATATATCTCTTAAGAACCTTACACTTATTTAAATATTAAGATGTCAAATTATATAATTTGCATATAACAAAATATAAGGTCTTTTCCATAATAGTGTTGAAGTTATTTATTGGATAACATTACTTATTATACCTTCAACATTGTCATGGAAAAGACCTTATAATATTTTTCAGAATAAACATAAAAAAATTAAGTTAGCATTCAAATATTGTATTATTTTAATTAATTACATCATTTAGCTAACTTAATTTTTTATTTAGAAATCTTTACTTAATTACATTCCAAGCATCTTGATAACTTCATCTTCTTCTGTAGGTCTTGCAAAATAAAAACCTTGTATATAATAACATATATTGCCTATTATATCTTTTTGTACTTCTGTCTCTACTCCCTCTACAAGAACTTTCATATCTGCCTTTTCAAAGGCTGAAGATAACCCTTCTAATAGATGATAACATTTTGAATTGCTCTCACAATTATCCACCAGTGTCTTATCAATCTTAATCACATCAAAAGGCAATTCCATAACTCTAGATATATTAGAATAACCAGTTCCGAAATCATCTAAATAAAATTTTATTCCTTTTTGATGAAGTAAATTCATCTTTTCAATTACTTTTTCATTTCTATCAATAATAAAATTTTCTGTTATCTCTATGCTTATTTTAGACGGATCTACTTTATAATAATCAATTATATTCATAATATTATCAACTAAAGAATCCTTTAACATTTGGTTTGGTGAAAAATTAACTGATATACTCTCTATATCTATATTACTATCTTCTATCCTACGTAAGAATTTACACACCTTTTCTAGAACTATATATCCTATATCAACAATAAGGCCTAATTCCTCTGCAATAGGAATAAATTCATTAGGCGACAACATTCCTAACTCATCATCTCTAAGTCTTATAAGTGCTTCTGCTTTTGTAAATGCATTTTTAGAGGTGTCAAATATAGGCTGATACATTACAATAAATCCTTTATTCTTTACTTCTTCTCTTAAAATATGGGCAACTTTATTCTTACGCTCTATTTCATCTTTAATAAAATCACTACAATAAATAGTTCTTCCCTTACCCATAGTATTTTTAGATTTTACTGTTATGTATTCTAATAATGATATTAATTCCTCTGTATTATTTGCCTGTATAGGCATTTCAACCACAGCATTAGATGATGATAGCATAACTGAATAATTATCAACAATAAATTCCTTAGAAAATCTATCTTTTATCTTTCGAATCAATTCAGATACTCTAAACATCCTATTATTTTCTAATAAAATTATAAATTCATCTCCGCCATATCTATATACTTCATTCTTTTTACATATTCTAGTCAAAAAGTTTACTACCTCAATTAAAACAGTATCTCCAACCTTTGAACTTAAATTATCATTTATTATTTTAAAGTCATCTAAACTTACTAATATTACAACAGCCTTTTTATGTTGTGCTATAATTATATCCATTCTAGACAAAAAGGCCCTTCTATTTAGTACTTTTGTTAAAGGATCTACCAATAACTTTTTATTTTCAATGTATAAATATAGCATAACAATAACTAAACTACTAAATGCTCCAAGCAAATATATCTCTGGAAATAAAATTGTTAATGCAACATAAGTACAAACTAATAATGGAAATGTCCTCATTATCCCTATTAGTATTGTATTCATTCTATTTTTTTTGATATGAACTATATACATTCCAATAAATGAATAAATTATCATAGTCAAAAAATAAATGCTATTAAAACTCTTTATATTAAAACAATCATCAACATTTATAGCTCTATTTAATCTACCTTGCATAGTCCTATGAACTAGTATAATAAAATATATAGAATATGTTATTATTCCTAACATTCTAAACCTTTTAACACAAATATCATTATCTTCTACATATAACTCACAATAATATACCAAAAGCATTATAATAAAAGGTGCTATTAAATAAAAGAAAAAATCTAAAATATTAATAACGCTTCTATAACTCCTTGAAAATCCATATATAAATGAACATGTTAAGTCTATTATATCTATAAGCAATATAGAATACACTATACTTGAAAATACCTTACTACGTGAAATTTCCGAAATTATGTTATCATTATTATATATCGTAAGTATTGCCGTCAATATAGTCGAAAACGTTATAATTGAAATGTTAAATTCCATTTTATCCCCCTATAGTTTCATTTTATACCCTATTATAATTGTAACATTTAATTTATAATTTTGAAACATTTTGTTTCTTTTTTTTGACATTTTATATCATAATTTCTTTTTATATATTTTTCAGTCCTTGCGACAGGTTCCAAAACTTGTTTTTTTGTATTCTGTCGTATCACTATTTTTTCTTTTTTATTCTTTAGATAATATGCTCTAACATTACTTAAACACTCTATTGACGTTAAAATAAGAGATTTTATTTGTTATATCATATAGCATTTAAAATCTCTTATTTATTTATAATAGAACTTTACTATTAAGTAATATACTTATCTTCTTCATCATAAATTCATTGTTATCGATATTATCAAATAATTCTTCTATCTCTTTCTTTTTTAATTCCATAATATCTTCTAATTCTGCTAACATACCTTGTTCTTCATATTCTCTTATTAATGTCTTACCTACTGAACTTATATTTTCATATAATTGTAAATTCACAAGAATTCCTTCTTGTATATCTATACTATAATTAATATAATCCAATAATTTTTTTATATCCTGCCATGATGCGTTATGCTTCTCTAACATCTCTAATTCTTGAAAGCAAGATGTATATTCTTCTATTGCTTCTTTATAACCATCAAACTCACATTCTTCTAACATATCTATAGTTTCTTGATAATTACTTACATCTAAATACACTTGATTTTCATTTTTACCAATGACTTTAGTAATAATCACTGAAGGTAATAAGACAAACTTAATAAATGAACATACCTTTTTTAAGGTATTACAGCATAACCACTCTCCTACACCTTCACTACTAACCATATTTATAATAGAATAGTTAATAACATATCCATCCTTATTCATAGGTATTTCTATTTCATCTTGTAACCAAGCTTCCCAATATGGAATTAAATTATCCCCCATTATATTCACCACATTTCTCAACTCTTTAAACTTTATCTTTCTTTTCCCATGAAAAATAATGCAATAGTATTAGGTCCTGAATGTGTTCCAACAGTTGGTCCTATATAATTGAATAAGAACTTGTCATATCCTAGTTCTTTCTGTATCTTATCTGCTAAATATTTAGCATCTTCTTCGCAATCTCCATGGCTTATAAATATAATATCATTTTTATCTTCATAACCTTCTGTTAACTTCTTCATATAGTTTACTAATGTATTTAAGGATTGCTTACGTCCTCTAGCCTTACCTATAGGAATAAGTTTTCCTTCATTATTGACATGTATAATAGGCTTAACACCTATAATACTTCCTACAATTGCTGTTGCCTTTGATACTCTTCCGCCTCTATATAGATGATTCAAATCATCTACTGTTACATAATGGCATAAATTAAGCTTATTATCTTCAATCCAATCTCTTACTTCTTCTATAGTATATCCTTGATTCTTAAGATTTACTGCTTTGTAAACTAATAAACCTTCCCCTAATGATGCACATAGTGAATCAATAACTATTATCTTTCTGTCAGGATATTCTTCTTGTAATTCTATAGCTGCTAGTCTAGAACTATTATAGCTACCACTCATTCCTGATGTAAAAGCTATATGAAGTATATCATATCCTTCATCTAATATTTTCTTAAACTTCTCTGTTGCAACCTGTGGTGTAACTTGAGCTGTTGTAGGCATAGACCCTTCTCTCATTTTATTATAAAAAGCCTTAACATCAAATTCCTTGTCTCCTTCAAATTCTTGCCCATCTATTTGAAAAGACATAGGCAATAATTCTATATCATTTTCTTTAAGATACGAAAAAGGCAAATCTGATGTTGAGTCTGTTGTAATCTTATACTTATTCAATACTTTCTTCCTCTCCCTTATATTAAGTTATCTACAATTATAACTATTATATCAAAGATTTATTCTATTTCAATAGAATTTATGCTACTATGACCTCTTTTAGAATATTAATTAAATAAATATATTCAGAATATTCACCTATTGATGTCATAACTAAAGCATCTCTAACATATTGAGCCTTGTTTCTTAATAGTTCTCTATCAAAGTCAATTCCAACACTAGCTGCAAATTGTGTCATAAATGTTATTATAGCTCTAGTATTTCCTTCTCGAAAAGGGTGTATTTGCCATAGTCTTCCTGTATACTTTGCAAAATATTCAATCTTATCATCATATGATAATTTTCCCCACTCTATAGTTTTTAATGAATGAAGAGTATTTTTACATTCTCTTTCTATCAAGCTATAATCACAATATTCAACACTCATACCATTTAATAGTTTTTCACTCTTTTCAATATTAACAGTTCTTATTTCTCCTGCCCACTCATATATATCTTCAAACATATATTTATGAATAGCCTTTAGATGTTTTAAATTAAATACCCCATTTGCAGTAGCCCTATCTATATCTAATAATTTAATATATGTAATGTCTGCTTCAGCCTTTTCTAATTCCTCTTTATTTTTTATATTTAATTTATTTTTCATAACATCTATATCATCATATAAATATATATCTCTCATAAAAACTCCCCTCCTCTATTCATAAAGGTAACTTTTTTGTTCTATATGTATAGTAAATTCACCTAATAGAGATACAGAACACTATAATAAAAAGATAAAATCTTCAAGATGTCTATAGAGCAAAAAAAGGCTTAAAATCAGTTAAAACGAACTAATTCAAAGCCTTATATTTGTTAAAGATCATTCTTATATCTGCTTATAGTTTTCTGTAAAATACTAGCTATCTCTACTTCACCACTTATATATAGTTTAACTAACTCTTTTGTTTCAACAGATGGTTCTCTTGCATCTAATCTAGCTAGTGCCAAGGCTGAATTAACTATACTTATCCTCTCTTCTAAGGTAGTTTCTTCAATGCCATAATTTCTCACCATTATATTCAGCTCCCTATCATATAGGATACATTTTTATATGTATATTATATCACATTCTAAAAGCCATTTATATATACATTTATTCTAGTTGTTCGTATTATTGCTCTCTTGAGAAGAACCTGAATTATCTTCCTTAGAAACATCTGTATTATTATCTTGATTGTTTTCTGTAGATTGTTGTGTTTGAGTTTGTATTCCATCTTCTGTTAATGAATCATTATTTTGTTGTGTTTGATTACCCTCATTATTATTTTGATCATTATTATTCTGAGTTGTATCTACAGTTGTATTTTCTTGTGAATTGTCATTATTTTCTTTGTCTTTTTGTTCTTGTTCCTTTTGCTTTTTTGCCTCTTCTTCTTTCTTTTTGTCTATCTCTTCATTACTTTTATTAATATTTTCTTTAATTCTCTCTATCTCATTATATGCAACTTTATAATATTTCTTTTGAATAAGTATAGTCACATAATTTAAATCTTTTGCTATATTATTCTTGGTATCATCATCTAATCTAGATATATCCATATTATTTACTTCAGTTAAATAATTCCCAAGTTCTGCTTCAGCACTAGATTCAATCTTTTGTATTAATGCTTTATACTTACTCTTCATATCTACTATTTTATCTACATCTTGTGCTTTTATCATCTTTTTACTTTCTTTTAATAAGCTATCATATTCCTTCTTATAATCCCCAAATGCATATTTATCTAATGTTTCTGTATAACCTTGTATCTCTGATGAATATTTCTCTAATTTGCTATCTTTTATATTAGAAATAACACTAAGCACTATAGACATTATAGCTATTATTATTGCTATTATAACTATAATTATTCCAACTATCGAACTTTTTTTCTTCATGATTATCTACCTTTCAACATATACTCAAATTATATTTTATCTTATTTTATTATATTTTACTAGTGTTCTACAATTATATGCTTATATCTGACTTCTCTCTATATACCAAATGATAATACTACATCTAAACTTGTTCTGTCCCACTTAAGAATCAGGTATTAGTCAGATGGATCTTTTTAATATTGTTTAATATTTTCCTATGTTCTTTTCCATTATAGTGTTGAAAATAATTATATTAATTTTCCTAAATCTGCAAATATACCATAATTGCATAATTTATTATTAGCTTTTATCTTTTATAAACAGACTACCTCCACCAGTAATGTCTATTAATTTTATCAATACTTCTTACTAGTTCATAAATAAGGTCTTAAATTAATCAGCTATGAACTATATCATAAACTCTACGCCTAACCTTCCCTTTGTTTCTATACCATGAATAATAGCTATAAATATATTTAGTAGCTACCCCTCTAAATTCGTAATTCCAGATCTTATAAAAACTATACTCTCTACATACATTTAAATATTCTATAGTTCCGCCTGACTTAATCCTTGGTCCTATAGCCTTATTAACAAATCTATTATTAGATGGAAGTATAACTGCGTCATTATGAATCTTACACTTTATAATATCTGCCACAAGATTAACAGACATAATATCATCATTAATATCTAAAAAACTATTTTCTTGTGAATCTACTCCAAAATGAAGATTATATTTCCTTCTAGGTTCTTCTATATTCTTGCTTCCTTTTCTATTTTCATAATATACTCTCCTAACTATTCCAACTACTCCCTGTAATAATCCATTATTCTCTTGTATAATATCCATTATCTTATGTCTCATCCTAAAGGCAGTTTTAATGTTTATTCCTAAAATTCTAGAACACTCTAACAATGTATTCTTGTTATCCATAAGTGATAAATATTTATCCCACACTTCTATACTAATCCTAGAATTACTCCATGGCTTGTTAGTATAGCTTGTGAACGTTCTTCCACAATTCTTGCACCTATATCTCTGTCGTTTCTTAACATATCCATACTTACATATATTATTATCCTTACAATGTGGACAAGTTACAATCTCATTATTGTTAATATCTGATATAGAATTCATAAAAAAACACCTCTTAATCCAAAACCTTTGTTCGTATATTTAAATTATTCCCGAACTAATGTTTTTTTAATCATGCATTCTGTTTTTTTATCTGATTTTTTTACGACATTTTTCATCAACTACATTTGTAAAATTATTATATTAACTTTATCAACACACTTATGGAAAAGAACTTATACATTTCAAAATAGAACTATAATTCAAGAAACCTATAACTCAAATAATATAAATTAGAATATATAAGAATCGCCAAGTCGACTTAAAAAGTAAAAAAAGCCACCATCAAAAGGCGGCTTTTAATCAACATAATAAATGCTATTTTTATTTATCTGATTTTACTTTAAATTTACTTCTTATAGCTAGTACTATAGCTCCTAGTGATGCTATAGCTGCTGCTAAATATCCTAGTACATTATTATTGTCCCCTGTTTTAGCATTTGCCTTAACATCAGCTACTGCAGCATCTGGTTTAATTAATGTATTAGGTAAAGTAACTTTAGTTTTATTATCATTTTTAGCTTCTACCCCTGCTATTTCTCCAGATATTTCATCTTCTTTAGGTTTATTAACATCAGAAGGTTTAACATCTATAACAGGTTCATCTTCTTCGATTATTACAGCTTTAAAAGAATAACTTGCAATAACAGCTTCTTCTCCATCTTTAACTGTAGTAAGTTGTACTGTATAATTGCCATTCTTTAATTCATCACTTGATAATTCATATAAACTACTATATGAACTTCCAGCTTGTAATGAAACGTATCCTTGAACTAATTCCTTAACTACATTATTATTTTCATCTAATAATTTTACCTTGTAATCTCTCTTATCTACATCTATATTACCTTCATTATTAATTGAATAGTCTATAGCTAATGTATCTTTATTAGATATTACTTCTTTATCTCCTACTATAGTACCTGTTAAGTTTTCAACTAATGGTTCTGATACATTAAATATACATGAATCTAAAACATCTTCATTATTACCAGAAACATTTACTAATTGAATAGTATATTGTCCTGCAGCTAATCCTTCTCCTGATAATGTTAATGTATCACTAAATTGTCCACCTACTTCTAAAGAGTAACCACTATTTTCAATATCTTTAACTACATTATTATTTTCATCTAATAATCTTATTTTATATTCTTTAGATGCTAATTTTACATTTCCTTGATTCTTTAATGAATAACTTATTGTTGCATTTTCATTATTATTAATTGTTTTATTATCTATTTCTATGCTTCCTGATACTCTCTCTACTCTTACTACTTCTGGTTTCTTTATAACTTTAAAGTTGCAAGAATCTAATACTACAGGTTCACTATCTGTAACATCTATCAATTCTACTGTATATTCACCTATTCCAAGTTCTCTTCCTGAAAGCTTCATAGATCCTGTAAATTTAGAATGTGCTTGCAATGATATTTGTTCTGGTTCAGTTTCCTTAACAACATTACCATCAGCATCTAATACTTTCATTATGTAGCTTTTTTCACCTATACTAGCATTACCATCATTTTTTATACTAAAATCTACATCCAAACTTTCATTATTATATATTGAAGATTTATTTGCACTTAATTCACCAGAAAAGTCTGTATATAAATTTTCTCCTACTGTTATATCTTTTAATACAGGTGATACTTCAGAATCAGTATTGAATTCGACTCTAACTTGAATATATCTACCATTTAATTTATCACTATTAACACCATTATCCACATAAACATATTCAGCATTTTGTAATTCTTCTTCAGTATTTGCTGTTCTTGCACTTACCTTTATAGAAGTTCCTTCTGGTGTTTCGGCTGTCCATGATATTTTATTCCAATTGTTATCTTCTATTTCAGAATCTTTAACTACATTCCAGCTTCCATCTTTTATTGTTACATTATCACCATATTGAATTGGTGCAAATCCTGCATTTGCACTTGAAAAGCCTGAATAACAGCTTATTGCCTTATTTGATTTTATATGAAATGCTCCGTTATTAGGTTCAAATCTATAGAACTTACCAGCTTCTAATGATACAGTTTTTAATAATTTATTATTATCTAATGAATCATATAATTCAACAGTTGTATTATCATTGTACGCCATAACAACTATACGCCCATTCTTAATACATGAACCTAAGAAATCAGTACCTATTCCTGATCCATCTTTATCTGGAATATAAGTACCTTGTGCATATTTTTCATTTGACATCTTCCATGGTTGAACTGCTGCTGTAACAGTATCTGAGCTTTCTATTTTTACATAAGTATCAGTTCCTTTTTCATAAGATATTACATTATTTTCTCCATAATTAAGAACTCCACTCCATAGAACTTCATTAGTTTCTGTATCAGTTATAGTAACATTATTGTTATCAGCAAATGAGTAAACTGTTAATTCATGTGTCCAATCTCCTGTATTACCTATATGTGTATATAATTTAGTTCCACTCCACTTACCATTAACATCTGGTGCATAATATGATTGATCATAATCTACTAAAGCTGAGCTTTTCTTAGTTGATTTTACATGATACTTATATTTTATATTATCCTTTGTAGGTTCAATTGAATAATGTTCTCCTTCATTCAATACACCTTCAAATGCAATTGTGCCTTCACTTAAATTTTCAATTACAACATAATTATTATCTTCCATAGATGTAACTATAAATTGACACTTATCATATTTCTTAGGAACTTGTACATAAAATTCATTACTAGCTCCGTATCCATCTTGATCCATTGCATAATATCCTGATACACCACTTGTTATTGGATCACCTGTAAGAATAGAGACTTTTTTATCTGTAACAACCTTATATACTCCATAATATTTTATGTTAACGATTATATTTTCCCCTCTATTAATAGTTCCAGACCATACATCTTCACCCGATTGACCAACTATAGTTACATTAGTATCATCTTCATATCCAAACAATACTATATCTTTTAATGAATAAACTAATGATACATTTTGATTATTTTGTTTCTTAGATATCTGCAATTCTCCACTTGCATTATCATAAGATACATTGTTCATAACTCCTTGATCAAAATCCGCATCATCTGTATATGTTGCAGAACATCCCCCTACTATTTTTGTATCTGCAGATACTGATATTGATCCTGTAAATAAGTTCATTGAAATAACTGTAGCTGCAATTATACAAGCTATTTTTTTTCTACTCATGTGACCCCTCCATACATTTTATACAACATTTATTAATAATATTTACATTTTAATAATTATTTTAACACAAAATCAATTTATTGTAAAATATATTTTTCTTTTTATGTATTATTTTTCCTAATATACTGCTAAAAGCTACTTTTGTAATCAAAATTCTTCATATAAATTTATATATAAACACATTTCATCAACACACATATGGAAAAGAATTAAAACAAAAATTACAATATAAAAAGTAAATTATTGTTTCTTACTTTTTCATCTTATTAGTATCAATAATTATTACTTTTTATTTTATTGAATTATATCCTTTTCTTTCAGTTTCCATTCACCAACAATCACATTGTAATTCTTGCATTCTTTTATTGTATTAATATAAACAAATTCATCTGAGCTCTCTGAATAATCCGGGATGCCATCATAAATATTTCCTTCGTCTATTAATCCTCTCTTTACCATACTTCTTATAATAAAATCATTAAATATATCAGCTTTCTCCTCTGATAGCTTTAAAGCATAATCAAAAATAGCATTTTTCACATTAAATTCTTCACAAGTAGTTCTTAATGCACTGTAATAATTAATAGTTCCTTCAATCTGTAGATAAAATCCATAGTAAGATTCTTTTTCATCAATTCTATATTTTAGTAATTCATTTCTAAGCCTTTTTAAAAAATTATAGGTAAATAGCTTCATTTTTCTATTTGGTATAGTATAACTGTTTAACAAATTTTTTCTTATATCCATAAAAGGCCTCCTAAACAATAAAAAATGCTTCTATTATCATATTTATTGATAATGAAGCATTTTTATGAATACTCTCTTCTATAGAAAATCATTTATCTTTATTTTCATCACTATTTACAGTTTCTATAGTAATATAGCTTGAAAATAATTTATCTATGTTTTCTTCTGTTAATTTATTTCCTGAATCCTCTTTGGATATCTTTCTTTCATCCATTTCCATATGTACATCTCCCCTTATTATACAATAAATGTTTATAAGTTTCCTTTATACTATATTTATCGTCTAATAATTTTTTATCTTTAACATTCTATATTGCTATTTCTATCTTAACAACTGCTCCCTTTGAGGAATTTTTCAGTTTTACTATCCCACCTTGTCTATTTGCCAAGTTATCAGCAATATACAGACCAATCCCTTTATTAATATTAAAGTTATCATCACCTATATAAAATGCATCTTTTCCATGTTCTATCTCTTCTTCTGTAAATCCATATCCATCATCTTCTATATAAGCTAGAAGTTTATTTTGCTCTGATCCTAATACTATTTTTACTCTATCTTCTGCATAACAAAATGCATTTTCAGCAACTAGACTAAGTAATAATAAATAATTCTCTTTATCAATATTACAACTGTTAATTTTAATTGCATCAATTAATTTATATCTAATATCATATTTACTAGACAATTTTTTAAATAAAGATTTTATATCTAATACAAGTCTATCAATAGGTATCTCTTCTCTCTTAATTTCTTTTATATCACATCTATATATCTTTTCATTAGATGCAATATAACTTTTTATTTCATATATAAAATCTTTTAAAGAATACATTGTTTCATTAATTTGCTTAACATCAATAATACAACTTTTTATATTTTCCTGTAATATATCAATCTTTTTATTTTGAATATCTATACATTTATAAATACATCTTTTTAGATTATGTGACACATCAACCATATCTTTTTTCAGATTTTCAATTCTTTCTTGATAAAATACAATCTTTTGTCTCATTTTTTCTAACACTTGAAATACTCTATACATTTCATTGTCTTCTTCATATTTAATTTCTTCATAATATTCTTGTCTATATAACTTTTCTAAAGTCATAAACATCTTATCAACATTATCTTTAAGTTTAGTTTTATAAAAGACTTCAAAAGAGTACTTTATTACTCTACTAGTAACAAATATAAGTATAGTAATAACTAATAAATAACTAGAGAAATATATCCCCCATGATACAACATTATCTCTAGAAAACTTCCACTTATCACTAGGTATAACTATTACATCTTGACCTCTTTGTTTAGCTTCTTCTATCTTTATATCTGAAACTTTTACATTTATATCAGTATTTCCAATTTTAAATCCTCGATATGTATCTGCTATTAACAAAGTAAAAAGCACCACTACAACTATTGCTAGAATTGCATATTCAACAATTATAATCGCCGAATCATTTACAGATTTATTCTTTAATCTATTTTTTATATATGATTCCATATCATTTCTCCCCATAATTTTGTCATTTTTATATCATTCAACCTTAATATACCATATTCTGCATAATTTTAAAAGGCCTTTTGATATTTGTAGATACAAATTTCAAAAGGCCTATAAATCCTTAACTACAAATTTAATTGATTTGTACAAATTCAGCAATTTCTCCATAATAAGTCCATGTTACCCCATCTTCTTCTAATATATTAGACTTATTATGCTTAGGTTCTATTGTACTAGCTACACCACTTGAGTTACATCTATATATTTTATTATCCGAATTAATAATATAATCTCCTAGAGAATAAATATAGCCACTCTTCCACTTAACATCAGAATAATATCCTTCCTTTATACATTTATAATAGCTTCCATCTGAATTCTCACAAGTCTTATCTCCTATATTATAATATTGACCATTATATGGTCTATTAGTTGTTATATTGATATACCTATTAGGAATATTATTATTTATCTCTATAGAACGAGTAGCTTGGTCCCCTTGTTGGAATAATATAAAGAAATCCTTTCCTCCACCTATTATCGTATTATTATTTATTCTTATATAATTAGCATATCTTACATTATACGTATTACTTGCTATAAATCTTCTTATTAGATATTTTTTCGAAGCAAGTTCTTCTGTTATCTTGAATTCATTATTAGCTATTAGTACATCTCTACCTGCATCTAACAAATAAAAATTATTAAAATTCTTCATATATATCTTATTATTTATAAAGATACTTCTATCTCCTACACCTATAATCATACTTCCATTCCTACTAAAAAATTGATTACACTCGTATATACTGTCTGTATTCAAAGCATTTGCTAAAAAGCTTCTAGTATCCACACTAATGTTATCTACGAATATATTAGAATTATATATATTATTATAATTAGAATATACATAATATAATTGAGTATTTATGAAAGTATTATTTGCAAATATACATTCTTTCATGCACATACCTAACTTCATAAATACACTCTTAGAATTAAAGGTATTATTAATTATCTTGCCATCTGTAAATTGAATACTAAACTTATCTATATAGTTCTTATTCTTCTCTAAATTTTCATTACATACAAATCTATTTCCATCTATAGTTATATCTCTAGCTACACCTATCCTCTGAATAATATAATGTCCAGTATTCCTGAATTCATTATTCTCTATTCTAAGCTTATTCCTACCTATGATTATACCTGCACTATCTCCATAAAATCTATTATTAGATACTATAGGATTATCAAAATCAGTGCCTAGAAAATGTGTAAAAGCAATAGCTGCATAGTACCAATCATATCCCCCTTGAGGACTTGCACCTACATTATCACTATTAAATTCATTGTTTGTTATAAGAGTATTACCTCCTGTTGCATCAAGTATACCTATATTATTATGAACAAATGTATTACCATCTATTAAAACATTAACACCATATTCTAAATGCATTCCCTTATTATAGCCATATACATAATTGTTCTTAGCAATAAGTGCATAACCTGATGTTGTATTTTTCACTAACTCACTAGAAAACGGACACCATCTCTTTGGATTTTTCTGATTATCCATATCTACTGTATATTCAAATTCTAATCCACTTCTTCCACATTGTAAATCGTATACATCCTTTGCCAACTTATTATGAACCTTAAACTTTCTTCTGTTAACTACATAATTATTACTTATTGTAACTGCAAATGACATAAATGCTGTAATACCATCACCTTGATAATCAGTATTTGTACTTGCCATACCACTCGCAGAACAATCCCATAAAGTATTATGATCTATAAGAGTAAAAGGACTTCTCTTACATATTATTCCGTCTCCATAAATATCAGTTAACGTATTATCTCTAATAGTAATATTATAAGCATATTCAGACCTTATACCTGTCATTCCTTTTCCTAAAGGATTAGGGGCGGTTAATAATAAACTATCTTCTGCCACTCCACCCTTATATAACTGATTAGTTCCATCTATATTTAACTTTTCTATTGTAATGTCATGCAAAATATTTTTATAGCTTCCACATATCCTTATTAAATCCATATTATAACCTTTACCATAATATATAATCCTAGACTTACCACTAGAATCACCACTTAAAGTTATATTGCTGTAAGAAATAATTATAGTATCTGTAACCTTGTAGTCCCCACTAGAAAATAGTATTGTTCCTCCACCTTTACTTCCTACCTCTTCAATGCATTTATTAATAGCAATAGTATCGTCATTAGTTCCATCTCCTAATGCTCCATAATTTCTTATATCATAAAGCATACTTCATCTCTCCTATCGTTTATATATATATTCACTATATAATATGAAGTATCTAGGTGATTGGATAAAAAAAGTAAGCTAATTGCTTACTTTTTTGTTATTAACCTTTATTACTTTTGCTGGGACACCTGCAACTACACAATTATCAGGTACATCTTTATTTACAACTGCATTTGCACCAATTACAACGTTATTTCCTACCTTTATTCCGCCTATAACCTTTGCTCCTGCTCCTATAGTAACATTGTCTCCTATAATAGGTGTCTTACCATTAACATCACCAACTGTAACTCCATGTCTTATAGTGAAATTCTTGCCAATCTCAGCATCACCATTTATAACAATACAATTATAATGAAAAATCATAAATCCTTCATCAATGTCTGTATAATATGGTATTTGTATACCTAACTTTATTGACAATCTTCTTAAGTTTAATCTAAAAAATATAAAAATTAAAAACAAAGCTTTCTTTCCTTTTAACATATTACACATTCTTAAATTAACTATATATTTATATGTCGGATATTTGAGATAAGCCTTTAGTATATCAAAAAATTAACACTTTTAGATGTGTTTACATATCATTTATAATCACTTTTTAACTTCATTTTTATACTCCTTTATTAATTTTATATTATAAAATTAATAAGAACCCTATTATTTCATTTTTTAGGAATAACTTTTCTTCTAATCTTATTTAGAGAATATATTAAAGGATTTAGCCATAACCATATATTGAATTTAATCTTACTTAATAAACTTATATTGTCACATTGCATATATCTTTTCTTAATTTTTTTAGCTTTATTTAACAATAAATTTAGATTCTCTTTATCATTCTTATAATATTTATTAAGTAAATAATGATAATCCATTATTCTATTTCCATAGCTTTCAATAGCCTTACCACTTAATTCCTTATCATTTATATTTTTATCAATAAAATCAATTCTCTCTTCATTTGCTTCTAGCCACTGTAATCTCTTTATATTGAAGCCTTCTGACATAATACTTTGATTCCTTTGTCTATATAAATATATAACTTTATTTATATAAATGACTTTTGAAGCTAAATAAAATAACTTATATGTTGTAAACTCATCCTCATGAATTTTACCTATTGGAAACCTAATTTTTTTAAATAAATCAGCATTATATAACTTATTCCAAACCACAATAGATTCTACACTTGGCTTCTTATAATATATATTTTTTATAGCCTCAATTCCTGTAACTATATTATATTTAATTGGTTTATCTATTATAGGTATTTCATCACCATCTATAAACTTACAAAATTCTCCTTGTACTATATCTGCATTAAATTTATTTTGATAATATATTAATGTTGCAATCATATCTTCAACTACAAAATCGTCACTATCTACAAATGCAAATAACTTTCCTCTTGCTATGTCTATAGCATCATTTCTTGCAGCTGAAAGGCCTTGATTTTCTTTGTGTATAACTCGTATTCTAGAATCTCTTATACTCCATTTATCACATATTTTACTTGATGAATCTGTAGAACCATCATCAACCAAAATTATTTCTATGTTTTTATATGTTTGCATTACTAATGAAGTTACACATTTATCTAAATATGCTTCAACATTATAAACAGGAACTATTATGCTTACTAATTTTTCCATTCCAATTCTCCCATTAATTCTTGTTAACAATACACCTAATCAAAAAAATTTTATAACATCATTTTCTTTTTAATATACCTTTTAAAATAGAACTATTTAACTCATCTTTTAATATAATAAGCATAATTTCATATACAATAATACCAATTATTCCTTGTACAATAGTAGTTAAAACTCCAGCTCCCATAAAACTTCCTATTACTCTTACAATCATATACATAAAAATTGCTGAAATAACATACTTAATCAAACATCTTAAATAAGCTTTAAACGCAATATCTGATTTTATTATTTTCAATTCACTTATAGTTATTACTATTTCTGCAATAACAGTTGCCACACATGCACCTAATGCATTGAATTTATTAATTAAAACAAGATTAATTAAACAATTAGTTAACGCCCCCATTAAAATAGCTATTGTATATTCTTTATTCTTATTTCTTGGGACTAAATATTGCATACCTAAAACATTATTTATTGCTATAAAAAACATCTGAATTGATAAAATCATTAACAACAATTTTACATCAGTAAATTTAGGCCCAAAAAACCATGGAACAAATTCATTAGATATTCCTGCTATACCAAAGGCCATTGGAACAGCAATAAATGAAACAGCTTTTAATGATGTATTAAAATACTTATTCATTTCTTCTTTTCGTCCATTTGCAAAAGCATTACTCATTCTAGGAAGCATAACTGTTCCTAATGCTGTTACTAAACTTATTGTAAATCCTGTTATCTTAAGAGATTGTTCATAATATCCTGTTTGAACCTCAGTAGATATAGCACCTAACATAGTCTTATCAATAAGTTGTGCTAATTGTGTTGCAATTGTTGGCACAAACAACTTTGCTGCTGGTAAAATATGAGGTCTTATATCAATTTCCGACCTTTTTACTTTGTAGACCATCTTTGGAACATAGATCCACATAACTAAATTACCTAATAAAATTATTCCATTATTAAGTAAAATATATTTCCATAAATCATTTTCATCTTTTACAAATACAAAAATTCCAACTAAGCATAATATTTTTACTAATAAACCTCTTGTAAAAAGACTTTTAAAATCTTCATTGCCCATAAATAGCCAACTAATATCAAAAATAACTGCTATTATTGCAACTGATTGTATTAAATAAACATTTCCATATTGTTTATTAGTGCCAAAAATAAATATATATAAAATTAATGCTATTCCTAATGTACACATCCTTAATAATACTAAAGACCAAAATGTTCTAGACATCTTTTCTTTATCATCTCTAACATATGCAATTTGCCTATTTCCATATGTCGTAAGTCCTAAACATCCTATTAATGCAAAATACTGTACTATTGCACTTGTATAACTATTAATTCCTACCCCCTTAGGACCTAATACTCTAGAAACATATGGTACTGTAATCAATGGTAATGCTATATTTACTATTTGAGCTAACACATTAAATACATAATTCTTCTTGATGCTCTTTTCTCCGCTCATTTTTTAACTCCTTATTATATGTTCTTCAATTTAATCCGTCAAATATAAACTAATTACTATTCAGAATAAAGCTTTCTATAATTATCAAACATTATATTTATTTCAAATTCTTCTTCTATGCACTTTCTTGCATTCTTAGATATCTTATTAAATAATTCAGGATTTTTTCTAAGCTTTTCTATTACTTCTACAAATTCTTCTTTATTATTAGCAATAAATCCATTTTCTCCATTTACTATAACATCTTTATTTCCTATTACATTAGTTACGATACATACTTTACCTAGTGCCATAGCTTCAAGTAAAGATATAGGTAAGCCTTCCCATCTAGAAGTTAGCATAAATATATCACTATCACATAACATTCTTAATCCATCAGGTTTAAGTTGCCATCCTGCAATTTCTATATTAGAAGAAGTTAATTTATCTCTAAGTTCCCCATCCCCTATCCATAAATAATTATCATCAGTTGCTTCTGCTACCTCATTAAATAACTCTGGATTCTTCTGTACTGATATTCTAGCTAATGTTGCAATCTTAAACTTATTATCTTCTTTTTTATCAGATGTTGTAGCTACTTCATTATACGTTTTAAGTATCTCATCTATTTCATCTAATTTAATTGAATTATTAATAACCTTAACTCTCTTAGAAAACTTACTAGCTTCTTCTCCTTCACCTTTTGATACTGCAACTATAGTTCCACCAAACTTACTAGTAAACCATTCTATAAAATAAAATATATTTCTCTTAATCTTAGATATATCTGTTTGCAAAAAAGAGAACCCATGTGGATTATAAAATACCTTTCTATTTTTTCTTCCTCTAACTGTTACATTCATTATTCTACCCATAACACCAGCTTTTGAAGAATGTAGATGAAGTATATCTGGTTTTTCTTCTTTTATAAGATCTCTTATCTTAAAGAAACCTTTTATATCACTAGAAAAACTTAACTCTCTTTTATTCTGTAAATCTACCATCTTTATTCTCTTATCAAAATCATCAAATAAGGTATCTGGTGTTTCAGGTCTTATACTATAAGCTAGTGTAATATCATAATAATTAATCATCTCATTAGCTAACTGAACTATATAAGAATAAACTCCTCCCCCAAACCCTTCTACTATATATAATATCTTTTCTCTTTTCATATTCTATCATCCTTACAAATACTTATTTTTCCTAATATAAATGGACACTTTTTATTAATAAAATCTGATACAAAATAAATAATTATACTTGCTAACATTACCATAATAATTCCTATAATTAGAGCCTTTGCAAAATCATAGTCATCAACAGAGGTAAAACATGCTAATATTGCTGTAAACACTGTAAATATTGATCCATGCATACAATAATATATCAAGCTATTCTTTCCCACTATTGTTAATATATCATTTTTTTTCAATAATCTTTTTATACTTATACACATATATATACCTGAAATTGCTGAAATATAATATAATAAAATATTACCTTGTTTACATGCATATAAATCTACACGTTCTCCAAATATTCTATAATTTAAGTACGCTGTAACAACATTTAAAACAAATAAAATTATAGCTACCTTTATATTAACAATTTTATCAAATATCTCTTTACATTCTTTACTTAAATATCCCAGTCCCAAGAAAAATGTTGCTGTTAAAGCTGCATCAACAGACCAAGGTAATAATTTATTAATATATCTAAAATAAACATATCCAACTATAGCTGAAAAAATTATACATAAAAATATCTTATATTTATTATTATTGGCAAACTTAATTATAAAATAAAAAATTATCTCGGTAACAAATAAACAAGGCAAGAACCAAATACTTCCACCAAGGAAAGTTCCTCTTATTTGTATGAATAATCCTGGTATTTCAAATAATACTCTCCTTAAGTCATAAACATTTAAAATTAAATATTTTACTATAAAATCAAAAACAAATATAAAAATTGAAAAAGATAATAACGGAGTTAGCAAACTCCTTATTTTACTTTTCAAAAATTCCTTAAACCCATTGTATTTTCTTGTAGAAAATACATATCCCGACAAGAAAAAAAAGAGTGGAATATGAAATGAATATAATTCAACTTTCAATAACTCTGGGAAAACAGCATGTCCACACATTACTAAAATAATAGCAAATCCTTTCAGCTCATCAATCCATGAAATTCTATTAGCTTTCTTTACTTCCATCCCCTAAGTCCTCCAATAACTATAGATTATTTTATAAACAGATATTTTTTTACCTTAAATTTAATAAAACCTCTTCTTAAACATTTTCTTATTGATTTATTAAATGATTTATTTTTGTATAAATCTAAAAATTGATTTCTCTTTGGATGTCTTCTAGTTGGTTTATTTAATTGTTCATTCTTGAAAACCGCTTCTTCTAATGTTCTTTCTTCTATAAAAACTCTATCTTTTATTTTGTCTACTATAGCTATTCCCTTGTCCGTATTACATAAAACTACCGAAACGCCTTTATCTACATTATGATTAAAAGGAATCTTTTCGCCTATTCCCCAGAAATCTCCTAATGTAATATCACTTATTCTTTCTTTTCTAGCATAAGTACATTTATAACAATTTTCCCTATAAATCATTCCTTCCATAAATCCCATATAATACTCACTTTCTCTAAAGTGTTTCTTATATACAATCTTGTCATTTTGTAAAAACGTAATTGCAAAGTTATTATCTGTGCCACTTCTAAATCTAACTTTATCTACCTTTTCGCTAGTTGTATCTCTTACATATTCTTGTAACATTCTATTAGATGGAACCCCATGACATATTATATCTATAGTCAATAAATTATCATATGTTTTACCTAAATATTTAAGTAATCCAGCTATTTGACAAGGTGTTCCTACAAATAAAACATCTTTATTGTTGTTAAGGAGTCTTTTTGCATTTCTAAAGGTATCTTCAATAGAACTATGTGTATATTTAGATTCTTTTATCCTCTTTAATCCTTCAATATTATTTACTTCAATATGTCTTACATTAAGTCCTTCTTCATATACTGCACCAAACACATAGCCTCCATTTTCAACAACATATGTTGCTATAACAGAAGATAATCCCCCAGATGAACTCGTAACTCTATCTTTTTCATCATTACTCCACGAAGCATATGTTTTCATAGGTTTCTTAAAATCATCTATTGGCACATTAGATGGGCATACTTTTTCACACGCTTTACAATTAACACAAGACTCTTCATCTATTGTAGGATAAATATAACCATATTCGTCTTCTTCCATAGATATACATTGTTTGGGACATATATTATAACAAGCATAACAGCCTGTACAATTATCCTTACTACATATCATCAATTCATCTATCCTTTCACTTTTTCTGATGCTTTATTTAATGCATTAACCAAATAATCAACTGATTCTTGTCTTGCTTCTGCAAGTTTTGGATTAACTATACTATAATCTATATCACTAGGTCTATAATCTTCTTCTTTAGATAATTCTGATAATTGCCTATCTTCTAGTCCTAATCTTGATAATATTGTTGTTAATCTATCATCATTATTTATTTTTCCATTTTCAGTTCCTCTTACAGTAAAGAATTGCTTATTATATATTATTGAAAAAACTGTTCCATGAAATGATGTTGATAGAACATATTTAGCATGTTTTATTAAACTTAAAAAATGATTAGGAGCTGCTTCTTTAAGCATTTTGAAACCATACTTCAATGTTTTATATGATTTATTATCACCAGAATATACAACTACTACTGGTAAATTATTTATTTCTGCGAACTTTTTTACTATTTTTAACGCTGCATCATTATAATCAATAGAATAAAAGAATATATAATCACCTTCTACTAATCTATCTGCACATATTTTATCATAATCTTGCTGATCTAATAAAAAAGTCGGATCTAATACAACTTGTACATCCCTATCTACTAATGATTTTGCATATTTCTGTCCTTTTACTTCTCTTACAGCAATAGAATCATATTCATTTAAGAATTTTCTTACATTGTCACTATAATTTTGTGCCTTTTTAGAATCTATTTTTCCTCCAAAACTAGATGCATATGATATTTTAGGTTTGTTATTAACAAAACTTAAAAAGTAAGCATCATTATAATCCCACGCATCTACATTCCATATTTGATCGCTACCACTAACAAAAATATCATATTCATTTTCTGCTTCATCCAATTCTTCTAATGTTTTATAACATTTTTTACTTAGTGACATTGAATTATTAACTATGTTATCAAAATCATCATGTCTCTTTTTTAAATTTCTGTAATTTAAACATGCAACACAATTCTTAGCTATATTTCTAAATGAATTATTTTTCTTAAATACAGAATATAATTCTTCTTGTTCATAAGAATAAAAATTAATTATATCGCATTTATATCCTTCTATTTTTGATATTTTCTTTTCTAGTGCATAAGCTTGTAGAAAAGATCCATTATTTTGTGCAGCATGATAAGTAATTAATCCAACTTTATTCATTTTATCCCTCCAAATGATTTTCATTATATATCTATCTTTTTCTTATAATTCTTGTAACTCGCCCCATTAATAATGCTATAGATGTCAATTTATTTCTTATAATAAAAGTTGTTATTTTATTTCTTAATCCTATAGCACTATTAGAACTTATACATTCTTGAACTACATCATCTTTAATTATATTTTCTAATATATCTCTCTTTTGCGAGTAATTAAGTTGACAACTAGAATTAAATAATGAATTAATATAAATATTTATATTTTTCACAAACCAATTATTAATATATTGTTTCAGCCCCTCATTCCAATCATTTACAAAACCCCAAACTTTAACATACGCATATTTCATATCATTAAACTTATTTATATTAAATGTTGTACATAAACTATCTTTTTCATGATTCACATAATGATATAATGCTTTATCAATAACCATTCCACTTTGTAGCTTTTTGTATAGTTTTATATTAAATATTAAATCCTCTGAATAATTAATTCCTTTTGGAAATCTTGCTCCAACTTCATCAATAAAGGATTTCTTATATATTTTATTCCATACTTGATTTACAAGATGATTGTCTAATAAATCTTTATATACTTTTTGAAACTCACTATTATCATTAAAAGCACATTCTTTACTTACATTCTCATTTTTTATAGTATATTTACCATCATTCAATATATCATTATAATTTCCATAGAATATTATTTGATAATCTTTTTCTTTTATTTCATCAGCTAAAATTTTCAAAGTATCTTGTTCTATATAATCATCCCCATCAACAAACATACAGTATTCTCCATGAGCATAATCAAGTCCTATATTTCTAGCTCCTGAAGGTCCTTCATTGATAGTATTAATTAATATAATTCTTTCATCTTTATGTGCATACTTTTCGCATATTTCTTTAGTTTTATCTTGTGAACCACCATTTACCAAAATCAATTCCCAATTACTAAATTTTTGACTAATTATACTTTCAATACATTTAGATATATACTTTGCATTATTGTATACAGGCACAATTATACTTATCTTCATATTAATCCCCTTTAATGAACTTTATACCTTGCAAATATTAATTATTTAATACTATTTAATATTTCATTCCATTTATCCATTATGCTTCTTAAATCAAACTTATCAGTATCCATTAGTGCATTATCCGAGAAATTTTGTCTTAAATCTCTATTATTCATTAATAATTTAACCTTTTCACTCATATCCTGTATGTTAAATGGTTCTATTAGAAATCCATTTTCATTATTAATTATACATTCATTAGGACCAGTTTTTATATCGAAGCTCACTGCTGGAAGTTTAAAAGGTTTAGTTTCTAGAAGTGTCATAGGAAGTCCTTCATATCTTGAAGTTAATACAAATATTCCTGTTTCTTTATAATAATCATTTACATTACTAACATTACCCTTAAGTATTATTCTATCTTGAAGGTTATATTGTTTTATCTTTTCTTCTAATGTAGGTCGATCTTCACCTTCACCTAACACTATCCACTTCCACTCATTATCATCTTTAAATATCTCCTTTGCAACATCAACTAACATATCGAAACCTTTTTGACTAGTTAATCTTCCTACACTTAAGATAATTTTAGAGTCAGCATTATATATATGTTGTTCTGATAAACTCATAACTGGATTATGAATATATGTTATAGGACATCTTATGTTTATATTATCTTTATAGTATGAAACATCTGCCTTAGTAAGTGTAACTATTGCATCTGCATACTTACCTGCTAACCTTCTTGTATATTTTCTATGTCCTACTGTTGGATGTTGATAGAAATTAAAATGTTCCCATGATATAACTTTTACTTTTGTAAACTTCTTTACTACGAGTGAATACATGTCTAATATTCCATCAATATCAATTAAAACATCTATATTATTATTTTTAACAACCTTTTTTAACCTATGACATATCTGAACTATATGAGTAAGGCCTCTAACAGGCTCATCATATAATTTAAACCTATCTATATTATCACTTATATCGAAAAATGGTTTATCACGTTTTTCAACTAAGCTTACAAATGATACCTTATATCTATCAGTGCACTTGGCTAATTCATTTGCAATTATAGTTCCTACCCTTTCAGTTCCTCCACTATTAGTTATATCCCCTGAGAAGAAACATATATTGGTTTTCCCTGTATTATTCAACTTCTGCTACCTCCTTATTATTTGTTGCTTTTATAATATTACATTTATCTAACACCATTAGATGCAAAACTGGAAATGTAGCAGCTTCATGTCTTACAAATGAACCGAAATCAGGTTCAAATATAAATGATCCTAGTAAATAAGCTGTAAATACGCTTAAAGCTATAATGGCTGTTTCATTCATTTCCTTCCTCAAACCTCTTATTGTTTTTACCAAATAGAATAGTATGAATATTTGATACACAACAAATGGCAGATAAAAAACACCATTTCTAATAAGCTCTACTGGTATCATCATTCTAACTGCATTTATAACATAATTAATCATGAAATTATTTAATGTTCCATCTATAGGAAATACATTTTCTATCTGAGAAACGGCTACATCATTCAGATTTGTTTGTCGAACATATATTACTTCCTTATAATCTGCTGGCATTACTACTGATGCTGCTAGCAAGAATGCATATATAGTTGCAAATGCAATAGCTACAATTAAAAGAACTGAGCCTACTGTCATCTTTTTATCCTTCTTCGCTCTTATAGAGAAAACAAAATACAGAACAACTGCTAATACACCTATTATTAGGTAATAACTTCTAAAGAATGTACTCTCCCAATAAAATATCAGAAAAGATAGAATAACTTTTATTATAGGTTTCAAAAAATCCATCATTAACACAATATAAATAAGCATAAATATAAAATATTGAATAATATCCTTACTTATATTAAAAATATATATATTTAATAGTCCTATACTAGCAAGTACAAAAGCTGTTTGAATAATGTCTAATTCCTTTGGTCTTGTTAACATAATAACTAATAGGAGACTAAATACAGTTGCTATTAGAACTGCCCAATCCTCAAGGTCTGTAAATCCAAATATATTTAACTTCTTGAATACATTGGCTGCTATTTTATATGATCCTTCCCAAGATGGCATTATTCCGCTACCAGTAACCATAGAATTAATTCTTGCACTATCCCAGAAATATTTGTCAGGAAGTACTGTAAATTGAAGTATCTTAGCTATTATAGTTATAGGTATTATACTCATTATTATTAATTTTTTATTATACTTGTTCTGACTATCATTAAAATATTTTTCCATTATCTCTCACCAATTGCATTAATATAGAAATTCTCCATCCATTTTGCATTTTCTTTTATATCAAACTTTTTCTCTACTATCTCATCATACATACTTACCTTATTGTAACTATTTTTATAAGATAATATTCTCTCAGCCCAATGTTCTAGAGAATCCTCTAGTTTAATTATTTCCACATTATCTGTTATTGCACATTGACTAGGTACCTTATCAGATATTATGCATTTAACTCCTGTTGCTTGTGCTTCTACCATTGTTACTGGAAGTCCTTCAAACAATGATGGTAATATGAATAAATCAAAAGCCTGCATTATATAATTTACATCACTTCTTACTCCTAAGAATTTAACTGCATCCTGTAATCCTAACGCTTGTACCTTTTCTCTTATAGAATCTTGTAGTTCTCCTCCACCTACTAGAACTAGAACCGCATCCTTATCTCTCTTATATACTTCATTAAATATATCAATAAGAAATCCATGATTCTTCTGAGGAAAGAATCTTCCAACATGTCCTATTACAAACTTTCCTTCTAGTCCAAATTCTTTCTTTGCCTTCTCTTCTAATTCCTTATTATATTCAAAAGCCTTAGCATCAATAGCATTATTCTGCATTATTACTTTATCCCTATTTTTAACTCCATATAGCCAGTCTCCTGCCTCTAATCCACATGTAAACATATGTGTTACTTGAGGTATAAGTCTAGCTCTGAAATAATATCTTACTATAGATTTAATATCAAATCCTTTAGGTGCATTGTGTGAATGAGATATTCTAACAGGTATATTTAATTTCTTAGCTTCTTTTAATGCAAAATAACTTCTCTCTTCTAAGTTAGAATGTATTATCTTGTATTCTGGATGTTCTATAAGGAATTCTCTTATTTCTCTCTTATATCTTCCAAAATACTGAGGATACATAGGACACATTCTGTATATTCTACCACCTAGTTTCTCTATTTCGTCTTCATAATCTGCTTTGTAATCTCTATTAACCAAGAAGTCTAATATAACCTTACTTCTATCCATATTTCTCAAATAATTCATCATCATAGTTTCAGCACCTCCCCTATCCATAACAGTGTCTAAAACTAATACTCTAATTGGATATTCCATTATTTTCTCCTTTCAATAGTTAACTTACTTTCCCCTCTTACTACAGAATAACTAGGTATGTCCTTATTGATTATGCAACCTGCGCCTATAATAACACCATCTCCTATAGTAACTCCTTTTAAGATAATTACATTGCTACCTATCCAACAATCCTTACCTATCTTAACTCTGCCTGTATTATAACCTTGCTCCATTATTTTCTTATTTCTGTCCTTAAATCTATGATTGTGGTCATAGATTCTCACACATTCACCAAATATAGTATTATCCCCTATTTCTATATATTCTAGTGAATTTACTGAGCAGAAATTATTAAAAAACACCCTATCTCCTACTTTTATCTTTCCTTCTTGCTCTATTGATATGTGAAATCCCTTTCGGAATCCAACACTCTTTCCAAAAATAACATTATGTCCATATATAATTCTATATCCTAGTCTTTTAAAGAATGCTAAAATATGATATTTTAATTTAAGAATTAACATATACTACTTCCCTCAATCCTTTTTTCTATTTTTCCCATAATAGTGGCCATAATATCCCTTTACCTTATCCTTGAAGTTCAGAACAGTTCCTATTATATTAGCATTTACTAATTCTAAGCTCTTCTTTGCATTTCTCATAGAATTTTTCTTAGAGAAATTAGCCTTAGCTACTATTACTACTCCATCAACCTTAGTTGCTAATGTTTGTGCATCAGATACCACTAATGCAGGTGGTGAATCTATGACAATAAAATCATATTGTGCCTTCAATTTATCTATTAAATTAGTCATTGCTTGTGATGAAACTAATTCTGCTGGATTAGGTACTACACTGCCTGCTGGTAGAATATCTAAATTTTCATCTATACTCTGTATAGCAAGAACTAATGCCTTATTTCCTACTAATACATCTGATAATCCTATATTGTTTATAATACTAAATTTCTTATGTTGCGTAGGTTTTCTTAAGTCACAATCTATTATAAGTGTTTTCTTCTCAGCACGTGCATATGCTAATGCTAGATTGGCTGTAGTAACACTTTTCCCTTCTGAAGGTTGCGAACTAGTTATTAATAATGTTTTTATCTTATTATCAAAAGATGAATATTCTATACTAGTTCTAAGTCCCCTATACCCTTCTGCTTGTATTGAATTAGGATTATTAAGAACTACTAATGGATCAGAATTTCTATCTATTTTATACAAATTACCTAGAACTGGATAACTAGTAACACTTGTTAAGTCCTCTTCTGTTCTAATCTTTCCATTTGTAAGTTCTAGAATAATTGTAAGTCCAACACTTATTATTAAGCCTCCTAGAAATCCTATTACTAAATCCTTCTTATGGTTAGGACTAACTGGAATAGTACTAACATAAGGTTCTTCTAACACACTTATTTTCGCATTAGAAATAATATCTGTACATGAATAACATACATACTCTGTTACTGCATCTAATACATTACATACATCTTTAACATTATTTCCTGAGTATGATATTGTCATAGTTGTCGATGTTTCAGATGAAGTTATACTTAATCCTGATAACACCTTTCTAGGATCCATATCTAAATCTTTAAAATCTAATGCTTCTTTCATGAAAGATGTACTCTTTATATATTCTTGATAAGTATCTTTTAATGAAGTAAATAATGTTATATCAGTTGATGAAATTGATAAGTCATCTGTGTTAATCTTTCCTATTATAACCTTTGAGCTTCCTTGATATACTGGTTTAGAAACTTTATAGCTATATATTCCAAACAATCCAGTCACACATATCGTAATAATTGTAATTAATATCCATTTCTTTCGAATAGCCATCAGTATATCTTTTACCCCAATATAATTTTCATTCATTTAAAATCCTCCTACTTTGAGTAATCTATAATAAATTATATATTATATATTTTCAATTATCAATATTTTTACAATTATACACTTGTTTGTAATCGATATCATTTAATTTTTTTTTAATTTTTTCTATCCATTTTGTTAATTTATAAATACACATAAATGCTCTTGTTATTAATCAAATTTACATTTTATTGAATTTATTTTACAAGCTGTTTACTACTATACACTTTCCCCCTTTAGTTATAATTTTTCTTTGTACCATTATATTCCTACTTTTCTATAAGAAATATATTCTAATGTGTTATCCATAGATCTAGATTCTATATAATTTCCTATAGTGTAAAAAATATAAGGTCTTTTCCATTAAAATGTTGAAGTAATAATAATCAATATTATCCAACAAATAACTTCAACACAGTTATGGAAAAGACCTTATACTATTTTAAAAACAAAAAAAGCATCACCACTTGCCACAATTTGCAATTAGTGATACTTTTTCTCAGATACCCCTTACAATCTATCTATTTCATTTAGGTTATTCTTCACTATTTCACTTATTAGATATACATCACTACATTTTAGAAATACCTGATTATATATTTCAAATATTATATTCTTTATATTATCTGGTAACTTATTGTTGTTATTTATAAGATAATATAATGAAAAGAATCTTTTATTTAATAAAAATAAACTTGCATCATTACTAAAAGATAATTTCACATCACCATTTTTTATAGGTGAACAGGCAAAACAGAACACTCTATCATATACTAGAGCTCTACCTCTTGCTTTATCTCTAAATGTATCTAAATCATCCTTTAGATATGACAACATCTTATCTACTGTGTCTTCTATTATTTCAACCTTTTTAAATAAGTTATCTGAAGCTTCTTGAACCTCTAATATATCTAATAAACATTCATTATCAACCTTAGATAAATAAGATAATAAACATAATTCTTCATAGGTTACTCCACTTAAGTCATACTCATCTTCTCCATAGCAAGACAATATTGCTTTTCTACACACATATGTCTTAAAAGCTTCTCTATATCTCTCTAAATCTTCACTTAAAAATATAACTACATTGGTATCCTCAGGGAACTCCCCTTCTTTTAGAAGAATTTTCTGAATGTGTGATATATTTTTCTTATAACAGTTTAATATCTTCTCTACATCAAACTGAAAACCATAATGATAGCTTAAAATTCTTATATGAAGTTCTATATCAAATAAAATTCTTTTATTAAATATACTCTTATATGTGGTTATTATTGAATATGGTGTTGCTGATAGAATAGTATCTCTCCAAACATCATCCTTGTTGTTAAATAATAGATTTTCTTCATATAGCATATAACTTTTTAATTCATTATTGTTCTTAACAACTTCAGTATAATCAAAGAACTTAATTGAATCATCTTCAACAATAAGATAAAAAGCCTTTGGTAATACTACATGTTCCTTAAAATAATCATCTCTTAAGTTATCAGTTATCTTTCCTTTTATAATGTCTAGAGATTCTTTCATAATTCCACCCCTTAAAATAATATTATTGTAGGACTTTAATTATTGTCCTTATGTTATAATATTATTCAATATAAAGTTTCATTATGTTACATTAAGCACATATATTCTATTAACATTTTGTAAACGTTAAACAACAGTTATAATCATATATTCTATATAATATTATTCACAAACATCATATTATCATATTCATTCTGCACAACTTCTTCTAGAACATCAGTATAATAAGTTTTGTGATGTTCTGTTGTCTTAAGGAATGTTTGAATAAATGTTATTATCTTTTCTTCATCTAATTCCTCTCCATCAAGCATAAGCCCTACTAAGAAGAACCTCATATATGAGTATCTTATAAGAAGCATTATATATCCATGAAATGCAACATCATTCTCTGAAAATGGGAACAAATTATTATATATAAAGTTAATAAGATAATTTTCAAATATGTAGCCATATTTACTCATAATATCATTATTATATTTCTTATAAGCTTCTACATATTCTTGTGATTTTTCAGTTATATTATCTACAAAATCATACCCTTTTAATACCTTTTCAGTATAAGCCTTAAATGTTTTACTAGCTACTTCCTTAAATACATCTAACTTATCTAATAATCCCTTAAAAAATGATATCTGTATCATATATCTCATATCATCTGCCATATATAAAGCTAATGCATCTTTTGTATTGAAGTTATCAATATATCTGCCTACAGCCCTTACATCGCCGTCTCCTAACTCTGTTATATTATCTAAAAATACCCCTAATACATATAATCTCTCATCTAGAGAATACTTCTTATTCTCTATTATATCTATTGATTTTTGTCTTATTTCCTTAAAATGCATGAAAATAGATCCCTTAAGTTCCTTAGACCTTGTATCAATATTTCCTGATATTATATGCTTATTTAATGTGACCTTCTCAGTTATAAACTCTATTCCATCCTTAAGTGACAATACCTTCCTTGCTGCCTCAGGACAAGATACATCTAATGTCATCTCATAATTTCCATCTATAATATTAGTAATTCTAGGATAACATGTGCATACATTTGATAGATAATCTTCCCCAATATTAGAATATATTATACATAAATTATTATCATCTAAAAATGCACATCTCTTATTATTTTTAAGTTTTACACGCCCATAATCAATATCTTCACTAGTACAATATTGATTATTATGAACATTCTTTTGAAACATCTTTTTCATTTCTTGATTATTCACTTTAAAATATCTCTTAAAAGTTACTTTGTCTATATCAATATCCCATCCTGCACAACAGGTATCTTCACACTTATCTGCTATACATCTAAATCCTTTTAAATATTTAGGATATCTCAACATAATATTAATTGCCATCATATCATTCCTTATTATTTACTCCTAGTATTTGTTCTTTGCTAAGCTTAGTATACTTCATTATTTTATCTATTGACTCTTTATCCCTAAGCATCTCCAATGCTATAGCAACAGCTTTTGCTTCAATCCCTTCTCTTATTCCTTCTTTTATCCCTTCCTCTCTACCTTCTATTCTACCTTCTGCTTTAGATTTTTCTCTCATATCTTTTAGTAGAAAAGCATTGTTTGCTACCATAACTTCCACATCCTCCCTGTCAGCTTCCAATATATCTATTGCTGCTTCTGCTAATCTATTCTCTACTGTATTTCTTATCCAATGCTTTAATGCCTTAGTTTCTACTTCACTTAATTCACCAAAAAACAGTGGTATAGCCTGGATTCTATTTTAATTATCTAAACGTTATGGTGATTGCTACTATATCTATATTGTCATCAAGTATATTAAGTCACTAGTAATTCTTACTTAAAAAAATATTGAATTAAGTAAATATTGATAATTAAAAATCCAATGTTGTTTGATAACGTTAATATTATGATTTTCTTAATTAGTATCAATATAATATTAATCATTTATATCCAATATTTTTTTTACTTCATCTTCAGATATTTCACATTTTCTTGATATATCTTCTATTTTTTCTCCATTCACAAAAAATTTGAATACTTTTTTTGCAAGTTCTATTCCTTCCACTCTTCCCTCTGATTTACCTTCTATTTTGCCTTCTATTCTACCTTCTTTTATTCCTTCCTCTCTACCTTCTTTTTTGCCTTCTGCTTTAGATTTTTCTCTCATATCTTTTAGTAGAAAAGCATTGTTTGCTAACATAAGTTCCACATCCTCCCTATCAGCTTCCAATATATCTATTGCTGCTTCTGCTAATCTATTCTCTACTGTATTTCTTATCCAATGCTTTAATGCCTTAGTTTCTACTTCACTTAATTCACTAAAAAACAGTGCTATAGCCTGGATTCTATTTAGAAATTCTACTGCATCTATCTTTTGATCTAATAGAAATATAGCTGCTGATACATTATTACTATTTATTAATTCTTCTTTATCTAAGTCATTATTTACATCTATAATATCATAAGTAAAATTAATTAATCCATCACCAAATAATTTTTCTTTATATATTATCTTTCTAAACTCTTTTGGTGCATCCCATACCTTTTCTCCATTATATAATACTATTGGTATTATGGCTGGTATTTTCATTGTTCTATCATGCTTCTTATGGTTAGCATTCTTGGAATATTCTCTAAGTATCTCTGTCATATAGAATAATAACCTCAGTGGCATAGTATAATCTACCCTTGATTGAAATTCTAAAAGTATATAGAATATCATCTTTGTTCCTTCTATCTCTGCCGTATATACTATGTCGCATTCTGTTTCCTCATAATCTGATGTTACATAGGACTTATTCACTAGAGTTAATTTATCTGCATCTATATGC
Organism: Clostridium sp. MSJ-8; assembly: GCF_018918325.1. Taxonomy (GTDB): domain Bacteria; phylum Bacillota; class Clostridia; order Clostridiales; family Clostridiaceae; genus Clostridium. The sequence goes on along the minus strand of NZ_JAHLQH010000016.1, from coordinate 17,911 downwards.
TGCGCCCATTCGGCTTTTATTATGTTCTTAAACAAGTCTGCTGCTATTTCTTTCTTAGAATATAAATCCTTGTAGCTCTTGTCGTGTAAATGATGTATGTCTCTATTATATTCTTTTGTCATGTCTTCCTGCTCCTATAAATTTCTTTTTCATTTGTTTATTATGTCCTTAATTATACAGAATTATTCATTAATATCAATTATAATAGCATATTAAAATATAATAGAATTAGTTACAGTAACCTATTGTTCCATGTTAATCTTACTAGCCTATAATTTCCTAAAGAGTAAAAAAATTAAGTTAGCTTTAAAAATGTTGTACCACTGTATGATCTTTAAGAAGTTTACAACATTTAGCTAACTTAACTTTTTCACTATATATAATTAAAATCTTTATTGATATATCGCCTTTATTGGATCTAACTTCGCTGCATTTTGTGCTGGTACTATACCAAACAATACTCCTACTAATACTGAAACAGATGCTGATTGTATTAGCGTCTTCAATGTTATTACCGCCTTAAATCCATCTATAGGAATTATAAGACCTATTAGTTTCCCAAATATTGCACCAAATATTATTCCTATTATTCCTCCTATTCCAGTAACAATAACTGCTTCTAATAAAAACTGTAACATTATAGAATTAGGTTTAGCACCTATTGCCCTTCTTATTCCTATTTCTCTCTTTCTCTCTGTTACAGAAACATACATTATGTTCATAACACCAACTCCACCTACAAATAAAGCAATTCCAGTTATTGCAGTTACAAAAGTGGTTAATCCACCTATAACATTAGATATCAATTCAACATTTGCGCTTGGATCATATACTTCATATTTACCTTGTAATTGTGGGTGGTTCTTTGCAAGTAATTCAGTAACTTCATCAAATATATCATCAGTATTTCCATACTCAGGATCTATGGTAAAGTTTAATTGATATATACTATCTGCACTTGCAACACTTGCCACATTCTTACTTGAAATAAAGCAAAACATAGAAGTCATATCAAATAAACTATCTGAATCCTTAGTTACTCCTATTACTTCATATATTTCACCATTAAATGTTACACCTTTTCCTATCGCATTCTTTGGATTTTCCATAAGCTTCTCAGCAGCTTTATAGTTTAAAACTATTTGTTTCTTGCTATCATTATTTCCATCAAACCACTTACCATATTTCATATCTGGATTATAATCAGAATATGATGATACATATGTCTCATAAGTTGATCCAAAGAAGTTCAATGTACCATATATCTGATCAGAAGTCCCCATATTAGTTGCTGCTTCAACCTTGGTTATTCCATCTATAGCTTCTACATCCGCTATATCATTGTCATCAAAATATTCTACCATTCCAGAGTCCATCTCAGAATTGTCATTGTTAAAATATACTTGATATACATTAGAGCCAGATTCTTGCATAGAACTAACCATATATTCAGTAAGTCCATCTCCTATAGATTTCATTGCCACTGTAGAGCTTATACCTATTATTATTCCTATCATAGTTAAAAACACTCTTAACTTATGTGCTTTTATACTATATAGTGCTGTTTTTATTAAATTTCCTATAGACATCTTTTATTTCTCCTCTAATATTAAACCATCTTTAATTCTTATTACTCTAGTAGCGTATTTAGTTAGGTCTCCATCATGAGTAACCATAATTATAGTCTTGCCATCCTTATTAAGTTCCTTTAATATTTCCATTATCTGAATCCCTGTCTCACTATCAAGTGCTCCTGTAGGTTCATCTGCAAATATTACATATGGATCACATATAAGTGCTCTAGCAATAGCCACTCTCTGTTGTTGTCCTCCAGATAGCTCTTTTGGATATCTATCTATTTTTTCTTCTAAGCCTACAAGCTTTAAATATTTTCTAACAAGTTTATCTCTTTCCTTCTTCTCTACATCACCTTTGTACAATAGCGGTAGTTCAACATTTTTCCCTATAGTTAAGGAATCTATAAGATGAAACTGTTGAAATATAAATCCCATATATCTATTTCTAAGTTCTGATTTTTTCTCTTCTTTTATATCAGTTACATCTTCACCATTAAATAAATATTTTCCATCACTAAATCTATCAAGAAATCCTAATGAATTCATTAAAGTAGTTTTCCCCGAACCAGATTTACCCATTATCATAACAAATTCACCTTGTTCTATCTCTATATTAATAGACTTTAAAATTTGCATTTTTTCCTTATTTACAACATAATATTTATTTATGTCTATTAAGCTTATTAAACTACTCATCTAATTTCATTCCTTCCTTTGTATTAGATGTAGGGTTAGTAACTATTTTATCTCCATCTTCTAAGCCACTTTCAACTATAGCCTTTCCCTTTTCTGTAGTATTAGTTTTAACTTCTGTCTTAACTAGCTTATTATCTACAACTTTAAATACATATTCTTTGCCATCTTCTTCTATTATTGCTTTTTTAGATATTTCAATATCCTTACTTTTTTCTTTTATAGTAGCTTGTACATGATATCCTGTTAATAAATCTTCTGAAGAATCTACAGAAATAACAACTCTATATGAAGATAACGATGAACTTGCACTACTAGCTGTAGCTTCTGCTCCTAGTTCTGCTGCTGACACTGGTTCTCTTGACACTTCTAGAACTTTTCCTTTTATTGTTTTATCTAAAGCTATTATTAATAATTCTGCCTCTTGATCCTTCTTAACCTTGGCTACATTTTTCTCATTAACAGTTCCTTTAACACAGAAATCACTGCTATCTATCTTCATATATGCAGTTGTATAATCATCCTTAGTTCCAACTATTCTAACTATTCCTTTAACTTCTGCCTTAACTTCAACTTTCTCCTCTGATTGTAGTTTCTGTGTCTTACTATTTAAATCATTTATCGAATCATTTATTGTAGCTACTTGATCATCATATCCTGCAATTTCTTGCTCATATGCTTGAGCTTCACTTTTTGCTTGTTCTAACTCTTGTGCTATCATACCTGTAGCATCATTATTAACTTTAGCTTCAAGATCTCTAATAGTATTCTTCTTATCATTTAATTTATTATTAGCATCAGATTTCTTTGACTCTAATCTAGACTTTTGACTATTATATGTTGTTACTTGACTAGTTAACTCTTCTACTTGACTAGTTACTGTATCATTTCTGTAAGTAAATAATAAATCGCCAGCTTGCACTTCTTGCCCATCTGTAACTGCTACCGAATCAACTACACCCTTTGTATTATCTAAATATATATTAGTGCTATCTACAGCTTTTACTTCACCATTTATATATATTTTATCCGATACATCTATTTTGGTAGTTTTTAATGTTGTTTCAGAACCTGAATTTCCTTTATGTGATACCTTATTTACTGTAACTAAAATAATTGTAGCCACTACAATTATAATTGCTGAAATTATTATGTTTTTCTTCTTCATACTCAAAAACTCCCTATACTTCTATATTTTATATTTGTAATATAACATAAATTAACACATACTGTAAATAAATGAAAACTTAAGATATCCTTAAGTTATTCTTTCCTACCACCATCTCTATTATGTGTTATAATGATGTTGTCTACATTTAAAAAAGGGGGTTGAAAATATGGAAATGAACCAAAATAAATTATCAGGAGCATTAAAAGGAGTATCAATATTCTTGTTAGTGGTAAATGCAATATCACTTCTTGTAACAATTATAGGAATATTCTTCAAAGACGAAATAGAATCAGCTTATAAATCCATGGGATTAGATACCGGACTTATTCCAACTACAACTGATTATATTATCTCTATAGTACTAGGTGCCTTAATTATAGCATCTCTAATTCTTATACTTGCAAAGAATTATATAGGTGTATACGGCTACTATATTATAACTATAATCAACTTAATATATGGAATAGCTGTTACAGGATTCCAAGCAACTTCACTATTATCTCTTGTATTCCCACTAGTTATGTTTTTCTTGATAAGAGATAACAAAGAGGTTTTAGGTTTAAGTAAAAACGAAATTTAATTCATTAATATTATAATTTTCTGTTAACATGTTTTAGTACTCGTTGACTTTGATATTTCCTCATTTTATCATATATTTATTATCTAAATATTATTTTATTTATGAAAGAAGATGAAGTAAAATGTATGAAATGAAGGATGCCTATAAAACTAATATTGACATTGTTGATGAGCAACATAAGCATTTATTTGAAATAACAGACAAAACATATGAATTATTAACTAATGATTTATTAGTTGATAAATATGATAGAATTATGGAACTATTAGATGAATTAAAAGAATATACTCAGCTTCATTTTGCAACTGAGGAAAAATACATGAAAGAAATTAACTATGCTGGTTTAAAAGAACAGCAAATAGCACATGAACAATTTATCAAGAAATTAGATGATTATAATCTTAATACAATTGATGATAATCAAGATGCATCAATTAGAGACTTACTAGAATTTCTAAATTCCTGGTTAGTTAATCATATTATTAATATGGATAAAAAGATAGGAGAAGCTTAAATTTAGGCTTCTCTTATCTTTTACATTATTATTTCTTTTTTCTATTATATATCTTCTTTAATTATATCTCTTAGTTTTTCTCTTCCATAACACTCTTATAAGCAGGTCTAATTATCTTATCTGCACATATAAGTTCTTCTATTCTATGTGCACTCCAACCTACTATTCTAGCTACTGCAAATATCGCTGTATATAATTCTTGTGGAATTCCAAGCATATCATATACAAATCCACTATAAAAATCTACATTAGGACTTACCCCTTTGTATATACGTCTCTTCTCTGCAATTAACTTTGGAGCTAATTCCTCAATAGTATTATATAACTGCATATCTTTTTCACGATGTTTCTCTATGGCTAACTTCTCAACATACTTCTTAAATATTTTTTCTCTAGGATCTGATAAAGAGTAAACAGCATGTCCCATTCCATAAATCAAACCTTTACCATCGAAGGTTTCCCCTGCTAATATCTTACTTAAGTAATTTTCAACTTCTTCCTTATCCTCAATATCTTTAATGTTATTTCTGATATCTTCCATCATCTCCATAACCTTGATATTTGCCCCACCATGCTTTGGTCCTTTAAGGGAAGACATAGCTGCAGCAATAGTTGAATAAGTATCTGAACCTGATGAAGTAACTACTCGTGTTGTAAATGTTGAATTATTTCCTCCACCATGTTCCATGTGTAATATAAGTGCTGTATCTAAAACCTTAGCTTCAACAGGTGTATATTTCTTATCAGGTCTTAATAGCATAAGAAGATTTTCTGCTGTTGATAACTTTGGATCTGGTCTATGAATATACATACTCTCATCATTTTCATAATGATTATAAGAATGGTATCCATATACAGCTAATAATGGAAATAAACTAATAAGTTGTATACATTGACGTAAACTATTACTTATACTATTGTCTTTTATTGTTTCATCATACGATGCAAGAGTAAGAATACTCTTTGTCATACTATTCATAATATCAGAACTAGGTGCCTTCATTATAACATCTCTAGTAAAATTAGTAGGCAATGTTCTACTTTGCCCTATTATATTACTGAATTCTTCAAGTTGATTATCATCAGGTAATTGCCCAATAAGTAATAAATAAGCTATTTTCTCAAATCCAAACTCTGTAGGTCCTAAATCTCTAATTAAATCTTTTACATTATATCCTCTATACCATAACTCTCCATCGCAAGGAACTTTTTGTCCATTTTCATTCTTAAAAGATATAATCTTTGATATATTAGTTAGTCCTGTTAATACTCCATTCCCATTTTTATCTCTTAATCCTAAATTTACTCCATATTCTTCATATAGTTTAGGTGCAATCTTATCGTTTTCTCTACATAATCTCTCTTGTTCATTTGAATAATTTCTTATATCTACCACCAAATCACCCCATTTTATTTTTATAAAACTACTTTTTCGTCATTATTAGCACTTAGCTTTATTGAGTGCTAATATATTTTTAAAAGAATATTCCAATAAATAATTATTGGAATATTCTTTTAAGGGATAAAAAATAGTTTAATTTTAAACTATTTTAACTCTAAAAAAATAGTTTGTCAACAAGTAGAATCTTATACAAATATTAATTATTTCTTACAATTATATACTTCAACACACTTATGGAAAAGACTAGAGGCTTTTATAATACTTATATTATCGCTCCAAGCATACAAAAACTTCTAGTCTCTCTTTCATGAGGTTACATAATAATTATTTCATCATTTTATATTCTTTTCTTCCAATACACCTTTTATATTATTATTTATCTTGCTTGCCACTGATTTTAACACTTGCATTTCTTCATCTGTAATATTCTGAAATACTATCTTATTAATTCTATCATATGCTTCTAATATCCTACTTATAATTCCATCTGCAGTTCTATCAAGAAGTATATGCATACATCGTTTGTCCTTATCATCTTTAACCATCTCAATATATCTTCTATTATGTAGCCTATTAAGTGATTGAGATATATGTCCTTTAGTAAACATCTTAAGATTCTTTATATCTCTTGCTGTATTCTTATCTCCTGCATTAAAGAGATATAACAATATATGCATATCTATTTTGCACAAATCATATTCTTTTTGCAAACAATCTAATTCTTTTTCTAATAATTTTCTAAATTGCATTCCATATAATAATACTTCAAATGAACGTTCCATATACATCTTCGCCTTATAATCAAAAAATTTCCAAGTTATTCTAACACTATTTTGCTTCATTTTCAACAAAATGTACATAGTTTTCTTTATTTCTAATATATGAATTTCTATAAAATGACCAAGCAAGTTGAATACACATAAGACACCATATTATAGGTTCACACCATATTACTCCTGTATATTTAAGAGTTGGAATAAATAATATTACAAATAATATTTTTCCTACAAGTTCTATAACACTAGATACTAATGGTATAAGTTTCTCCCCTAATCCTTGAAGGGAATTTCTAAGATTAAGTAATATTCCTAGTACAGGATAAAATAATGAATTAATAACTAAATACCTTGTCCCTTTGTCTATAACTAACGCCTCTGTTGAACCTGATAATAGCTTTACTAATGCAGGTGCTACTATAACTAGTAATCCAAAAGCTACAAATCCAAATACTATAGATAATATATTAGTATATCTAACTCCCTTTTTTATTCTATCTCTCTTATCTGCACCTTTATTCTGTGATACAAATGTTGCTAAACTAAGTGATAATGCAATACATGGCATGTTAGCAAAACTGCTTATTTTTCTAGCTGTTGTATGAGCTGCTATTGTAAGATATCCCAATCCATTAATAGCACTCTGAAGGATAACAGTACCTGCTGATACCACCATAAGCATAATTCCCATTGATAATCCTTGGGATAATAATTCCTTATATAGTTCCTTATCATAAGTAAAGTCTTTCTTACTAGGTATTAAAATCTTACACTTAGAATAAATATATATAATACATAATAGTGCAGATACACCTTGAGCTATAACTGTAGCTACTGCAGCTCCCCTTATTCCCATATCCATCTTAGTTATAAAAAATATATCTAATACAACATTTAATACTGAAGATATAATTAAAAATATAAGAGGCATAATACTATTTCCAATTGCTCTAAGCACTCCTGCAAATAAATTATACATGAACATAACAGATACAAACATTGTTATCATACTTATATACGAATATGCTTCTTTTATTATATTACTTGGTGTGTTTAGTACTCGAAGTAATGGATACAGACATAAAGCAGATATTATCATTATAATTATAGATATAATAACTCCTATAACTAGAGATCCTGCTACTGATTTTTTCACTAACTTCTCATTACCTGATCCATAACTTCTTGCTACAACTATACTTAATCCATTACCTACACCTTGCGCAAATCCTATAAGTAACTCATAAACAGCAGCACAAGCTCCCATTGCAGCAAGAGAGACATCTCCTAGATAGTTGCCAACTATCATAACATCTATTGTATTATATAGTTGTTGAAATAGGTTAGATATAAATAATGGCACTGCAAATATTATAAGTGACTTTAATATTTTACCTCTTATCAAATCAACATTTGTACTTAACATAATATATTATTCTCCCAATTATTTTATTCTTCTTCTGGATAAGTCATATTCCATGATTTTCTTATATCTGTCATTATTTCCATAACATCTTTAGTATAATCCATATGAATAACTCCATCATCACCTTGTATAGCTTTCTCCATATCTTGTACTTCATACAATAAAGCATCACTAGTATCTCCTGCTGTTATAACCTCTTGATGCCCATCTTCCGTATAAGTAATAGTTGCCTTGCTACCTCTAGGATATTCATACACTTCAATATATCCCTTATCAAATGCTACTGTACCTCTCTTAGGTTGTTTTGCATGCAATGATAATGATACTGTTGCCATCTCTCCTAATGAATTCATAAGTAATATTCCTGCTTGTTCATCTACTCCTGTAGGTGCATACCTAACTTGAGATACTACGTTGTCTGGTTTTTCTGACATAAACCATCTGATGAAAGACAATGCATAAACACCTATATCTAACATAGCACCTCCTGCTAGATTACGATTAAAAAAACGATTTTCCATATTATATTCCTTATAACTACCGAAGTTCATTTGTATCATTCTAAGAGGTCCTAACTTATCACTCCTAACTATCTCATTAAGCTTCTTATATAATGGCATATGAAATATAGTCATAGCTTCTGCCAATATAACATTATTCTCCTTAGCTACTGCCAAGTTCATTTGCAATAACTCCACATCCTAATGTTGCCCAATTCATTATAGTACCTCCTTAATTTTATTCTTAAGTAATGTTATATTAGCTTATTTAATTCTTGTCAAAACATTTATTGGATTATAAGTACGTAGACAGATTTATTATTTTATTTCTATAACCATAACCTCACAAGATGATAATTCTAATCTTCCTTCAATATTGCCAGTTCTATCTTTATTACTTAAAATAACAACTCCATTTACTTCTTCTAGATCTATAGTAATTTTTTCTCTAGAATAATTTGCCACAACAAGTACTTCTTTATTATCTAATCTTCTAGAATAAGAATATATATTATCTAATTCTGTAAATCTAGGAATAAATGTACCATATGTGAATACTTCTGAATAATCAGTAGATTTTCTAAGAGCTATAAGCTTCTGATAGTATCTAAGTACTGATGATTCATCTGATAATTGATCCTCTACATTAATATCCTTGTAGTTTGGATTAACCTTAAGCCATGGCTTACCAGTAGTAAATCCTGCATTACCTTCACTACTCCATTGCATAGGTGTTCTTGCATTGTCTCTACTATGTTTATAACATACATCTAGTGCTTCTGCTTCAGTAAGTCCTACTTCTAGACACACATTATACTGATTAATAGTTTCTATATCATCATAATCAGCTATACTATCCATCTTACAATTTCTCATTCCAATCTCTTGGCCTTGATATATAAAAGGAATTCCTCTAAGCAAAATACTAGTCGTAGCAAGCATCTTAACACCATTATTATTTTGTGCATAACTAGGAAGATAATTGTTAGCGCCTCTAGGTTCATCATGATTCTCTATTATATTAGCTAGAAAACCTATGTCTTCACATTTCTCTTGAGATTCAAACATAGCATCTCTCCACACCTTAAACTCAGGTTTTCTTGCACTGTGCCAACCATCTTCTCCACTAGTTAATACTTCTGCTGTAAAGTCAAACATAGTTGAAAAATGTCCATTATCACCTACAAATTCAGCTAACTCATCATCCTTCATATTAAAGACTTCCCCTACTGTAAATGCATTATATTTATCGAATGTTTCATGTTTAAGTTCTTCTAATTTCTGACCTATGCCTTCTGAATCAGCTATAAAATTAATTATTGATGATAAACCATCTTCTCCATCTACAGGATAATCTGGAAAATCTAAATTCTTCGCTATATTGATGATAGCATCTATTCTAAATCCAGCAACACCTTTTTCTAACCACCAATTAATCATCTTATATATTTCTTGTCTCACTTTTGGATTCTCCCAATTTAAGTCCGGTTGTTCTTTTGCAAATGAATGTAGATAATACTTATTAGTACCCTCTATAGGTTCCCATATACTTCCGCCAAAATAAGAACGTACATTGTTAGGTGCTCTACCATCCTTACCTTCTCTGAAGTAAAAATAATCAGCATATTCGCCTTCTGGATCAGCTAATGCCTTCTGAAACCATTCATGTTTATCAGAACAATGATTCACAACTAAATCCATAACTATATACATATTTCTCTTCTTAGCTTCACTTAATAATTCGTCAAACTCTTCCATAGTACCGAATTCTTCTGCTATCTTATAGTAATCAGATATGTCATAACCTTGATCAATAAAAGGAGACTTATATATAGGCGAAATCCATATTATGTCTATACCTAATTCCTTAAGGTAATCTAATTTATCTATAATACCTCTAATATCACCTATTCCATCCCCATTTGTATCATTAAAACTCTTAGGATATATCTGATATGCAACCTTGTCTTGCCACCACTTCTTTTGTATCATAATGAAAACCTTCTTTCTCTTCATTGATTATACTTACATTATAGATACATAGGTAAAGGTTTACTTATTCAATTATGACAAAAAATTATATTATTTTGACTTTTTTATCTTTCTATATTCAGATGGGCTAACATGTTTATACTCCTTAAATCTCTTAATAAAATACCCAACATTATCAAATCCACATTCCATAGCAATCTCTATTATCTTCTCATTACTCTCTATAAGTAATTCCTTCGCCTTCTCTATTCTAACCTCGCATATATAATCTGTAGGTGTCTTCCCTACTAATCTCTTAAAGTATCTAGAGAAATATTGAGTGTTCATATTCAACAATTCTGACAAATCTTCTATATATATCTTCTCATTATAATGATTATGAATATAAGTCAAAACTCTCTTAATGTTATCTATCTTATAAGTGCTACTCTCACTTATCTCCTGAAAATCACTAAACTTATTATTATCATAAAAAGCTGCAATTATATTATATATATGAGACTTAATCCTGATAAAACTTCCTAACCCCTCATGTTCTAACTCTTCAAGAACTCCGTTATAGCTTCTAAGCAGATCCTGCCAAATAACATCATCCTCGTATATAATAGTAGGCATACTTATCTTCTTCTCTAATAGAGGTCTTATAATCTCATATTGTATTCCATCAAAATACTCAAAACTAAGCATCTTAAGATCAAAAACTATAGCACTCTCTATACAATCTGGTGCTCCCACTATAGAATGAATATCTCCTGAAGAAATAAACATAAATGCAGGCTTATCTATAATATACTTCTCCATGTTAATATGTACTATGAAATTCCCCTGCTGAAAAAAAACTATCTCCATCTCATCATGCCAATGTAAATTAACTACAAACTCTCCACGATCTGACCAATTATAACTAGCTAATGGAAACAACACTGTTCCATGAATAATATCTTCCTTAAGTTGTTCTCTATTATAATCTTTACTCATATAATTATCTCCAAGCATCAAAAATTTATTCCTAGAAATTATAACATATTTCATATATAGTTACACTTATCATATACTCCCTTTCGTGCTATAATACTATATTGATTGTATAAAAAAACTAAATAGGGGGCTTTTAATTATGAAGTTTTTTCTAAACATGATAAATCTTCAACTCATGTTGTTTACTCTTATGCTAGTAGGTATTATATTAAAGAAAAAAGGTCTTATAGATAATAAAACCAAGAAAACTTTATCAGACCTACTTATAAACTTTATTCTTCCTTGTAATATAATACACTCATTTCTAGAGAAGATAGAGATGACTGCTTCGTTCTGGAAGAATTGTATATATGCGATAATAATATCACTTATAGTTCAGATATTTGCTACATATATAAGTAAGTTATTATTTATAAAATATCCTAAAGAAAAAAAGAGCGTTATGTCTTATGGTATAATATGTTCTAACTCTAGCTTCGTAGGACTACCTGTTGCTGAAGCATTATATGGTAGTATGGGAGTATTATATACTTCTATAGCTCAAATACCTCTACGTTTCACTATGTGGACTGCTGGGCTTGCCTTATTTACTAATGTTAGCAAAAAAGATGCATTTAAGAAGTTAGCAGTACACCCATGTATAGTATCCATATTTATAGGATTTTTACTTATGGTATTACCTATTGAATTACCAGTATTTCTTAATAATTCAATAACAAGTGTAAGTAAATGTACAATACCTATGTCTATGATAGTAATTGGATCAATATTAGCTGATGCAGACATAAAATCACTATTTTCAAAACCTATATTATATTATACATTTTTGAGACTTGTAGCTTTTCCATTATTAACCCTTGGAGTTTTAAGTTTATTTAACTTAGATAAATTACTAGTATCAATTATTGTCCTTATGTGTGGACTACCTGCTGGAAGTACTACTTCTATTCTTGCTGAAAAATATGATTGTGATTCACTATTTGCTTCTCAAATAGTATTTGTTTCAACATTATTTTCAATGGTAACCATACCTCTATTGACACTTCTTATATAATATAAAAACAGAGTGCTTATTTAAAACATAGATAGCACTCTGTTTTATACTTATTATCTTACTGAATACATAATAACCTCATCTGTTGTTATAATTACCAATATCTATATTATGCTATTCTGTTATTTCCGTCATATTAATCTTGTACCATTTGTTTGTATCTGCCCTATGATAACATAAATCATTATTTTCGTTAACTTGAAGTACATTTTTATTCTCTATAGATTCCCCTATTACAGGTATTTTACCGCCATTTTCATCAAGAACATAATCACCATTATCATTCATTTGATATTGCATAGGCATATTGGTTATAAGTGGTTGCGGTTTCATAATAGTTGGAGTATTAAATATAGATACCTTTGGATTCACATATATACCTGTTTCTTTACCTATACTAACTTCATCTACAAATCCACATGAATCAGCACCTAAATGAGTCCAACCAAATGACATATGACCCTTTCCTGTAGTTATCCAGCTCTGTAATGCTATAACTGGTAAACTATCTATTCTATCATCTAAAATCAGTGTTCCTCTATAACTCTTGTCATTAGCAAATAACTGAACAATATGACCACCTTTTCCGTTATCATAACTATTCCAAGTATTAGTCAATCCAGCCTTTGCAACAAACATACCATTTTTTGCATAAATAGAGCTATTAAATACAAAAGGAACTGGTGCTACTAACTTGTCAACCTTTACAGTTGACCAATCATTCCACACAGCACTTGCCTTATTAGGATAGTTATTAAAAATACTCTCTTCTGTCTCAGCATCAAATATTCTAATATCATTATTATATACACTTATGCTATTATCATTACCTAATAATGCAACCTTAACCGTATTCTTATTATAATAATATATATAAGCAAATATAATGCACTTGTATGATATGGATTTATACTCTACTATCTTTGTAGCTTTTTGATATATATCATATATAATTGCATAAGTTGTTTGATCACTTAAGTTAATAGAATCAGTATCTCCACTATAGCATATTCTTTTATCTACATTATTAATATAAGCTAATGCCCCTCTTAAAGCTTTTAGTGTAGCTATTCCATCTTTAATTTTAACCTTAAATACCTGTGCTTCTCTAATTCTAGCAACACAATTTCTTACATTCTCCATTCCTATTTGTTCTGAATAATTTTCTTCTGTTAAACGTAACCATTTTAAGTATTTATATTCCTGATTAGAAACTACAAATAAATCGCTTCTACATATGTCTGAATAACCAATAAATCTAACATAGTATACATTCTCAAAATTCACTTTATAACACAAATCTACTACACTTGCATCTCCATTACCAAAGTTAATAACTGTAGTTCTATCATTATCATAGCCTACCCATAACAAATCTTCCTTCCACTTATTCACATATAAATTAGGATGAATGTCTCCATTCTCATCTTTTATCTTAATAAAATTAGTTACATAAGAACCTTTATTATCTATTAATTCTCCTGTTGTAATATCTATTGTCTTATCATTTTCAATTGTTTCAACATAATTCTCATATTCACCTTGAATCTTGGAAGGAACAACTGCATTATCTTGTATTTTAGAAGTAGTTACACTATTGTCTTCTATAATCCTATCATTTATTTGTTCGTTAATAAGTTTAATCACCTCATCTTTTGTAAGTCCTTCACTAAGAGCATTGAAAACTTCATCAATAACTGTATTTAATGTTTCTGAATTTATAGGTGTACCTTCTTCATAAACTTCCCCTTCATACCTATCTAATTCAACTATATCTTCTCCTAATTCATTAATCTTCCATCTATTAGCATACTCAACCTTCCTATCAGAAAATCTAAAACTCATCTCTTTTCCCCCTTATAAAAAGTTTCTTCTCCATCATTCTATCTCTTATAATAAGATTACAATATATGTAATTCTACTACTCTTGTGCTTTTTCCTCTTTTTTCTAATATTTTAATACATTAATATTTACACCTATTTATTAACCAACAATATAGCCACTCTATTTATATATATTTTTATTAATATGTTATAATATTTTAATGTGTAAATTGATTTAATTATAAAATATCTTAATAAAATGGAGGGGAAAACTTTGAATATAGTTATATTAAATGGAAGTCCACGAAAAAATGGTAATACAGAAATTATGGCTGAAACATTTAAAAAAGGTGCATTAAAAAATAATCATACAGTGACCATTTTAAATATTGCCAACAAGAATATAAAAGGATGTCAAGCATGTAGATATTGTTATTCGCACTCTGGTGAATGCATAATAAATGATGATATGAAAGATATAATGGAAAACTTAAAAAAAGCTGATATGGTAGTATTTGCTTCACCAATATATTGGTTCGATATAACAGCTCAGTTAAAAACAGTTATAGATAGATTATATGCTTGTGGAAGTATAGGTTTTAACTTTAACAAAACAGCACTATTATTAGATGCTGGTGCAGATAATGTATTCGATGCTGCTATTGCTCAATACAAAGCAATGACTTCTTATTTAAAATGGAACAATGTAGGTATAATTACTGTACCTAATATGTTAGAGAAAGGTTGTATAAATAATTCTCCTAAACTTGCTGAAATTGAAAAGCTAGGAGAAAGTGTGTAAGCATCTACTATTGTGGGTGCTTTTTTCACCTTTTATTGTCTTTTAAGTATTATGCAAAATTAATTAAATATCTAAAACCTTAATTAATTATTATAAGATAACATAGTTTATATTTACATTCCAATATGTTCCTATTAATACATTTAATAGTAATAAGGAAATATGGGATAACATAGTATTTACATTCCAATATGTTTCTACTAATACAAGTTCATATCCCCAATTTCTATGACAATATGTCCCATTTACATTCCAATATGTTTCTACTAATACTATCTGTCACCTAACATATTATTCAGCCGCAACTTCATTTACATTCCAATATGTTTCTACTAATACGTTTGAATAATGATATCCCTACCATCTATGACGCAGATTTACATTCCAATATGTTTCTACTAATACAATGTCTGTTCTTAACAGTAAAATTTGATTTTCCTTATTTACATTCCAATATGTTTCTACTAATACCATCATATGCCGTAAATCTAATCTGTTTTCGATAATTTACATTCCAATATGTTTCTACTAATACTGATAAATTACAAGTTAAAATAGGATCTATTTATCCATTTACATTCCAATATGTTTCTACTAATACCTATTTGCTTGTACATAGTTTACTACGTCGCTTTCATATTTACATTCCAATATGTTTCTACTAATACTGTTTTATCCAATTCTTCTTTAACTTTTATACAATCTATTTACATTCCAATATGTTTCTACTAATACGGATTATAGCTTAGAGAAGATTTATCTAGCAGAGCTATTTACATTCCAATATGTTTCTACTAATACAGTGCTAGTTTGTGCTATATATATAATATAACACAAAATTTACATTCCAATATGTTTCTACTAATACTGTCATAATTTGGCTCATTTCTAAATTATTTTGTGGAATTTACATTCCAATATGTTTCTACTAATACCCAAAAGTCAATAAGATAATTTTTGATGAGTTCATATATTTACATTCCAATATGTTTCTACTAATACTTTCACAACCACAATATCCAACACATTTATTTATATAATTTACATTCCAATATGTTTCTACTAATACAGTAGATGGAAGCTATATAATCCTCTATGATTTCTATTTACATTCCAATATGTTTCTACTAATACCGAAAACACAAATGAAAAAAGATAATTTATATGTTAATTTACATTCCAATATGTTTCTACTAATACTTAACTCTAAAGCTTTTTTGTGACTTTCATCTTCATTATTTACATTCCAATATGTTTCTACTAATACTTTGGTTAATGCTCTTGAATCTCGCCGAATTCGTCAATTTACATTCCAATATGTTTCTACTAATACCATCTTTTCGTTCATCAGATGCAAAAGCAAATTCACAATTTACATTCCAATATGTTTCTACTAATACGGGGGAAGGGGGAAACCCCCTCCTGATTATTCTAAATTTACATTCCAATATGTTTCTACTAATACGTTTTGTGAACAAGTATATTTTAACAATAAAAAGGATTTACATTCCAATATGTTTCTACTAATACCTTTATACCCAATTCTTCACAAACGGCAGTATTCCAAATTTACATTCCAATATGTTTCTACTAATACTGCATTTAAGTATAGTAAGTTAGTGCTTGCATCATTAAATTTACATTCCAATATGTTTCTACTAATACAAATTCCCATATTTCTGCCTCTGTCCAATCTATAATATTTACATTCCAATATGTTTCTACTAATACAATCTATTTCAATCTTAGAATTTTTTCCACCAAGCAAATTTACATTCCAATATGTTTCTACTAATACAGATACAAACAAGCCTTATCAAGATTTCTAATCTGAATTTACATTCCAATATGTTTCTACTAATACTAACTTATCGCCTACAGCAACCTTATAATCGCCTATATTTACATTCCAATATGTTTCTACTAATACAATCTATTTCAATCTTAGAATTTTTTCCACCAAGCAAATTTACATTCCAATATGTTTCTACTAATACCTACAACTACTCCTATAGCTGCTGCAATTAATACCGCATTTACATTCCAATATGTTTCTACTAATACCATGTTTCATCAAATTAGTATCCGAAAAATAATAATCATTTACATTCCAATATGTTTCTACTAATACCTTCAACAAAATCGTAAGCAACAGCTTGCTTAGCATTTACATTCCAATATGTTTCTACTAATACTAAAACAAGAGATAAAAGTGAGTGGATTGTTGCACCATTTACATTCCAATATGTTTCTACTAATACATGGAGGTGTGATATAGACAATGGAAAAAAACTTAGGATTTACATTCCAATATGTTTCTACTAATACTACATTCGGTGAGTTAATTAATAAGAAAGAATTTAATTTACATTCCAATATGTTTCTACTAATACCAACTTCATATAATCCATAACTGATTGGAATAGCAAGATTTACATTCCAATATGTTTCTACTAATACAGATGCTATTGATGTTGCAAATGAACTTGGATATACATTTACACGTTGAATGCAAAACTAACTTCCGTTTTAGCTAAATTATTGTGTTTGCAAGGGTAAAGTCAGTTTTTTAGATTGTTTTTATAGCTAAAATATTTGAAATAAGTTATAATTTTTATAAGA